>NZ_JCAXDW010000008.1:0-182370 GCF_059759235.1 Paeniglutamicibacter sp. GQ140
TGCCGGCCTAAGTGAGCGGTCTCTAGATTCTGAGAAGTTCTTACCTTTCTACTGGCGGAGCTAAAGCGGTGTTGGTGACTCCGTTGTTGAACTAGTTTCGATAATTAGCGGAGTACCCATCGGAAAAACACTGAACACTTCGAGTGGCCCGGCCATTGCGGGAAGCTCGCGGCTGGGATTGTTGACAGAACTGGCAAGCCATCAGGCTGGATGGAGAACTTTGATACTCACTGGTGACAACCTCTTCGCTAACTTCTTGAACTTTTCCCAGATGAGGGATTGAAAGAACTTGAATTTATCGTCGCCAGCGCGGTGTACGCCCGTCCCGGATTTTCGGGAGCTATTGATGTAGGACTGATGCAAAGGAAATCATTACCATCCTGTCCAACAGTCAATGGCATGATGAATGACATGATCACTGTCGTTTTGGGTGCCGGTTTTTCCCGAGCCATTTCTGACCTTATGCCACTCACCTTGGATTTGGGACGTGAAATCCGCAGACCAGATATGGATCCAGTCGAGTATGCGCGTATTCCTGAGATCAAATCAGGAGTAGACCTTGAGAGGTGGCTTTCGAAGATAGCAGAACCGCAACCATATTTGGACGATCTGCGCAATGCGCTCGGCACCGTAGACTTTCATTCTGCCACCGCCGTTATTCAGTCCGTCTTGATTGATCGGCAGTATGAGGTCACAAGCGAGGAAATGCCTGACTGGCTACGAACGTTTGTCCGTTTTCTCCACAGCACGCGGTCAGATGTTATTACTTTCAACTACGACACACTGCTTGAACAGGCGCTGTGCAGAGTTCTAAATGACGACTTGGGACCAGGCAAAACGTATCCATTGCCCGTGAAACCTCAATTTCGCGGAGACCGAATTCCACCCTTGTACGTAGCTCCGCTGCGAGGAGTACCGGAGGAATCCTTTGTGAAGGAACCGTCCATACGTCTGACAAAGCTGCACGGGTCAGTAGATGCTTGGTGGGTTTCAGGGGACGAATCGGGTGCCACCATCGGATCCTTTGGACCTCAGTTTTGGGGTGAACAGTCACGGGATCACGAATGGGACCCTGACCTCAGACCCACGGGTCGATCTCCCTTCATCATCCCCCCGGTATCGTCGAAGTCACCCTTCTACAAAAATCCCGTAACTAGGCATCTTTGGCGAGACGCCGCAAATTCGCTGGCGGATGCCGAGCGAGTCTCTATTGTGGGCTATTCGGTCCCGATGACTGATCTAACAACTGCAAGCATGCTTGAGCACACGCTGAGCGGAGTCGGTGCAGTGAAGCAGGTCGACGTCGTTGACCCGTTTCCGGCTGGCGTATGCAGCTCTCTGGAGGCCCTAGGCATTTCCTCTGACCTGATCAAGACATTCAAATCGGTTCCTGAATGGGTCGATGACCTTATCCAGAGCGAGCTTGGTGGAAGCGATCCGATCATCATCCCCTTTTCTGGATAGGGCGCCCTCCTCAGCGCCGCGAAGCTCGAGTGAAGGTGAGTTCGGGGCAAGGCAAATGCTCCGGCCCAGACCGCTTTGAAGTGCCGCAAGGACATAGAGTTTTCTAAGGAAGAAGGGCATTAGCTAAACTTTGGAATACTTACTGCAATCAATGAAATGCGAATCCGTCTATTTTCATCATCCCTGGAACTCAGAACAAATTCATCTTGGGCGTTCTCCAAAGACAAGAAATTTTTGTGACCCATGATGCACGAACGGGCCTTGTCAATAATTCCTTGAACGTCTTCAATATCCCGAATGAATAAAATGAGACCGGCCCGAGTGTCACTCCAAACCACGTAACTCAATAATTGGTCCACAGCTGCGCTGAAAGCCTTGGAACCCGACCATATCTTGCACTCTCCGATGAACGCATTCAAATTGTTCCAGCGCAATAGGATGTCGGTTTTACCGTCACCCACGAAAGTTTCTCCTGTGACCAGCCCTTGCCATTGCGCATTCAGAATAAAAAGCAACATGTCCCGAAGAGATTCTTCATCTTCGACGAGCATGCGGTCGGCAACTTTGCGCTGACGTTCCAGAGCCTTCGCGAAGGATCGCATCGTGGCGACCAGCGAGTCAGCAATGTTTTCACCCAATACGTATTCGGACTCACCGGACTTCGCTCGTTTCGCAATTGACTCCAAAGATAGAGATTTGGGAGTCAATGGTATCTGCAATTGGCGGTCCAGCGGTGTAAGTTGGATGTTCTCTTTCTGAGCCCCTTTGCGGATCATGATGAGAGGAATTTTGCGGTTCTCTAGAATTATGCCCATTTGATCGGAGAGACGCTCCCGATGAATGGAGATTTCCTTGTTGATGGCTGCCAATTGTGTTTGGATCTCTATTGTCCATTCGCTGCGAAACTGTCCCACCGAGTCTTCAGTTAACTCAGATCGAGCAAGGGCATAGCTCTTCCGTACATGCCATCCGTCCGTGTCATTGCCCGTGACATGCACTTCGTAGTCACCTAGAAATCTAGCTGACGAGTTACAAAGCGCGTGGAATTGAATCTCCTGAGTTTGGTTCTCCGGACTCGGTATCTCGGCAAAGCCTGTGGAGTGGAGCTTCTGTACGAGTTGAATCTTATTCAAGTAGACCTCAGCAGGTTCAAGTGCGAAGTATTCAACAAGTGGGGGGACCAACTCATCAATTCGATTGACTGCGACCTCGTCGTCATCCAATCTCTTTGCGTAATTTCGAGCTTGGTCCTCTAGCGAAGCAAGTTCTGCTTCTAGGCTCATTAAATGAGGTAGTTCAGGCACACAGTCCTCTTCAAAAGTAGGGTTCAATATTGGCTTCAATCTGGTTCTACCCTAATTGATCGAACGGAACGCCATTTGGCTCCCCGGTTTCTTGGGGCGGGTGGTGACCGTCTACACATTAATCTCTTCCCAACCACCGGTGGGCAGGCTTGGAAGGCTTCCACCTAGGTGGGACCCAGGCAGCCCAACTCGCTCTCGTTGAATCGGTGGAATACCTCCCGCGCGGCGTCCTCGTTTGCGACCAAGGGCCGGGTGATCACGTGCAACGTGGTTTCGCTAGTCGAAGCCGGCCGGATCGTGGTCTGCTGCCGCTGCACCACGTTGGGGCCGCTCTTTTGATTCGCCGTAGGGGTTCCGTTGCAGCCTGGCGCTTTCCGCGGTCGCACCTTTACATGCTCAACCGCGTTTACCTCATTGCAGGGTTTCCATTACCGCCAATTGAACCGTCTCCGAATCATGCCGCCGTTTTGTGGGCGGCACGATCACCGCCGGGGTCAGGGACTTACCGTTCCATGCCGGTGCGCTTAAGACCGAATTCGACGTAGTTGACGTGGTTTTCGAATGGGTCCGTTTGTACCACAACGCACGCCTGCATTCCTCCTTGGGCTATCGGACCCCGGAGGAATTCGCGAAAAGTCACGATGATGAAAAATCAGGCTCGTTATCCGACGCTGCCGCCCACAAAACGGTGGCATGATTAGCCGAGGCTGGTAGGGGTTATGGCTGGGCAACTACGTCGTCAGTAAATTCACATGCTTTCCAGATTCAACTTCACGAGGTGAAGCTTGCCTTCGATTCACCAGGCGAGCGAAAGCTCTTGATGGTTTCCTTTTCACGGGGCGACACCTGACCAAGCAATATGTTTGCGTGGTAGGTCAGTGAGGTAAGCGGAACGTCATCTCCAGCGACTCCTAGCTCCTTCTGATTAAAGGCCTTCGCGTGTCGTTGAACATCGTGGTGCACGGTTTTTGCGTACTCAGAAACTCGGTAGTCACTGCATGCAACAACGGCCATTACCAGTGAGTCACATTTATCTTTTGACGCAAATATGTCTCCAACAATTGCGTTGAGCAAGTCCATTTGATGCTGGGTGGGCATTCCAAAGTGTTCCTTTGTCAGGCGATGACGTTCGATCGTTGACTCGAAGTCCTTGACCGCTGTCGTGAAGCTTGAAACTGCAGATCTAATTTCGCGTTTCTCTTCTTGTTTGTAGCGCTTGGAGGAAAGGACCACATTGATAATCCCGCCGACGAAAACGCCCAGCAGACCGATTAGCCCCGGAATGAGACCTGAAATTGAAGACAATACGTATGAAGTAGTCTCTGACGTTTCTGCGAGGATCATCCATCCATTCTATTGGGGTTGCGTTCGATAATCTCGGGCGCTTGGTGAGTGATGGTGCCGTAGTCCCCGAGCACGCGGTTGAACACGGCATTGGTTTGCGGTGTTGTCACGCCCACCTTGTGGCGGTTGCTGACCTGCCGGATGGGGTTTGGTCGGGGCTGATTTTGCGCATGGCCTACTCCCAGTCGCCCTCGGCCCCTGACCTCAAATCTTGCGAGAGTAAATCCGCGAATGCCGCCCTGAACTCGGCATGGAAAACCCTAAGCGATCGAAGGCAGTCATCTCGTTTATCCGGGGTTGTATGCCAGTACATCAGGTGGGTCGCAATCGAAGTCGTGTACAAGGTCAGTTGTTCGCCAAGTTCCTTCTGGAGGACTTCAACGTCCCTCCATGCCTTCTTCTGAGCGTCCGTGAAGTTCCTCATGTGGGGTATTTTTTTGTTGACTACGTGGTTCATGAAAACCGCTACGCCTTGAACTTCGCCCACAAAATTCCTGATCTCATTCGACATGTCTTTGTGCTTTGGCTCTAGGAACATCACATAGTAGGCCGCGTCTGAGATTAGTTGATTGGTTTCTCGAACCATATCGAATTGACCGTCCATCCAGTGAGCGGCAACGTCGCGCAGACGATTCTGGAGAGTTGGGAACGCAAGCGTTAGTTGTGTGTGCTCCATTTCGCGCCGGATTGTATTTTGCTCAGACTCTCGGGCAATCCTAGTTGCCTTTCGGCTCTCATGCAGTGCAACGATCACGGCGGCAGCTGTCGCCAGCGCTGCTACTACCGTTCCAACGGACGACCAAATTTCGGCCATGTTGGTCGCGCCAGTTACGCAGTATATGACTGCATCCTTCACCGCATTTGGTGATGGCACGGTGCATTTTAAGGTTTCTGCGAGGATCATGTGTCAATCCTATGAGGTGGCTGGGTTAAAGCCGCCCCTAACCTTGGGTAGCGGGTATTGGCCCGATGGTTCCTGGTGCGTCGAGGGTGAGGGTCACGTTGTTCTCATGTTTTGGCATGAAAAATCTAGTACGCGATGTTCTGGGTTGGGTAAAAGAAAACCGCTCGAAGGCGGCCTTTGGTGAAGCTAATCAGTCCGTGGTCGGCGGGTCTTCACCTTCCTCATCCTCATTCGGGTACTTCTCGATTATGTTGTCGCGGTAGGCCTTCCATTGGGGACCTCGCAACATGACTAATTGCAGGTTAGCCACCATGCTTCCCGTTTCAGAGAAGAGGTTTTCCAGATTCGCTGAGATGACGGTGTTTGCCAGTGCTGGGGCCAGATTCCCGGGATGGTTTCCGCAATCCTCAAGGCGGTCGATCTCTTGAGTCAGCAGGTCGACCGCTTTTGCCGCGCAGCTCGTCAAGTGGTTGTTTGTAGCGTCTCTTAGTTGTGGATCATCGGCAATGAGGTACATGCTCCATGACATCCATCTAGTCGTGACTTCGCGTTTCCGGCTCTCCATATCAAGGTTTGCGGCCTTACGAGCCGCTGAGATACGCCCGAAGTCGTTGGATTCCAATTCATCTTGCAACTCGTCTGAAATATGTCTGGCATGGTTCACAAACCAGATCAGCGTCTCGCAGTAATTGCCAAGTTGTTCAAGTTGCATCTGCTCGAGTGTGGTCTTACGTTGCGCATCGATTTGATCTTTGACGCCTTTGACGGACTTTTCTAGCTGGGAGATTGCGATGTCGTTTGAATTCCTGGCTTCATTCCATGCGCCCCTTGCGAACAAAAGTGCGATGGCGGTAACTACTACACCCACCCAAGCTGCCAGAGTCTGGGAATCCGCTGACGCCACAGGGTATGCCACGTCACAGAATAGTTCATAGGACTTCAGCGCGTCTGCGGAGGGGATGGTGCACTTTATTATGTCTGCGGAGATCATTCGTTAATCCTATGAGGTGGCTGGTGTTTCGCTGAGCTTGTCAGGTCTGATGCGTTGACCAGGAGGCGTCCACTCTGACCTCCTTCCTTTTTGGGCATGAGATAGGCCAGTTCGGGATGTACTGGCTGGCGTACTAAAAGCCTCGGTGATTAACCGGGGTAATTCATCGATACACAGGTGAGCTATTCAGTCTGGGTGGATTGGCGAGCTTTCAAAGTGTTCTCGTCGTGAATTACTTCAAACCGAAGCAATTCGTAGTTCAGCCCATGGGCAGCTATGTGCTGAAGCGAATGCCCAAGTCGTAAAAGCTCTGCAGACTGTTGGCAATTTGAAGTAAAAGGAATCGGCCTACATAAATCGGGTAGCGATCCCTTGGATCCGATCGCGTGGAAATCTGAGGTGCACGATGTCGCAAACTACGCCATTTCCCAGAAAAAGATGCCAACTAGTTTGGAAAATTCGGAAGATGCTCGTATGGCAACATCCGCGAATTTTGGGGTGACAAGTAGCTGGAAAATTGCCAAGTACCGTGGAATCTCACAACAACGGTGAAGTCGGCGCCCTCGGTGATTTTCAAGTTAGGTGGCGAAACCGCTGACGTTCCTATCGGGACGCCAGCGGTTTCGTGGTTAACGATTGGACGGTGAAGTGCCGTTCCTCGAGCTTGCCCTCGCGCACCTGCGGGCGCAGGAAGTCTCGGCGGTGACCTGCGATCGCGGCCGGTGAGTGTGAGCTCCAATGCAATGCCTTGCCACCCGCGTTCTATGCAACAGTCCTTCACGTAGAGCCCCGGTTTTGAGAACGCGCCCCAGGTCACCTATCTTTGACTTAAGTAAGCCTAACCTAAGTTCGAGAGCGCCCCTGTGACCATGACGCCTGCCCCCGCCAGCCCCGGCAACCCCACCTCCGGCAATGTCCCCGGCTCGGGCACCTACCGCGATGGCTGGGGGATCCCGCACCTGCGGGCCGATTCCGCAGACCAGCTGGCGCATCTGCAGGGCCTGAACGCCGCCACCGACCGCTCCTGGCAAATCGAGCTGGAACGCTGGCGCTCCGAGGGGCGAACCGCCGAAATGCTGGGCGCCGACGGCGTGCCGTGGGACCGATTCTCCCGCCAGTGCCGGCTCGAGGACACCGCGCGCCGCTGCTTCGAGGCCCTCGACGCCGACACGCAGCGCTGGTGCACCGGCTACGTGGACGGCATCAATCAGGCACTCCACGCGGGCCTGCGCGGCGGGCCAGAATTCGATCAGTCCGGCACCGCTCCTGCACGGTGGAATCCGTGGACCCCGCTGGGCGTGTTCCTCGTCCAGCACATCCTCTTCTCCACGTTCCCGAACAAGCTCTTCCGAGCCCATGTCGCCCGGACCCTTGGACCCGAGGCCGTCGCCCTGTTCAGTATCGAGGCCCCCGTATGGTCCGGCAGCAACGCCTGGGCCGCCCACGGGTCGGCCACCGCAGGCGGGTCGCCGCTGATCGCCGGGGACCCGCACCGGATCCTGGAACTGCCCGGGGTCTACCAGCAGATTCACCTGTCCTGCCCCGAGTTCGACGCCATCGGCTTCGCCTTCCCCGGCGTCCCGGGCCTGCCGCACTTCGGCCACACCGGCCACACCGCCTGGGCCATCACCAACGCCATGGCCGATTACCAGGACCTCTTCGAGGAAGAGCTGCGCCGGAGCGCTGACGGCGGCATCCAGGCGTACGGCCCCCTGGGCTGGGAATCCGCCGTCGCGAGCGTCGAGACGATCCTGGTCCGCGGAGGGGCATCCGAGGACGTGGAGGTAATCGAGACCGCCCGCGGACCGGTCGTCGCCGGGGGACTCGACGGCGGCGCGTTGAGCCTGCGGATACCGGCCCGGGTCGAGGAGCGGCTGGGTTTTGAGGCACTGCTGCCGCTGTTGCGCAGCCGCCGCGTCGCCGACGTGGAGACGGCCTTGGAACGGTGGGTGGAGCCGGTAAACAGCGTTCTCGCTGCGGACACCGAAGGAACCGTGCGGCACTTCCTTGCCGGGCTGGTGCCGCGGCGAAACCACGAGAACCGGCGCGTGCCGGTGCCTGCAGCCTCGGCCGAACATGCCTGGGACGGCAGCTATGTGCAGCTGCCGAGGACCGGGGTGGACCGTTTCGCGGTGAGCGCCAACGACCGCGAAGCGGGAGGCGGGGACCCCGTCGGAATGGAATTCGCTCCCGCCCACCGCGCCCGGCGGATCCGCGAACTCCTGGAGACCGCCGATGCCGAACCCCTCACCGTGGCGGACATGCAGGCCATCCACTCGGACACCCTGCTCGGTTCGCTGCCCGCCTTCCGTGCCCTGCTGGGATCGCTCGATGCCGGGACGCTGGCGCCCGGCGCCGCCCGGCTCCGCGCCCGCATCCTCGCATGGGACGGCCACATGGCCGCCGGCAGTGCCGACGCAGGGGCGTTCGCCGCATGGCGCTCGGCCCTGGTCCGCAGGATTTCCCGGCACCCGGCCCTGGAACCCCTGGCCGCAGTGCACGGGTATTCGCCGCTGTTCGGGCCGTGGCTTTCGGTGGCCTCCCGGGTGGGCTTCGCCATTGAGACCCTGCTGCTTCGCGGCACCGAGCTGGGGATCGACACGGGCGCGGAGGCAGCGGCCGCCCTGGTCGAGGCCGCCGCCGGGCCGGAGGAAAGCTGGGGTGGGCGCCACACGCTTCTGGCCGTGCACGAGCTTCCCGGCCGGCTCGCGGCCCGCGTCCCGGCCACGGCCCTCTCCGGCGACACCGGCTGCGTGCTCTCCACCGAGTCCCTGCCCGGCGTCGAGGACCGCAGCTTCCGCGGACCGGTGGCCCGCTACGTCTGGGACCTGGCGGACCGCGCGAATTCCCGCTGGGTCGTCCCGTTCGGCGCGGACGGCAACCCCGAACGCCCCCATTTTTCCGACCAACTGCCGCTCTGGGCGGCCGGCGGCCTCGTTCCGGTCATCACGGACTGGAACCTGCTGGTCAAAGACCCCGCTCTTGCCACGGAACCCCCATCCGGAAGGACCCCATGAAAACCACCCCCACAACGGCCCAGGACCTCGTCCTTCGCGCCGCCCTCTACACCGAGGACCTCGAATCCTGGGGGACGGTACGGGTCGTGCCGCTGTCCCCGGAGGGCGACCTCGACCTCATCCACGGCTGGGTCACGCAGGATCGTGCCCGGTACTGGGGTATGACTGAATACTCCCGCAGCGACGTCCTGGAGGTCTACCAGTTCCTCGAGTCGCTTCAGACGCACCACGCGTTCCTGGTGCTGCTCGATGGCGAGCCGGTGGCCCTCTTCCAGACCTACGAGCCACTGCATGATCCCGTGGGGGAGGCCTACCCGGCCCGGGTTGAGGACATCGGGATGCACCTGCTGCTGGCACCGGCCACCCGGCCCGTCCCGAATTTCACGTCGCGGCTGGCCACCTCGCTGATCAATTTCATGTTCTCCGACCCCGCCATCGACCGGATCGTGGTGGAGCCCGATGCCCGGAATGACAAGGCGGTGCGCCGGCTGGGGGCCACGTGCTTTGAGCTTGGGCCCAAGATCCAGCTGGCGGAGAAGGAAGCGCAGTTGGCCTACCTGACGCGGGAACGCTTTGGGCGCACGGAAAGGTTGCGTACGCGCTGAGCCTCGATCCGTGGCCGATGCAGATACGACGTTCACGGGCCGGTTTTCGAATCTCCTGTCGGCCGGCAGCACGGCCCCCCCTCATGGCTGGCGCGCCGGGCGGGCCGGTCGACTAGGGCGTCACTGCCCCGTTGAAGGTCGTGTCGCTGGCCGCCGGGATGGTTGGCGGAGCTGGTTTCTCAATGCCATGGCCGAGGCCGCCGCGGGTAGCTGGGGCACCTCGACGACTAGCCCATCGTCGACGCGGCTGCCGCGTAATTCGGGGTCAAGGCCGAGAAGGCGCAAAGCCATCCGGAAGGCCGGCGGACGAAGGTTTCCGTCACCCACTCGTCGGCAGCGAACGGCTCTCCTTGCCACCGGCCCTTGTTGGTGCCGTGGGCCAGCACCACCGCCACGTCGCCATAGACCCTGGCCTCGAGGACCTCGAAGGACATCTCGGAGTGGGTAAGGTTCCCCGACTCGACGGCCGCAAGGAACCCCTCCCGTTTTCCCGGACCCCCTTCGGGAGTGACCATCGTCCAGTCCGGTTCGGCGAAGGACCCGATCCGTGTTGCATCGTTGGCGACTATGGCTTCGGCCCATCGGTCGAGGAGAAGTTGGAACGCTGCAAGATTGTCGGTTTCCATGTGCACAGTATGGGCCCGCCATACACGGCAGGCAACAAACCGGGGCGGGCGGGATGAAGGAAAGGCACATCCGGCGTGCCGGTTTTGCGGAGACAAGCACCGGGAACATGCCGGCGGCCCCGGGCGGCACCGTCCGGATAGGGGAGTGGAAACTTAATTTGCCGGCACACCAGGGATCCACAGCGGCTCTTCGGCTCGGCCAGGTCCGGGTGCAGGGACGTGGTCCCGGTCGCGGCCAGCGTGCGCGTGTCCGACCATGATTTGCCTTCACTGGCCACAAACCGGCACCCGAGCCTGCTGAGTGAACGCAGGTCGCTTCTCCAAGTCCCTAGGCATCGCCCCCGTGCCTCATCCCGGTTCAAACCTATGAACTTTCAAGGTCATCCGGGGTTCGGTCCTTCTCCGCCCGCGTGTCCGGGCACGCCAGGGACATGACCACCGTGACGGCCTTGCGGTGGCGCGTCGTCAGCGCCATTCCCTCGAGGTTCTCCGCGCCCTAGGTCACCCCGACCTTTTGCCATGAGGCAACGCGTCCAGGCACGTGAAATCCTTTCATGAGTCAATTCGGTCCCTCTAATCTGCGAGCACTTTTCATGAGTCTCGCCGGCCCCTTGAACTCCACTGGGACCGGGCCTAGCATTGCTGGCACGGGCACCGGCGGGGCACCCGATTGTCCGGGTGCCGGTGAGGCCCGAAAACGAACTGGCCGTCCTCGGGACAGGGGACCGGCAGAGGGCTACGTCGATCGGATCGGGGAGAACATCATGGGCGAGACTACGGCAGGGGCGTCGTCGGCGGAGCTGATGGTGGACCTGATCATTTCCCTGGACGGGTACGCCTCGGCCGAGGGATGGCCCGGCTGGTGGGGCCTTGAGGCGCCGGAATACCTCGCGTGGCTCGAGCGGGAAGGGCAGAGGCAGCACACCTACCTCCTCGGCGCGAACACCTACCGGTTGATGTCCGCCATGTCGGCGGAGGCGGCGGCCGCGGATTCCGGATTCTCCGAGACCGAAGCCGCCAGTCTGACGGGCCTTGCCGACGTGCCCAAAGTCGTCTTTTCCTCGTCCCTTCGGGGGCCCCTG
This sequence comes from Paeniglutamicibacter sp. GQ140, assembly GCF_059759235.1. Taxonomy (NCBI): domain Bacteria; kingdom Bacillati; phylum Actinomycetota; class Actinomycetes; order Micrococcales; family Micrococcaceae; genus Paeniglutamicibacter; species Paeniglutamicibacter sp. GQ140. The sequence goes on from NZ_JCAXDW010000008.1 coordinate 11,338, forward strand.
AGCTGGCCGAATTCGAGGCTGGTGAGCGGGGATGCGGTCGAGGCCGTGGCCGAGATGAAGCGGAGCGGCAACGGTCCGATGAGCACCCTCGGGAGCCTCAGCCTGAGCCGGTCGCTACTGACCGCGGGACTCGTGGACCGCTTCCGGATAGTCGTTTTCCCCGTGATCACGGGCAGGACCGGCAACGAACGCATCTACGACGGGTATCCGGACGTGGCCCTCGAAATGGTGGACAGCAGAACCTTCGACGGACGGCTCCAGCTGCTCGAATACGTCCCCACCGTGCTCAACGGTCCGCCGGGCACCGCACCGAAGTGAGCCCATCCTAGTGAGTCTGCCTTTTTGGAAGAGGTCGGCTGGCAGGGCAGCCCCATGTGCCGGGTGTGCTAGGAAGCCGCGGGATTCTTCCGGGTTGGCCTGGCCCGAACATGCATGCGTTCGCCTTGCGGCCCAAAGAGGCTGAGGAACTCCACGCCCTGCCCGTCCGCCAGCCCAAACCAGTGCGGGGTGTGCGTATCGAATTCGGCCGCCTCGCCGGCCGGGAGCACCAGGTCGTGGTCCCCGAGCCGCAGTCTCAGGTTCCCCTTCAGGACATAGAGCCATTCATAGCCCTCGTGGGTCGCCAGCGGCGGGTCGGCAATGGTTTTGCCGGCCGGGATCACGTGCTTGAATGCCTGGAGCCCGCCGCCGGTCCCGCGGCTCAGCGGCAGGATGGTCATGCCGTGGCGGACGATGGGCCTGATGTGGATGCGCGGGTCCCCGGTGGCAGGAGCTCCCACCAAGTCGTCCAAGGGCACACCGTGGGCGCGCGCCAGTGGCAAGAGTTGTTCCAGGGTGGGTCTGCGCTGGCCGGATTCCAGTCGGGACAGGGTGCTGACCGAAATGCCTGTCTGCGCCGAGAGCTCCTGCAGGGTGAAGTTGCTGCCGTTCCGCAGGCTGCGCAGCCGGGGTCCGACTTGCGCGAGGGTGCTGTCCAGGTCTTGTTCCATGGTCCCATTTTGCCATACCGGCAAAAATGATTGCCAGATGTTGGGAGATGGATCCATGCTGGGTGGTGCACCGGATTTCCCCGGTGAAAAGACGATCCAAGGAGCATGAACCATGAACACGACGCCGGATACATTCGACGTGGCCATCATCGGCGGGGGAGCGGCGGGACTGGCCGCAGCCCAGGCGCTGGGACGCTCCCGCCGCAGCGTCGTCGTCATCGATGCGGGGGAACCGCGCAACGCCCCGGCCGAAGGAGTGCACAACTTCCTCACGCGCGACGGACTGCCGCCACGTGAGCTACTTGCCCTCGGCCGGGCAGAGGCGGAGGGCTACGGCGTCGAATTCCGCAACGCCCGGGCCACGGCAACGCGCCGCGACGACGCCGGCTTCGGAATCGAGCTGGAGGGCGGGCGGTGGCTTGCCGCCCGCCGCATCATCCTCGCCTCGGGTGTCAGCGACCAGCTTCCGGAGGTTGCGGGATTGACGGCATACTGGGGCAAGAACGCGCTGCACTGTCCTTACTGCCACGGCTGGGAGGTCAGGGACAGGGACATTGCCGTACTGGACAGCCCCTTTGCCGTCCACCAGGCCCTGATGTTCAGGCAGTTGAGCGATCGCGTCACGTTGTACACCGCTCCGGGGCGGGAATTCGATCCGCTGGAGCGCGAAAAGCTGGAGGCTCGCGGCATCGGAATCGTGGCGCAGGAAATCACCGCGGTGCGCGGCAACGAGACGCACCTGACCCACTTGGCCTTCCGGGACGGTGGCGAGCAGGCAGTCGATGCCCTGGTCGTCATGCCGCGCTTCACGGCGGGGATCGCGGCCCTGGCGGGCGTTGGCCTGCAGGCAACGGCGCACCCCTCGGGCATCGGCACGCACGTGGCCGCCGACGAGACCGGCAAGACCGAGATCCCGGGGCTGTGGGCGGCAGGGAACACGCGGGACCCCATGGCGCAGGTGATGATGGCCGCCGCCGACGGGCTGCGCGTTGGGGCGATGGTCAACGCCGACCTCATCCAGGAGGAGACCGACGCGGCGGTGGCTGCCTTGCGAGCCCGTGCCGTCGTCTAGAAGAGCTGGCGCCAGTTGGTGGACGCAAGGTCCAGCAGCTCGTCGCCCTTTCCCGACATCACGGTGCGGACGGCGTAGAGCGCAAAGCCCTTCGCCTGCTCGGCCGTGATGGCCGGGGGCATCGAGAGTTCCTGGCGATCCGTCACCACGTCGATGAGGGCGGGACCGTCATGGGCCAGGGCGTCGCGCAGGGCGTTGGGCAGGTCCTTCGACTTTTCCACCCGGAACCCGCGGATGCCCATGGCCGTGGCGACGTCGGCGAAGTTGGGGTTGGACAGGTCGGTGGCGAAGGTGACGAACCCGGCCGCCTTCATCTCGAGTTCCACGAAGTTCAGTGACGAGTTGTTGAAGACCACGATCTTCACCGGCAGCTTCGACTGGACCAGGGTGAGCAAATCGCCCAGCAGCATGGCCAGCCCGCCGTCGCCCGAAAGGGTCACCACCTGCCTGCCCGGGTTCGAGGCCTGGACCCCGATGGCCTGCGGGATTGAGTTGGCCATGGTGCCGTGGTTGAAGGATCCCAGCAGCCTGCGCCGCCCGTTCATGGTGAGGTAGCGGGCCGCCCAGACCACCGGGGAGCCGACATCGGCCAGGAAGACCGCGTCGTCGTCAGCCAGCTCGTCCAGCGTGCGGGCCAGGTATTGCGGGTGGATCTTCGCGCCCTTGCGCGCGGGGGTGGCCAGGTCGTCGAGCTTCTCGCGGGTCTTGCGGTAGTGCTTCTGCGCGTCCTGCAGGTGCGTGGTGTCGGCCTTGCGCTCCAGCAGCGGTGCCAGCACCTCCAGGGTGTCGGCAACGGTGCCGACCAGCCCCGCGTCGATCTTGGTGCGCCGGCCCAGCTGTTCCCCGCGCACATCGACCTGGATGATTTTCGCGTCCTGCGGGTAGAACTGCTGGTAGGGGAAGTCGGTGCCGAGCAGCAGGATGGTGTCGGCGGCGTCCATGGCCCGGTACCCGGAGGCGAAGCCGAGCAGGCCAGTCATCCCGACGTCGTAGGGGTTGTCATACTCGATGTGCTCCTTGCCGCGCAGCGCGTGCACCACCGGGGCGCCCAGCACCCCGGCAATGTTCACCACCTGCGCGTGGGCCCCTGCCACGCCGGCGCCGGCCAGGATGGTGACCCGCTTGGCGGCGTTGAGCAGGCCTGCCGCCCGGGCCAGGTCCTCGGCATGGGGCAGGACGGCGGAGCGGCTGGCGTTGAGCACCGAGACGCGCGTGCCCTTCGCCTCGGCCAGGGCGACGTCCCCGGGGATGACCAGCACCGCGACCCCGCGCCGCTCGATGGCCGTGCGCATGGCGATCTCCAGCAGGCGCGGCATCTGCTCGGGGGCGGAGACCGTCTCGCAGAACACGCTGGCCTCGCGGAAGAGCTCGGCCGGATGGGTTTCCTGGAAGTAGTTGCTGCCGATCTCGGAAGTGGGGATGTGCGCGGCGATGGCCAGTACCGGGACGCGGTTGCGGTTGGCGTCGTAGAGCCCGTTGACCAGATGCAGGTTTCCCGGTCCGCAGCTTCCGGCGCAGACCGTGAGCCTGCCGGTCATTTCCGCCTCGGCGCCGGCGGCGAAGGCGGCGGTTTCCTCGTGCCGCACCGGGAGCCAGGCGATCGACCCGTCCTTGCGCATCGCGTCGGTGAGGCCGTTGAGCGAGTCACCCGCCACCCCGTAGATCCGCTGGACTCCGTTGGCCTTGAGGGTGGCGATCATGGTTTCGGCGACAGTGGGCATCGGTATCTCTTCCTGGCGGGTCGGGACGATTGTTCCCCACCCTACGCCGGGGCCTCTCGGCCCGCCAAGGGTTTTTGCTGGTCACCGGGTGATTCCGCGGCTGAATTGTGGCCCGGGTCGCATTGCTCGCTAAGCTGGGTCCCGGATACACGGTGGCAGGAGTGCCACGGGAACGAAGGAATGGGAACCATGACGCAAACGGCGGCCGAACATAATCTTCCGGAACTCGCGGTGGGAGACTTCTACTACCTTCCGACCGGCGTGGGCACCTACCGCTCCACGGTGCACGCCCAGGGCGCCTGGAATCCGCACGAGCAGCACATGGCCCCGGCCACCGGGGTGCTGGTGCACGCCCTGGAGCTTTTCGCCCCGCGGCCCGACATGCGCATGGCCCGGGTGTCGCTGGACATCCACGGCATCATCCACGGCGGGGAATTTGAGATCACCACGCGGATGATCCGCCCCGGCCGCACCATCGAACTCATCGAGGCGGAGATGGTGTCGCAGGGCCGCACCTGCATCGTCGCCCGCGGCTGGCGCCTGTTGACCCTGGACAGCTCAGCGGTGGCGGCCACCGAGGACGCCGGCGTCGTCCACCCCGAGGAACTGGTGACCTTCGAGGGCATGTCGCCATGGCCCGGCGGGTACATCGAGGGCCTGGAATTCCGCGGCGCCGACGGGCACCGGCCGGGCAAGGGCGTGGTGTGGATGCGCAACGACTTCGAAATGGTGGCCGGCACGCACACCTCCGACCTGGTCAGGCTGCTGGGGATGGTCGACACCGCCAACGGCGTGGCGCCGCGCGTGGAGCCGGGGCCCGAGTCGTGGATGTTCCCGAACGTGGACCTGCAGATCCACATGCACCGCAAGCCCGCGGGGCAGTGGCTCGGCATCGAGGCCCAGCAGACCTACGGAACCGACGGCATCGGGCTGACCAGCGCGGTGCTGCACGATGTGCACGGGCCCTTCGGGCGCAGCGAGCAGATCCTCACCGTGCGCCCGGCGCCGGCCGGACTGTAGCCGACGGGGCCCGGCCGAGGCGCTGCTCGGCCCGCCGGAATGCGGATTCGAGTTCGGCGACCGCGTGCCCGTATCCGGCCGCGGTGCTCCCGGGGCCCGGATCCGGCGGGTTGCGACGCAGTCGCTCGGCCCGGGCCAGGGCCCTTGCCAGCTCGCCCGTCTCCGGGACGCGCACGTCGTTCATCCCCGGGTTCTCGATGGCCGCGGCCGGGTCCAGCTCGTAGCGGCCCCACGCCCGGAGCACCCGGTCGTGGCGCTCCTCAAGGGCCAAGTGTTCGGCTGCCACCCGGGAGCGGGCGTCAGCCTCCGCCCGGAGGACGGCGGCGCGGCGCAGATAGCCGCAGGCGGCCAAGCCGGTGCAGGCCAGCGCCGCGAGCATGCCGGCCCCGGCCCACGGGTCCAGCAGGACGGCCCCCAGCACCAACGGTGCAAGCACGCAGAACCCGCAGAAACCGTACCAAAACCTGGCATCGGGATCCCGCTCCACGGTGGGGCCGGAGGCCATGAGCCAGGTCGTGCCGATGCCCACGGCCAGGGCAAGCAGGCCAAGTGTTGGAACCAGCATGCGCCACCTCCGGGTCACCGGCCCGGCATCGCGACCTGCCGGGCCTCCTGCTCCATTCCAGCCCGATCCGCAACGGAGGTCAAGGGGCAGGGGTGAACCGGCTCAGGCGGCGGCCAGCATCGCCTTCAGCGCCCGCTTGCCCACCGGGGCGAAGCCGGCCGCCAGGTGCCGGGCACGGATCTCGCGGTCGGCGCGGAACAGCGCGTATCCGCGCTTGAGCAGGAACGGCAGCGGCTTGCGCCGCTCCCGCACATCGCGCACGAGCCGCCGGATCGCTGTGCCCAGGGGCGAAACCTCGATGTAGTACGCCCGCACCGGAACCCCCAGGCGCTGCAGCGGGGCCAGGATCTCGGAAACGAAGATTCCCTCGGCGACCAGCGGGCCGCCGTTGAGCTCGATCCGGCGCATCGAGTCATAGCTGGAGGTGCTGATCGAATAGTTCGGGACCTCTGTCGCGCCGCTTTCGAGCAATTCGACCAGGGCGTCGACGGCCAGCGCGCAGTTCCACGTCCCGGCGTGGTCCCAGTCGATTTCGCCGTAGCCGGTCTGCGGCAGCGGCGTTTCGGGGGTGTGCTCGGAGATCTCGCGGTAGAAGTTGTCGAGTTCCACATGGGGTCGGCCGAAGCGGTGGGCCAGGTAGGACTTTCCGGATCCGGAGGCCCCTCCCAGCAAGATCAGGGGGGAATGTTGTTTCGGCACGACATCCATTATTCACTGCCGCGCATCCGGACCTAGAATCGTCCCCATGAGTCTTTGGAATCCCGATGCCGACCACCCGCTGCACGTGCGGATCGAGGATGCCTCGGGGGACCCGGAGGCCGACCTGGGGGCCGGGATCGAGCTGTTGGGTGCGGTGCGCAACGGAGAGGCGCCGGCGACGCTGCGCATCTACCGGCCCGATCCGACCCTGGCCTTCGGACAACGCGACGTGCGCCTGGCCGGCTACGCGCTGGCCGTGGCGAGGTCCCTGGAACACGGCTTTGCCCCGGTGGTTCGCAAGGCCGGGGGGCGCGCCGCCGCGTACCACCGCGGCACGGTGATTGTCGACCACGTGGAGCCCGCAGCCGAGGCCATGATGGGCCACCAGCACCGGTTCAAGGCGCTGGGCGCGCTTTATGCCGACGCCCTGCGCCGCGGAGGCATCGACGCCCGGGTGGGGGAAATCGCAGGGGAATACTGCGCCGGGGAATTCAGCGTCCACGGGGTGCCGGGTGCGGCCTCCCGGACACGGAACGAGGTGAAGCTGGTGGGCACCGCGCAGCGCGTGGTGTCCGGGGCGTGGCTGTTTTCCAGCGTGTTTGTGATAGAGGATTCGGCACCCATCCGCGCGCTGTTGGACGACGTCTACCTGGCCATGGGCATCCCGATGGATCCGGCCACGGTAGGCGCCGCCGACGACCTGCTGCCCGGCTACACAACCGAGGCGTTCATTGACGACCTGCTGGCGGAATACGCAGTGCATGCGGAGCTGGTCCGGGCGTAGCCCCGGGATTCATCGGGATCGCCTGCCCACGGCCAGGCCCGCCCAGAATGCGGCGGCGCAGGCGGCCAGGACGACGAGCAGCCAGCCGGTGATCTGCAGCGGGCCGAGAAAGAGCATCCCCGGGGCGAAGGCACCCGCGGAAAGGGGCGCATAGGCGAACCAGCCGAAGTCTGCCTTTTCTCCGCTGCCCGCGGCCAATGTCGCGACGCCCGCAACCAGCGCGAGCAGGGCAATGGTTCCGGCGAGCGCCGCCGCCCCGCGCCGGGGATGCTTCCGCGGGTGCCTGGGATCGTCCATGGGATGAGTATGCCACGTGGCAAAGCTGAAAGTGGTGGTGGGTACGGGTTTACGGGGTGCCTGCCGTTGCCGGGCCGCCGTGGGACCTGCCCCGCGGCGCGCACACGCCGTGTGCAGGGGTGTGCATTGCGCCGCGCGCCGGAGCGGGCAATACTCGTCCCTATTGCACCGAGCCTTGCCCGATCCCCGGAGGTACCTGTCATGGCCCAAACGCCGGCACCCGCCCATTGTCCGCCGCGCGCCGCGGACACCCCCGCCCTGGAGAACGGATGGAACGCCTGATGCGCGCGGCCATCCTGCGCGAACTGCCGGGGGACGGAAGCGGCAGCTATGCCCAAAGCCTGCCGCTGTCCATCGAGGAGCTGCCCACGCAGCTCCCGCGCGCCGGGGAGGTCGGCGTGGACATCGTCTACTCCTCGCTGTGCCACTCGGACCTTTCGGTCATCAACGGGTCCCGGCCCCGCCCGCTGCCCATGGCCCTGGGCCATGAGGCGGTCGGACGGATCGCCTCGCTGGGCGAGGGCGTGGGACACCTGGAAATCGGCGCCAAGGTCGTGCTGGTCTTCGTGCCAAGCTGCGGCGATTGCCGCGCCTGCGCGGCAGGGCGCCCGGCACTGTGCCACAGGGCCGCGGCGAGCAACGCCTCCGGTGACCTGCTCCATGGGCCGGCGCTGCTGCGCGGGGCCGGCGGGGAGCGGGTCAACCACCACCTGGGGGTCTCGGCCTTTGCCGACCACGCGGTCGTGGCAGCGGAATCCGTCGTGCCGGTCGATGAGGACGTGCCCGACGAGGTGGCGGCCATGTTCGGGTGCGCGGTGCTCACGGGCATCGGGGCCATTCGGCACACCGCGAAGCTGGAGGCGGGCCAGTCGGTGGTCGTCTACGGGCTGGGCGCCGTGGGGTTGGCGGCGATCATGGGCGCGGTGCTTGCCGGTGCCGGCAGCATCATTGCCATCGACCCCAACACGGCCAAGCACGAACTCGCGCTGGCGGCAGGGGCCACCGCCGCGGGCACGCCCGAACAGGCGCGGGAGCTGGTTGCGGCGGCCACCGGCGACGGGGCCGACGTGGCGATCGAGGCATCGGGCTCGGCCCGGGTGATTGGCGAGGCGCTTGAAGTGCTGACCCGCGGAGGGGCGGTGGTCTGCGTGGGACTGCCGCACCCGGAAGCCGAACTCACGGTGCCGGCGCTTTCCTTCGCCGGGGCGGGCAAGCGCCTGCTGGGCTCCTACATGGGGGACGCCCGGCCGGCGGAGGACATCGCCTTCTTCGTCGGGGCCTGGCGCGAGGGCAGGCTCCCGGTCCACCTGCTGCACAGCGACACCCGGCCGCTGGGGGAGATCAACCAGGCCCTGGACGCGCTGGCCGGGGGCAGGGTCATCCGCCGGCTGCTCAAGCCCTGAAAAGGGTGTGGGCGGCAAGGGAACGGTTTCCCGTTCACTTGCCGCCCACCCGGGGAGCTGCGCGTGCGGCTAGTGCCCGCGCTTGATCCATTCATCCAGGTTCGGGGCCTCGGCCCCGATGGTGGTGGCATCCCCGTGTCCGGTGTTCACCACGGTGGCACCGGGCAGGGTGAGCAGGCGTTCGCGGATCGAGTCGATGATCGTCTCGAAGCTCGAGTAGCTGCGCCCGGTCGCGCCCGGTCCGCCGTTGAACAGCGTGTCGCCGGAGAACAGGGTTCCCAGGGACTCGGCGTAGAAGCAGGTCGATCCGGGGGAGTGCCCGGGGGTGTGCAGGGCCACCAGGGTGGTCCCGGCAACCTCGAAGGTGTCCCCGTCCTTGATTTCCGCGTCAGCGGCGGTGCCCGGGAAGATGGCTTCCCAGAGCATCGCGTCGGCCGGGTTCAGGTGGATCGGCGCCTGGACCAGGTCGGCGAACGCGCGGGCGTAGCGGATGTGGTCGTCGTGCCCGTGGGTCAGCAGCACGGCCTTGACCGCGCGGTTGCCGACGGCTTCCTTGATCTTGGACGGCTCGTGGGCCGGGTCGATCACGAAGACCTCGTCCTCGTTCCCGATGATCCACACGTTGTTGTCCACGTCCCAGGTGCCCCCGTCCAGGGAGAAGGTGCCGGAGGTGACGAGGTTTTCGATCTGTGCCGGCATTAGAGTTCCACCACCGAGCGCAGGACCTTGCCCTCGCCCATCTTGGTGAAGGCCGCCTCCACGTCGTCGAGCCCGATGCGCTCGGAGACGAACGCGTCAAGGTCCAGTCGGCCGAGCTTGTACTGCTCGACCAGCATCGGGAAGTCGCGGGACGGCAGGCAGTCGCCGTACCAGGAGGACTTCAGCGACCCGCCGTGGCCGAAGACATCCAGCAGCGGCAGCTCCAGCTTCATCTCCGGGGTCGGGACCCCCACGAGCACCACGCGGCCGGCCAGGTCGCGGGCGTAGAACGCCTGCTTGTAGGTTTCCGGGCGGCCCACGGCCTCGATGACCACGTCGGCGCCGAAGCCGCCGGTGACGGCCTTGATGCCCTCGACGGCGTCACTGGTCTTGGAGTTCACGGTGTGCGTGGCGCCCATCTTGGTGGCCATGGCCAGCTTGTCGTCGTCGATGTCCACCGCGACGATGGTGGTGGCCCCGGCCAGCTTCGCCCCGGCGATCGCGGCGATGCCGACCCCGCCGCAACCGATGACCGCGACGGACTCGCCGCGCTTGACCTCGCCGGTGTTCATGGCCGCGCCGATGCCGGCCATGACCCCGCAGCCCAGCAGGCCCACGGCGGCCGGGTCGACGTCCTCATCGACCTTGGTGCACTGCCCGGCGGCGACCAGGGTCTTCTCGGCGAACGCGCCAATGCCCAGGGCCGGCGAAAGCTCGGTGCCGTCCTCCAGGGTCATCTTCTGCGAGGCGTTGGCGGTGTTGAAGCAGTACTGCGGGGTGCCCTTGGCGCAGGCGCGGCACTGGCCGCAGACCGCGCGCCAGTTCAGGATGACCCGGTCGCCGACCGCGACGTTGCTGACGCCCTCGCCGATCTTGGAGACCACGCCGGTGGCCTCGTGGCCCAACAGGTACGGGTAGTCGTTGCCGATGCCGCCGAGCTTGTAGTGCAGGTCGGTGTGGCAGACGCCGCAGGTGAGGATGTCAACCACTGCCTCGCCCGCGGCGGGGTCGGGAACAATGATGGTCACCGTCTCGACGGGGGCATCCTTGGCGCGGACGATTACGGCCTGGACTTTTTGTGACATGTCACTCCAATTCTTGCGGGGCGGTCGCGCACGCGCGCGACAAAAACTTTAAGGTGGAAGGGGTGCCGCCTGCCTTTCGGCAAGTGGCACCCCTCCATCCAAGCACAGCCTGACTAGACGCGCTCGAGGACTTCCTCAATCCGCGGGTTTGTTGCGGAGGTTCCGTCCGGGAAGATCAAGGTCGGGACGGTCTGGTTCCCGCCGTTGAAGGCCTCCACCAGCTCGGCGGTTCCCTCGACTTCCTCGATGTTAACCTCGGTGTAGCCGATCCCCTTGGCATCCATGAGGCGCTTGAGGTTGCGGCAGTAGCCGCACCACGAGGTGGTGAACATCGTGACAGCGCCGGCATCGGGAATGTACGGGGCAAGTTTTTCATTTTCACTCATACCTCATGTAACCACGGACGTGAGAGTCTTATTTCATGTGCGGACGATATGTGATGGCCAAGGCAATCGGCGACCTGGTGGCGGAGGCGGAGGCCGAGGCCGACGCGAACCTGGAACTGCGGCAATCCTGGAATGTTGCCCCCACCACCGACGTGCCGATCGTGCTCGAACGGCTCGTCGAGGGAACGGTGCGCCGTCAGGTTCACGTGGCCAAGTGGGGGCTGGTTCCCTCCTGGGCGAAAGACGCCGCCGTTGGCGTGCGGGCCTTCAACGCCCGCAGCGAGACGGTCATTGAGAAGCCCACGTTCCGCTCCGCCGTCAAGGCCCGGCGCTGCGCCGTGCCGGCGGAGGGCTACTACGAATGGCTCGCCGGGGACACTCCCAAGGCCAAGAAACGCCCGTTCTACGTGCATCCTGCCGACGACTCGCTGATCTTCTTTGCCGGGCTCTACGAATGGTGGAAGGACCCGGCCAAGGAGGACGGGGACCCTGAACAATGGCTGCTCTCGACCACAATCCTCACCGGCCCGTCCCCGGAGCCCGATGCGAACGTGCCGGTCCTTCGGGAACTGCACGGGCTGCACGACAGGTTGCCGCTCCCATTGGCCAAGGATTCGCTGGCCGAATGGCTGGACCCGGAAAACAGGAACGCCGACGAGCTGGTGGAGATGGTTCGCGCCGGCGCGGATGAGGTGGCATCGGGCTGGGAACTCCGCGAGGTCGATGCGGCGGTGGGCAACGTGCGCAACGACGGACCAGAGCTCATCGAGGCGCACTCGGGCCTGTTCTAGGCTTTGGCGTCCTTGAGTCCCGGCGGCAGGTGCCGCTGAAGGTGCCGCAGTCGGCGGATGGTCCTAAACTTTCTTGATCTCGGCCATCCATTCCGATTCCGTGGGTGGCCTGCGCAGGGGGTCTCGGGCGGGCCACTTGATCTTCTCGCGTGAAACCTCGAGCCTCCACGTGATGATCCAGGCCGCGATAATTGCCGTACACCGGGTTGCCAGAACCGCTGGAAGCGTCGGTTCCACTCCGAAAAATTCGAGCCACGCGCTGGTGCCGAAAAATACGGAAACTGCCAATCCGACCGCGAGACCAGTGGCCAGTCGGGAATATCCCCGGACCCGTCGCCGGGCCATGTCCAGTAGCGCATGAATGTGCTGGTTTTCTTGCTCCGTTAATCTGCGGTGTAATGCGCCCATGGATCTTTTAGCTTCGGCAAGCTCGGTTTGGAGGTCCGCGATCATCCGCGAGTCCTCGTGTTGTCTTTTCTGTGCTCGCGCGGCTGCTTGTTCGTCACGGGCCTTATGTGCCTTGGACTTCTGGGCCTTGAAGGTCGTGGTGATTGCTGCTGCAACGGCACTGGGCGTGATGAACGAAGCTGCAGCGGCCCTATCTGCCAGTGAAACGTCTTCGGCATGGCCGACCGCTGTTACCACCGGCACCTCTGCAGTCATGATGAGGTCGGCAAGTTCCCTGCTTTCGAAGGCCTGCATCCCCAACCAGTGACCGCCGCCGCGGACAAGCGCCACCAGCCCATGGCCTTCCTCCTTTGCGGCCCGGACGAGTTGGCTGAAATGCGCCAATGCGCCTTCGCGATGCCAGTTGATGCTTTGGTAATCGACGTTGCGAGGGCGGTTGTATTTGCCTTTCAATTCAAACCGCAAGTCGTTCCTCCCTTGGGAACGCTCTGGCCCGATGACCGTCACGCCTTCAAGCTTGTCGGCGGGAACGGGAAGCCCTCGGTCAGAGTTCCAATGGACCTCGTTTCGCGGAAGTCCGGCACGAGGATTGCTCGGATAGCTTCTGGCAAAATCAGCTAATCTCTGTAACTCTTCACGGTGCAATTTGCCAGTCCGACGAAACTCGGGACGGATGAGCGAAACATGAAGTTTCAGCGAATTGCGCCATATGTCGGTTTCGCCCTGCACTTTCAGACTCATGCCGTTGTCTAACGCCGCGGCTAGTGATGAACCTCGAGAACGAAGGTAACCATCAATATTGATCGCGTCAGAGTGCCGAATCTGGCAGGGGATGATGAATATCTCTTCGCTCTGGCCACGGCTCGATTCCTTGGTAACCAAGTCGAAACTCCACACGGAATTAGAGCTCTTCCAGGCGTTCTTACACTCTCCGGTCACCCAGTACCGCTGCTTGGAACAAGCAGCCTCAATCTTCCGGCTGAGGGCTCCTGCGGAGATAGTTTCTATCGGGAATCCTGTTGAACGCGTCATTGCCGGATCCTTTCACCGGGTTGCAGACATTGTTGGTTGTGAGTGTCCGATTGAGGCTAGAGCCCCGACATGTCAATTGGGCATTCCTGAACCAGTGGATCATGGCTTATCTGCAGTCCTGATGTCCTGACGATATTGCAGACGGGACAGGTCTCGCGGGCCCACGCCGACGCAGTACAGGTGCTGGACCGTCGCGGATTCGCTGACCTCTCGGCCAACCGGCTACGTGCAAATGCGTATGGCACATGCCGGGTCCCGGGAGAAGACTTGGGCGTATCGGTGCGAAGGGTACGTACCACCAACGGAAGAGGAATCGGCAAATGGGTATCAAGACTTGGGGGGGTCCGGGCCGCAGCCGCAGCCGGGGCGGTTGCGTTGCTTTCGGTCGTGGCGGCCCCGGCGGCACTGGCGCACGATTGCTTCAAGAAGCAGTGGAGTGATGCTGCCTACGCACAGCAACTGAAGCAGGACCGGTGGATCCCGCTGGATGTCATTGCGGACCGGTTCGTCATTGCGGAGATCGCCCCGGACTGCGAGGGCAAGATCGATTTCGTCCCCTACCTGGAGCCGTGGATGGAGGCCGAGGGCATCTCGCATGTGCCCCTGATTTACCTGAACACCAACATCTCCGAAAGCTCGGCTGCCGCATGGGCCAACGAAAACGGTAACTCGGTTCCGGCCCTGCTGGGTTCGGGCAAGGAGAGCCAAGCCATCGGCTACCTGGAGAACCACTTCGACGTCTTGGACCAGCTGGTCTTCGAAGCGCTGACGGACGCGGTGTCCAACGGGGTGTGCGAGCTCCAGACATAGCCGCGCACGTGATCGGCGCCGAAAGGTTGCCAGGGGGCGACCCGCTCCCGGTTGGCGCTACGGCGTTTCGTGCCTTTGGCTGCTCCAACCCGGTGGCACGTCAGTGGCCGCCGGCCATGGCCACCAGTGCGCCTCGGCTTTGCACCCCGCACTTGCCGAAAAGCGACTTGAACTGGTCCTGAACGGTGTACCTGCCGATGCCCAGCGCGCGTGCGAGCGCCGCGGTGTCCAGCCCGGTTGCCGCCAGCTCGAGCAGCCGGTATTCGCGCGGGCTCAGAGCGAAGCAGCGCGCAAAGACCGCCATGCGCTCGGCGGGCAACGCATCCTGGATGGTCACGGCGATGGGCGCCGTCCCGCCGTCGGCCGGTGAGTTCATGCGCGTTGCCGACAAGCGCGCCCACACACCTTCCCCCACATGGACCAACGCGCTGGCAGGGTGGGCGTCGACGCCGTGCTCAACGGCCAGCAACTGCGCGGCCACGTTGAGCACCTCCGCCGGGATGCCATGGTGGGGGCGGGGTCCGGGCTGCAACAGGTCCAGCCAGGCGACGGACGAAGCCGTTTGGCTGATGATTCCCAGGTCGTCGCCCAGCACCAGCACCGCCTGGGCATGGGTTTGCGTCCCCGAATCGTTTCCGACCTGGAATTGCCGCGCCGACCAGTTCCGCAGACCGGTGGTGACCGCCGGGGCCAGCGCCGAGAGCTCGTCCGCTTCCTCGCCGGTGAAGGTGCCGGCACCGGCGCCCCGCCACAAATCAAGCCAGCCCCAGACACCCCACCTGTCCGCGAAAACAATCGAGAGGATGTCGGTGATTCCGTACCGGCAGAGGACCCTCGCCCAGGATTCGCTGCGTGACAGCTCTCCGGCGGTGGCTGCGGCCAGCGAGACGGCGCGGGGCGGACTCGTCGGCAGCGATGTCCACCGGTTCAGCGCCGTGGCGTACTTGAGGCTAATCAGCAGGGGCAGTTCCTCGGTGCACGGGATGCGGGCCATCGGGGAGATGCCGACGGTGGTGAGCGGATCGGCCAGCGGCCACACCCAGGCCTCGTGCCCGACGAAACCGGCGATTTCCCGAAGCACCGCACGCCGGTATTCGTGGCTCTCGAGCCGCGCGCCATCCAGGGCGGCAATGCGCTGAACGCAGCGGCCTTGGGCCCACCTGCTTCCCATGTGACAAGTATGCGCGCACGCCTTGCACGCAGGGGGGGTGCGGAGAGACCGGGTATCCCAGAAAACTGGGATGGCGACATGCCTGGCGTCGCGCCTACGCTCAAGGCATCGGCCACGGAAACGGCCCCGAGGAAAGGAAAGCGTGATGTACACGCTCCAGATTGAACATGGCGTCAAGGACTTCGAGATGTGGAAGGGCGCATACGGCGCCGACCCGCTGGGACGCACCGGCTCCGGAGTCCTGGCCGAGCGCATCTACCGCCCCGTGGGCGACGAGCACTATGTGGTGCTGGACTTGGATTTTGCCACCCGCGGGGAAGCTGCGGAATTCCTGGAGCGGCTGCGGTCCAAGATGTGGTCCATGCCCTCGGCATCCCCCGCGCTGGCCTCCGGTCCCAAGGCCCGCATCGTGGAGCAAGTGGACGTCGCAGGTCGCGCGTAGGGTCGGGGCGGGACATCGGCCGCCCCTGCGCTACGTACCAGTGCGTATGGCGCAGGGCGGGCTTGGGCGGAAGACTGGTGCCTGTCGGCGCGAAGGGAACGCGCCACCAAACTTGGAGGAGTCTGTAATGGGTATCAGAACTTGGGGAGTGAGGGCCGCTGCGGCCACCGGGGCCGTCGCGTTGCTGTCGGTGGTGGCGGCCCCCGCGGCGCTGGCACACGAATGCTTCAAGAAGCAGTGGAGCGATGCCGCCTATGCGCAGCAGCTGCAACAGGACCGGTGGATCCCGCTGGATGTCCTGGCGAACCAGTTCATCATCGCGGAGATCGCCCCGGACTGCGCGGGCAAGGTCGACCTCGTCCCGTATCTTGAGCCATGGATGGAGGCGGAGGGCATCTCGCACGTGCCGCTGATCTACAACAACTTCAACATCTCCGAAAGCTCATTTGCCGCCTGGGCCAATGAGAGCGGGAACTCGGGACCGGGCTTGCTGGGTTCGGGCAAGGAAAGCCGTGCCATCGGCTACATCGGCAACCACATCGGCTTCCTGGATCAGATGCTGACCGAGGCGTTAATGGACGCGGTGTCCAACGGGGTGTGTGAGTTCCCGGAGTAGTCTCCGGGACGTACATCGGCACCGGCGGGCTGCTGGGGGAGCAACCCGCATTGTTGGGCGCGGAGGACCGCTGAAAGGCGGTCCACCGCGCCCAATTTGCGGTACAGGTTCTCCTGGTGCTTGTGCACGGTCCGGGGCGAGACGCAGAGCCGGGCCGCGATGCCGTTGACCGTGCAACCCTGGGCGACCAGGACCAGAACCAGCTGTTCGCGGGCCGTCAGTGGACGCCCCGGTGCCGCGGCGGGGACGGAAGGCAAGGACTCCAGCAGGCGGATGTGTGTATCCAGGCCGCGGACGATGGGCTGCAGGCACCGGGCGGTTTCCCTGTCGCGCTCGAGGTACGCGCCGTCGCTGACGAAACCGTAGGTGGCCGACTCCGGACCGGAGATATCGAGGGGCAGCGAGAGCTGGTGCGGGCTGAGGCCGAGCTGCTCGATCATGGAAGCGGCGAACTCGGAAACCGGCCAGCCGCGCTCGCCGACCTCCAACAGGGTCACCGGGGTGGGGTCGGCGGTGGTGTTGTGGTAGGCAAACATCGGGTGGTCGGTCCCGGCGCGCTCCACGGCCAGTGGCCAGGCGGGAGTGTCCAGGGCGGCATACCGCCCGAAGATCGCCACCGCCCCGATTCCACCTTTTAGGGCCAAAGGGGCACGCGCCGCCGCGAAGGCATGGAACGATTTCAACAAGGCATCGTGCAATTGTTTCCGGGCAACCCGGGGGTCGGTTTCCTGCAAGATCCCGGCTGCCGTCTCGAGCCACCGCTCCCGCAGGCGGTCGGTGCTGTCCATGCAGGCTTTCCTTCCCCAAGTTCGCTGCGACGGAAGTACGCGTTGGGGATAGGTTACGCCGCGGGGCGCCCGCGCGGGAAGGGTACGCGCGCACCTGGCGCGAAAGGGCGGGAGGCCGTCGTGCCCGCGGTGCCCCGAGGAAGCTGTCCGGTGCCAGGAAGGGTGTCCCGGGAGGGTATCCCTCTTCCTGGCACCCGCCCGTACGCTTAAGGGCATGGATAATCGGTCGGAAGTGCGCGAATTCCTGATGTCGCGGCGGGCGAAGGTCACCCCGGAGCGCGCGGGGTTGCCAACGATCGGCAACCGGAGGGTTGCCGGTTTGCGCCGCGGAGAAGTGGCAAGCCTGGCCGGGGTCAGCGTGGAGTACTACGCGAAGCTCGAACGAGGGGCGATCGCCGGGGCCTCGGCGTCGGTCCTCGACGCGGTGTCCCGGGCGTTGATGCTCACCGAGACCGAGCGCGCACACCTGTTTGACCTGGCCCGCGCCGCCGACGGCATTCCGACCTCGGGGCGCCAGCGCCGTCCGAGCTCTCCGGCCCGACCGCCGCGTGAATCCCTGCAATGGGTCTTGGACTCGCTTAAGGACTCCGTGGCCTTTGTGCGCAACGAGGTCCAGGACCTGGTGGCCGTCAACGAACTGGGCCGGGCGTTCTATTCTCCGGTGATCGGCGATGGCGGACGGGTGCCCAACCTGGCCCGGTTCCAGTTCCTGGATCCTGCGTCCCGGGATTTCTACCCCGATTGGGAGCTGTTTGCCCAGATGTGCGTGGCCATCATCCGGAACGAAGCGGGCAGGGATCCGCAGCACCGCGGCATCCAGGACCTGGTGGGCGAGCTGTCCACGCAGAGCGATACCTTCCGTACGCTGTGGGCCGCACATGACGTGCGGACCCACGGCACGGGAACCAAGCGGTTCAACCACCCGGAGGTGGGAGAGCTGCAGCTGGCCTACGAGGAGTTGGCAATCACTGCGGAGCCGGGCCTGGTTCTCCTGGTCTATACGGCGCGGCCGGACTCGGAGTCACACCAGAAACTCCAACTGCTCGGTTCATTGAACAAGACCCGACTGCTCAATCAACCCTCGCTTCGTGCAGAAAAAGGGAACTAGGAACCTTGGCACACAGAATCCTGCCCGAACCCCAGAGGCGCCATGAACGCCCCGGGCAGCCACGATCTGACACGATGCGCGCAACTTTTGCAAACACCCGGACGAAGGGAAAACATGGAACTCACCGAATTGCTGGCGGAATTGGATGCGGGGCGCACCATCACGGGGGACTCGCCGTTGCACGGCCTGATGCACCGGGTCAGCCAGGAGGCATTGCGCCTCACGGGCGAGCTCAATGGCGGGTACCGGGAACCCGAACGGGTCCGGGAGCTGCTGGCGCTGCTGATCGGCAAGCCGGTTGACGATTCCGTGACGCTTTTCCCTCCGTTCAATGCCGACTTCGGCAAGAACATCACCCTCGGGAAGCGGATCTTCATCAATGCCGGGTGCAAGTTCCAGGACCAGGGCGGGGTGTCCATCGGGGACGACACCCTCATCGGGCACAACGTGGTCATTGCCACGCTGAACCACGACCTTGCGCCGAGCCGCCGGGCGGACATGCATCCGGCCCCCGTGGCGATCGGCCGCAATGTGTGGATCGGATCCAATGCCACCATCCTGCCGGGGGTGAGGATCGGGGACGACGCCGTCGTGGCCGCCGCCTCCGTTGTCACGAAGGACGTTCCCGAAGGCGCCGTTGTCGTGGGTTCGCCGGCGCGGGTGGTGCGGACCGTGGCCGGGTAGGGACGCCCCGGTGTCGGTGCGGCCGCCATGCCGACACCGGGGCCGCGCTGATAACCTCATCCCATGAAGCCGTACGAGCTCGAGGTGCTTACGGCACTGCGCCGGGCCAAGGACATGATCGACAGGGAGTACGCCAGGCCCCTTGACGTGCCCACCATGGCGGCCAAGGCCATGATGTCCCCGGCGCATTTCTCCCGGCAGTTCAAGGTTGCCTACGGGCAGAGTCCGTACGCGTACCTGATGACCCGGCGCATCGAGCGTTCCATGGCGTTGCTGCGCGCCGGGGTGAGCGTCACCGACGCCTGCATGGAAGTGGGGTGTACCTCCCTGGGCTCCTTTAGCACGAGTTTCACTCAGATCACCGGGGAAAGCCCGAGTGCCTACCGGAACCGGGAGCATGCCGCGGTGCACGCCATGCCTGCCTGCATCGCCAAGTCCGTCACCCGGCCAAAAAGCGCCAAGGCGCCGCGTTTCTAGGTGCCCGGCGCTCGCCGCGGGGCAGGTGCGCCGCGCGGTGCCGAGCGAACCCCGGCGGAGGACATCGAGCAGGATCCAAGAAGCGCGCCCGGGCAGCGGGTGCCTATGGTGGAGCCATGGACATTTCACTGCAGTACTCGCACATCACCGTCAACGACGTCGACGAGGCCATCGGGTTCTACCGCGACGGGCTGGGCCTGAAGGTGGAGAACGACGTGGCCTCGGGGGAACACCGCTGGGTCACCCTGGGCACGGACACGCAGCCGGGGCTGGGCATCGTGCTCTCGGACCCGCATGCCGGACGCTCGGAGGCCGACGGTGATGCGGTGCAGGAGTTGCTCACCAAGGGCGTGCTGCCCATGACGGTCTTCAGCACCAACGACCTGGACGGGCTTTTTGAGCAGGTCCGCGCCACCGGGGCCGAGGTCCTCCAGGAGCCCATCGACCAGCCGTGGGGCCCCAGGGACTGCGCCTTCAGGGATCCCTCGGGCAACATGATCCGCCTCAACCAGCGCTAGGAGCATCCCGGCATTCGAGACCAGGCAGGCCGGGCACCGCCGTGGTGGCGGTGCCCGGCCTGTGGTCGTGGGCTGTGCGGCTACCGGATCGGCGGGTACGGACCGATGGGCTCGGGCTCGATCGGCGGATAGGGCGGCTCCGGATCAGGCGGATGGGGATGGTCCGGATGAGGCGGGCGGGGAACGGGGCCCGGGTCCGGTGGCGGATCGTTCGGCGGAACAGGCGGAACGTGGCCGGGCTCGGGAGGCTGTGGGATGGTCATGGTCACTCACTTTCTTCCGATAGTGGATGCAAGGCCAGTGTAGGGCGCGCGCCGGTGGTGTCGGAACCCCGGTACCCCGAGCGCCGTGGATCATCACCGAGTCCGGGCAAATGCGCGTCGGCGGTCGTGCAGCACCAACAGGATGGCCAACCCCGTCAGCACACCCGCCACGATGCCTGCCTCTGCGGCCAGCACGCGCGCCACCGGATATTCGGGAGCGGGCCTCGCGTCGACGCGGGTGGCGGACAAGCTGCTGAAGAGGCTTTGGGCAAAGAGGACCGAGGAGGAGATCCACGCCGTCGCCATGGGCGGCAGGAACCTGCGCGACCCCCGGCGGGTGGCAAGCACCAGCACGCCCCATGCCCCGGCGAGCGCCCATGCGCCCGTGCTGAATGAGATCAGGTGCCACCACACATCGCGTTCTGCGAGCAGGATTGGGTCGATGCCCAGTGTTCCACTCACCGACCAGTACACCTTGGTGGCGCCGAGCAGTACGCAGCCCGCAGCGGCGAATCCGGCGAGGCCGATTTGCAGCTGGCTTGTGCTTCCCGGCAACCCCGGGTGGCCAAGCGGACCCCCGAGCGCTTCCGGCCACCGCGCCTTGGCGTATCCGGCCAGGCAGGCCGGCAGTCCGAGGCCCGTCCCGACCAGGGACACCATGACAAGCAATTGCTCCCAAGCCCAGACATCGGCGGCGCCGGCGGCTTGGTCCCGGGCCATGGCCGCCGGTCCGAGCACCGGCGCCAGCAAGGCGGCCGGAACCACCAAGCCGGTTCCCACCCAGACGGGCAGTGCCACCAGTGGCGCGGGCAGCCGTTCGCCCCAGGGCCTGCAGAACGCCATGGCCAGGACGATGGCGGTCGCTGCGAGCAGCACTGTGGCGGCGTTGACCATCCGCCAGCCCACCTCACCCATGTGTTCGGCCGGAAGGAAGATGCCCAGGGTCCAGGCGATCTTGATCAGCAGGTAGGGCATCAGCACGATGGCGACGCCGTAGCCGGTGATGCGCCGGAATGCCAGCAGCGGCGCGTGGGGGAACGCTGTATCGGTGTGCATGACCTTCAAGTTACCGAGTGCCCGGCCGTGACGGATCCCCCGGGGGAGCGATTCGGATCCCCCTTCCGAGGGAGGCGGAGGGCGCGGGCGTCGTGTCAGACTGGGTGGCATGAGGATCCTGTGGCGGCGGTGGTTGTTCCTGGTGGTCGGAGGGGCGTTGTTTACGCCGTACGCCATCCTCGCGGGCGTGGCGGTTCCCCTGGCTGCACCGGCACTGAAACCGGGAATCGACGGTGCGTTCGTCGCCGCGTTCATGGCGGTCATTCTCCTCGCCATTGCTGCAACCTCCCTTCTGCCGGTTGTCAGGACGCTTGAGGGTGCCCTGGTGCCGGTGTTGCTCGGCGGTGCGGCATCCTCCCTGGTGGTCACGCCGGCCCTCACCTGGGAAGAGCGGGGGCGGACGGCGGCCTGGTACCTGCTGCACACGATTTTCGGCGCGGTCATTTCGCTGGCCTCCGTTCTTGTCCCGACGACTGCCATGCTGCTGCTGTCGTCGTGGATCCGCGGTGACGCCGTGGTCCCGGCGGGTGATCGCGAGGTCTCGGTTCCCGATTCCTGGGCGCCGTTCCTGGCGCTCGGCATGGTGGTGTTGCTGCTGGCCGCCATCCGGGGTTCCGGCGCGGCGGCGGCGTGGCTGTCACCGCGGCTGCTCGGGCCGGGCCCGGCGGCACGAATCGCGGAGCTGGAACGGCGGAGCGCAGAGCTCACCGAACGCAACCGGCTGGCCCGCGAGCTGCACGATTCCATCGGGCACGCGCTGACGGTGACCACCCTCCAGGCCGGCGCCGCCCGCACGGTGCTGCACACCGACCCCGGCTTCGTCGAGCGGGCACTGCTGGCGATCGAGGAAACGGGCAGGTCGGCGGCCGCCGACCTCGATGGCTTCCTGGGGCTCCTGCGCGAGGACGACGACGCGCGTGCTGCGCAGCCGGGCCTGGGGGATGTCCAGGCGCTCGTTGCCTCGCACCGCAAGGCAGGTCTTCCCGTCACGCTGGGCATCGAGGGGGACCTCACCGCCGTTCCGCCGGTGATCGGGCGCGAGGTCTACCGGATCATCCAGGAGGGGCTGACCAATGTGCAGCGGCACGGTGGAGCGGTGCCGACCGAGGTCAGCCTGGCCGTTGACGGCGATGAGCTGGTCGCCCAGGTGCGCAACCTGGCCGGCCGCGGGCCGGGCGCACCCCGGGGACGGAGTGGCGGCCATGGCCTGGACGGGATCCGCGAGCGCGTTCAGCTACTGGGCGGGCGGGTCGAGGCAGGGGCGACCGGGCACGGCTGGTTGTTGCTGGCTATCGTGCCGGCGGGGACCCCGCGATGATCACGGTCCTGCTGGTCGACGACGAACCCCTGGTGCGCAGCGGACTGCGTGCGGTGCTCGCCGGCGCCGGGGACATCGAGGTGGTGGGCGAGGCCGCCGACGGGGCCGAGGTGCCGGGGTTGGTGGCGCGATTGCACCCGTCCATGGTGCTGATGGACGTGCGGATGCCCGGGATCGACGGGATCTCGGCGACCCGGCAGCTGATGGCGGCAGCGGAACCGCCCAGGGTGCTGGTGGTGACGACGTTTGAAAACGACGAATACGTCTACGCGGCGCTGCGCGCCGGTGCCAGCGGCTTCCTGCTCAAGCGAGCCCGGCCGGAGGAAATCGTGCAAGCGGTGCGCACCGTCGCCGCGGGGGATTCGTTGCTGTTTCCGGCCGCGATCCGGTCGCTGGCGCACTCATTCGGCGACGGCGAGGAGGCTGCGTCCATCAAGCGGCTGAGCGGGCGCGAGCGGGAGGTGCTGCGGCTGATGGCCCGGGGGATGTCAAACGCCGAGATCGCCGGTGAACTCTTCGTTGCCGTGGAGACCGTCAAGACCCACGTCGGCTCCGTCCTGGGCAAGCTCGGGGCCCGCGACCGCACCCAGGCCGTGATCCGCGCCTACGAGTCCGGATTCGTCGCCTCGTCCCCGCATTGAGCGCCGGCACGTCTCCCCGGGGGGAACGCCTAGCCGACGGCCTCGCCGACCTCCAGTGGCCGGGCCGGTTTTCCCTTTCTCGGGGCTTGGATCGCTGTCCCGGCCCCGAGGTAGGTACGGTCCCGGTACCCGGTGGGGCTCACCCCGAATCTTCTCTTGAAAGCCGTGCTCAAGGCGAAGGGGCTGCCGTAGCCGACCTTGGCTGCGATCTGCGTGGTGGTCAGCCGGGGGTCGGCGAGCAGTTCGCTGGCCAGCAGCATCCGCCAGTTCGCCAAGTACGTCATGGGTGGTTCGCCGACGCCGGCGCGAAACCTGCCGGCAAGGGTCGCCCGCGACACGTTCAGGCGCTGCGCCAGGGAATCAAGGCTCCAGGCCTCGGCGGGGGACTCGTGAAAAAACGTCAGCGTCCGGGCGATGAGCGGATCCGTGCCACCGGCGAGCCAGCCGCGGGCGGTGTCGGGATGGAGCGCCACCCAGGCGCGGATCGAGTGGACGAGAAGCACATCGAGCAGCCGGTCGATGGTACTGCCTTGCCCCGGTGCGTCGCTGATGATTTCGCCCTCGAGGAATCCCATGAGCGACGGGTTGACTTCGCCGGCCGGGACCACCGCGATGCGGGGCAGTGCGGTCGTGACGGCCGCGCCGATCTCGGCGTCGGTTTCGTAGGTGCCGATCAGCATCGTGGTCTGCCCGGCGGCGGCGTTGCCCCAGGTGCGTATTCCGTGGGTCATGCTCGTTTGGAGATCGGTCCCCGACGGGGAGGTGCACCGCTGGCCGGGATGAATGACCACATCCGGGGCGCGGGATGGATCATCCGATACGGTGTAGGGCTCCGGGCCGCGGACGATTGCCACGTCCCCCTGCCGCAACCCGAATCGTTCATCCCCGGCTTCCAGCCAGGCGTTGCCGGACATCATGGCCATTAGCGTCAGGGGAGCCCGGTCCTGCACCTTGATGGACCAGTTCGGGTCCATGACCACGCGGAGGGCGAAGGCGCGGCGGGCACGGGGGCCGTCGAGCAGGTGGGTGAGTGGATCCATACGCCCACTCTAGACGATCGCGTATGGATGTTCACCGTAGGACTATTCAAAGTGTAAACCGGGTGCGGTTGACTGGTGCCATGACCCATACAAATGTGCTTGTTCTTGGCGGTACCGGTCGCACCGGCCGCCGCATCGTCCGCCGTCTTCGGGACCGCGGCATCCCGAACCGAGTCGCCTCGAGGCGCGGAAGCAGTCCGTTCCGCTGGGAGGACCGCTCGACCTGGGACGCAGCGCTGCGGGGGGCCTCGGCCGCCTACCTCTGCTATTCGCCGGACCTGGCCTTTCCCGGCGTGGCCGAGCTGATCGGGGAATTCGCCCAACGGGCACGAAGCCTGGAGGTGAATCGCCTGGTGTTGCTCTCGGGCCGCGGGGAGGAGGGCGCCCGCGCGAGCGAGAAGGCCGTACAGGAAACGGCGGCCGAGTGGACGATCATCCGCTCGTCGTGGTTCGCGCAGAACTTCAGCGAACACTTCCTCCTCGGTCCCGTCCTGCGCGGACGGCTGGTGCTCCCGGCGGGCGATGTCAGCGAACCCTTCATCGACCTCGAGGACCTGGCCGAGGTCGCGACCGACGCGCTCGCCGGCGACGGGCATTTCAACACCGTCCACGAGGTGACAGGTCCGCGCCTGTTGTCCATGCACGAGGTGGCGGCCGGGATCTCCGAAGCCGTGGGACGGGATGTCGAATACGTGCCCAGCACGGCCGCGGAGTTCGTGGCCGACGTCGCCCGTGACGGCGTGCCGCACGATGAGGCCCTGCCGCTGGCCGAACTCTTCGAATCGATCCTCGACGGGCGCAATGCCTCCATCACGACGGACCTGGAATCCGCCCTGGGGCGACCGGCGACCGACTTCACCGACTATGCCCGGCGCGCTGCCGCGAGCGGCGCCTGGAATCCGCGCACCGAGTCCCGCCCGTGAGCGGCGCAATCCTGACCGCCGCCACCATCGCGTCCGCCGCCGGCGCAGGTGTCTCCGGCGGGGTGTATCTCGCTTTCTCGGCCATCGTCATGCCCGCGCTGCGCGGACTTCCCGCCGGCCAGCGAGTCGCCTCGATGCAGCTCGTCAACGCCAATGCGGTCCGGCTGCCCTTCATGACGGTCTTTTTCGGGGGCGCCGCGGCCTCGGTTGCCCTGGTCGTTGCCGAGCTCGGCTCCGAGACGGCCGCACCGGGGGCGGCACAGCGCCTCGTGGGTGCTGGCTTTCACTCGCCGCCTTCGGCATCACCATCGTGCGCAACGTCCCGCTGAACAACGACCTGGCCCGGATCGCGCCCGGCACGGCGGACGCCGCGGCGCCATGGGCGGCGTTTGACCGGGGATGGAGCCGGGCCAACCATGTGCGGGCGGCCGCCTCGATCGGGGCGGCGCTCGTGCTCCTGGATGCGCTCGCCAGGCCGGCGTGAGGAGCGAGGATCCTGCCCCCGAAATGGAACCCGGAGGACCGGAAATTTCGATCCTGCCCACGACTCTTTTCCCGTGGTGCGGACGTAAAATGAGAGGGCCGAAATTCCACCAAGGATGGTCCCCATGTCCCTCGCAAACAGCCCACTGACCACCATCATTCCCGTGACCAACGCGGATCGGTCGCGGAAATTCTACGAAGACTCGCTGGGTCTTCCGTTCCGGGAGAAGGCCCCGGACGGAAACCTGGTTTTCACCCTTGACGGATCGGGCTCGCTCGCCCTGATGACCGACCCCGAGGCAAGGCCCTCCCCGCACACCGCGGCAAGCTTCGAGGTCAATGACATCTCCGCTGTCATTGGCGAACTCGACGGCCGCGGCGTGGTTTTCGAGGACTACGACCTGCCGGACCTGAAGACCGTTGACCATATTTGTGTCCTCGGTTCGGAAAGGGCCGCCTGGTTCAAGGACCCCGACGGCAATATCCTGTGCCTGCACGAGGACACCGCCTAGATCTCCGCAATGGCCACCGCGCCCCTGCCCTCCGTGGGACGGCAGGGGCGGGTTTCCTCAGGTCGCGCACTGGAAGCGAAGTTCGTGCCCGTCGGGATCCTTCACATGGGGCAACACCCAGCCGATGGCCCCGGGATGGACGCCGGGATGGCGCTCCCCCAGGGCAGTCAACCTGGAGGCAAGCTTCTCCAGGGCCTTGCGGTTGGGCGCTCCGAAGGCAAAGTAGTCGAAGCCGGCGAGCGCGGCGGCCCGCTCCGGATCGAGCCACAGGCCAAGCGCCGGGCCACCCCGGGGATGGCTCATCAGCAGCCCGATGATGTTTTCGCCGTCGCGGAATTCCATGACCCGTTCATAGCCCAGGCGGCTCTGATACCAGGCGCGGCTGCGTTCCAGGTCCGTTACCGGAAGCTTCACGTGGTGGACGCCGTCAAGTTCGGGAACCTCGGAATTCATGTGCTTCCCCTTTCGCGGTCGGGCAATTTCAACAATATGTCCGCCGGAGGCAAAAGCACAGGGTGCGCCCGCGCAGGCGATCTGCCGGAAGGATGGCAGGATGTCGTTATCAACGAGAAGTCACCGGGGCTGCTTGGCATGAAGGGGGAGAACCATCAAGGATGAGATACGCGGCGCGGTCGACGCCGCCGAACAGGCATCGAATTCCCGGACCTTTGTGGCGATCGCGCGGGCAGGCTTCGTGGTCAGCGGCGTCTTGCACGTGCTGATCGGGGTCATTGCCTTCCAGCTCGCCTTCGGGGAATCCGGGGAGGCGGACCAGGGCGGGGCGATTTCGCAGCTCGCGGCCCAGCCCGCGGGGTACGCCCTGATCTGGATCGGTGCGTGCGCATGCCTCGCGCTGGGATTGTGGGAGGCCAGCGGGGTGGTGTTCGGATACCGGCATGCGCCGGCCAGGAAGCGGCTGGGCAGGAAACTGGCGGCCGCCGGGCGGGCAATCGTGTTCTTCGCCCTGGCCGCGAGCTTCGCCTCCTTTGCACTGGGCAACCGCAAGGACAGCGGTGAATCCACCAGCGATGCCTCGGCCCAGGTCATGCAGATGCCCGGTGGCCCGCTGCTCCTGGTGGCCGTAGGCGCAGGCATTGCGATTGCCGGCATCGTCTTCGCCGCCAAGGGCGTGATGAGGTCCTTCACCAAGCAGCTGGACCTGCCCGCGGCGCGTTTTCCGCGCCAGGCCGCCGTCGTCCTGGGCGCTGTTGGCTACGTGGCCAAGGGCATCGCCCTCTTCCTGCTGGGGCTGCTTTTCATCGTAGCCACGCTGCAGGCGAATCCGGAGGAGTCCACGGGCCTGGACGGTGCGCTCAAGTCGGTGCGTGCCCAACCCTTCGGACCCTATGCACTTGCCTTCATCGGCATCGGGCTGGGGTGCTACGGGGCCTACCTGGTCTTCAAGTCGCGCCTGGCGAAGATGGACTGAGGCCCTGTCCCGGCAGGCGGCGGGGACATGCCCCGCCCCCGGGCGATGCTGTGGAAACCCGGCGAAAGGCGATAGCGTGGGCCACATGAGTGCAGATACGCCGAACCCAGCTGAAAATGAAGAGTTTGAGAACAACCTGACACCCAACAGTTTGAGAACAACCTGACACCCAACACCGACGAACGGATGGTGAGCGAGAAACAGCTCTCCAAGTGGAAGAGTGAAGGCGGGGCGTTGCCGGCCGACTTCGACCCGGACCGGTCCGAGGGCGATTCCGGGCAGTAACCGCCGGTTGCTTTTCCGGGGGTGCAGGGCCACTGGCCCTGCACCCCCTTTGCTTTAAGGTGCCGCAGGTAGCGTCCCGGCATGTTCATGAAGGATCGCCAATTGGCGACCAGATCGAGGCCTTCCCAATCGCTGGCACGCAAACCCCATGGGCCGACCTCATAAATGTCCGCTCCGGGCAGGGAAGCCAGCAGCGGCGAGTGGGTGGAGAGGACCACCTGGGAATCCCCCTCGGCAACCAGGTCCCTCAGGATGCCCACCAGGGCCAGCGAGCCGGAGAACGAGAGCGCGGACTCGGGCTCGTCAAGCACCCACAGGCCGCCCTCGCGGAACCTGTCCACGATGAGTTCAAGGAACGACTCGCCGTGGCTCATCGTGTGGAATTCCGGGTCGCTGCGCCGCGTGGAGGGGTTCTCTTCCAGGTAGGTGTAGAACCCGTGCATGGTTTCGGCGCGCAGGAAGTATCCGCGGCGGCTGGCGCCGACGTTCCTGGCCAGCTGCAGGTGCCGCTCCAGTCCCGACTCCGTGACCCGCGTGCTGTGTTGCGCCCCGGTGGATCCGCCCTCGGGCGAGAGTCCGTAGCACTGGGCGATGGCCTCCACCAGGGTCGATTTTCCCGAGCCGTTCTCGCCCACGAAGACCGTCGCCGGGCCCAGGTCCAGGCCCTGTTCCAGCAGCTGGCGCACCGGCGGCAGGGTGTGGGGCCACCGGTCGCGGGGTGCGGGGGCCAGCGGGTGCTCGGTGATGCGCCGGATCGGCAGGATGGAGGCCTTCACTGGGCAGGCGTCCCGACGGTGTCCGTGCGCCGGCTAGACACCGGTGACGGTTCCGTCGTCGTCGATGGCGAAGGACGGGTTGTGCACGAAGTCCCAGCGGAAGCCGTCGGGGTCGGCCACGCAGGCGCTGGTGCCTCCCCACTCCCGCCGGGTCGGGGCGCTGACCGATGTCGCGCCGGCGGCCAGGGCGCCGGCATAGAGCTCGCTGACCTCCTCGGCGCTGGCGGTGTTGTGGCCCACGGAGAGCGGCGGTGCCAGTGTCCCGTGCCCGACCTGCCCGTATTCGCCAGGCATCGATTCGACGTTCCAGAGCGCGAGGAGCAGCCCGAACCCGGCCTGGACGAAGAGGATCTCGCCGGGGATGAAGCTGATTTCGCGGAAACCCAGGCCCGTGACGTAGAAGTCGCGCGAGCGCTGGACGTCGCGCACGCCAAGGGTGAGCGCGGTGATGGACGGGGGCGTGATGGGGGTCATGAAGCCCAGCATAGGCCCATGTGAGACCCCGGCAACAGGGCACCAAGACAACGAATCGTCGCACACGTGTTCTAGTCTCACCTTGTATAGAACAAAGTTTCTAATAAAATGGTTGATGCACGGGTGTGGCCCGCGGCCGCCGCACGCCCTCCCGGGGTTGGCGGCGACGGGCGCGTTGGTGCGAGGGGAAGGATGGTGGGCGAGTGGGAATCTTTACCCAGTCGATCGAAGTTGACTGCACGCCGGCGGGGGTGCCGATCCGCCTGCGCTGGCAGGGCCGGGAATACAAGCTGGCGGCCGAGCCGGTGCGCTGGTTCGAGCGGCGCAAGTGGTGGACCGAGGAATTGCGCGCCGAACGCGGGCGCGGCCCGGGGCTGGTGGACTACGAGGTCTGGCAATTGCAGGTCAAGCTCGCCGGCGTGGGGCCGCTGCGCACCTTCGAGGTTTCCCGCCAGGTCGAGACCGGCCGCTGGCGCATCATCCGCATGCCCGAGGCCTACCGGGAGAGCGCCTAGCGTGAAATTGCGGGGGCGCCGATGCCCGGCCGGGGGCCGGGCTCGTCGCCCCCGGCACTGGCCGCGGGAGGGGCGAGGTGCAAGGCTGGGGGGAAGGTGCCTGGATGACGGCAGCGAGGAACTCGAACACGGGAGTGCTCCATGGAAGAAGTATTCGATGCCGCGATCATCGGCATGGGACCCGGCGGCGAGGTCGCGGCCGACCGGCTGCTGAGTGCCGGCAAGAAGGTCGTGGTCTTCGAATCCGAGCTCATCGGCGGGGAATGCGCCTACTGGGCCTGCATCCCCTCCAAGACCATCCTGCGGGGACCCGAGGTGAACGTCGAGGCCGACGGGGCCGCCGGCGCCTCGGCGGGCGCCCTGGACTGG
This sequence comes from Paeniglutamicibacter sp. GQ140, assembly GCF_059759235.1. NCBI lineage: Bacteria > Bacillati > Actinomycetota > Actinomycetes > Micrococcales > Micrococcaceae > Paeniglutamicibacter > Paeniglutamicibacter sp. GQ140. The sequence goes on from NZ_JCAXDW010000008.1 coordinate 40,987, forward strand.
GAGAAGGCGCGGGACTACCGCGACTACATGGCCCGGCACCTCGACGACGGCGCCCAGGCCGAGGGGTATGCCAAGCGCGGGGCGACGGTGGTGCGCGGCAAGGCTGCCATCACCGGCCCCGGCCACGTGGAGGCCAACGGAAACCAGTACCTGGCGCACCACATCATCATCGCCACCGGGACCTCGCCCGCGGTTCCGGAATTCCCCGGAATGGACGAGATCACCGCCTGGGGCAATCGCGAGGTCTACACGCTCGACACGCTGCCGAAGTCGGTGGCCATCGTGGGCGGAAGCGCGGTGGCCCTGGAGACGGCATTCTTCCTGTCCGGATTCGGGGTCGAGGTCACCGTGCTCAATCGCGGCGCCCGGCTCCTGGGCCGCGAGGAACCCGAGGTCTCGGCGCTCGCCGAGGCCCACCTGCGCGAGCGCGGGGTCAAGGTCATGGCCAACAGCTCCGTGGCCCGAGGGCGGCGCGGGGAGGACGGAACCAGCATCCTTGCCCTGCGCGAGGGCGGGGAGGTTGCCGTCGACGCCGTCGTCTTCGCCACCGGCCGCACCCCGCGCACCGAAGGCCTGGACGTGGCGCGGGCCGGAGCGACCCTCGACGGGCGCGGGCACGTGAGGGTGGACGAGCACTGCTGGGCCGCCGAGGGGCTCTGGGCCATCGGGGACGTCACCGGGATCATGCCCTTCACCCATGTGGCCAAGTACCAGGGACGCATCGTCGCCGACAGCATCCTGGGCAGGGAGCGGAGCGCGAGCTACGACGGGATCCCGCGCGTGGTGTTCGCCAGCCCGGAAATCGCCGCCGTGGGCCTGACCCGCGAGCAGGCGGAGGGGCGCGGGATCGACGCGGTCTCCATCCGGGTCAACCTGCCCGAGTCGATCGCCCGCCCCTGGACCTACGAACAGGACCCGCACGGGGACCTGGGGATCCTGGTGGACCGGCACCGGAGGGTCCTGGTCGGGGCCTGGGCCATCGCCCCGCTGGCCAGCGAATGGATCCACCTGGCATCCATGGCCATCAGGGGCGAGACCCCGCTGAAGGTCCTGCGCGACATGGTCCCGCAATTCCCCAGCTATTCCGAGGCCTACCTGGTGGCCCTCGACAAGCTCGGGGCCACCGAGGGGATCTAGCCGCCCGGGCGTGGGGTGGGCATTCTCACCGACACGGGTCCCGGCTCAGGTCAGCGACGGGATACGCGCTTCCGTCCGGGCGGGGTGCCGGCCCTGCCGTCCCGCAAGACTTGATTAGAACACGTGTTCTAATATGATGGAGTCATCCCCCCCCGCGGGCACGGCTCCAACAGGATGCCCGGGCCCCGAAGCCACGCCCCGGCACCCGCCGGAGCGCATGACCCAAGGGGGAGCGGGAAGCGGAAGGCAAGGGAGGCACAGCGGCCATGGGATTCACCCACCTGCACGTCGCCTCGGCCTTCAGCGCACACTACGGGGTGTCCTGGCCCCGGGACCTGGTCGCCGCGGCGCTCGCCGACGGCGCCGACGCCCTGGCCATCACCGACCGCGACGGACTCTACGGAAGCGTCAAGCACCTCAAGTCCTGCATCGAGAACGGAATCGACCCCATCCTCGGGGTGGACCTGGCCATCCTTGAACCCGCGCCCGCACGCGCCGTGGGCGGCAAGCCCCGCCCCATGCGCACGGCGGGACGCATCGTCGCCCTGGCCAAGGGGCACGCCAAGGGCGCCGGATACGCCGCCCTCTGCCACCTGGTCACCGCCGCCCACCTGGACACCACCGCCACGGGGATGCACAAGGGGCATGTCGGCATCACCCGCGAGGACCTGGCCGCCCATGCGCTCGGCCCGCAGGGGGAAACGCTGCTGACCATCCTGCTGGGACCGGGCTCCGACATCGGCCTGGCCACCGGACACCGCCACTACCCCCAGGCACGCGCCGCACTGCGCACCTGGCGCACCCTCCTGGGGCCCGACGCCCTGAGGGTGGAGATCGCCACCCACCTGAACAACCCCGGGGACAGGCTCAGCACCGCCCACGCCATCCGCATGCTGCGCTGCGCCGACTCCCTGGACATCGCCCCCGTGCTGACCAACGCCGTCCGGTACGCGGAACCCGACGGGGCCGCCACCGCCGACGTCCTGGACTCCGCCCGGGCGCTGAGCTCCCTGGAAACCCTCAACGACATCCAACCCAACGGGCAGGGCTGGCTCAAGCCCGCCGGGCACATGCACCACCTCGCCGCCGAGATCGCCCGCGCCGCCTCCGACTCCGCGCTGGCGGCCACCCTGCTGCGCAACACCGCCGCGCTCGCCGACTGGGCGCGCCTTGACCCCGTCGCCGACACGGGATGGGGCATCCCCGTGGTCCCCGAGGCCCACATCATCGGCATCACCGCGGACCCCGACACCGAACTGGCCGCCCGCGCCGAGGCCGGCATCACCCGCCTGCTGCCGAACCAGGCGCACGACACCGTGCTGCGCCACCGCCTCCAGGCCGAACTGTCCACCATCTCCGACCTCGGCTTCGCCCCCTACTTCCTCACCGTCGCCGAAGTCAGCTCCATGATCACCGGGATGGGGGTGCGCTCCGCCGCCCGCGGGTCCGGAGCCTCCTCCCTGGTCAACTACCTCATCGGCATCAGCCAGGTAAACCCCCTGGCCCACGACCTGCTCTTCGAGCGCTTCCTCTCCCGCGACCGCGCCACCCTGCCCGACATCGACATCGACGTCGAATCCGCCAGGCGCCACGACATCTACCAACGGATCTTCGAGCGCTTCGGCCATGAGCGCGTCAGCCTCATGAGCATGCAAAACGGCTACCGCGCCCGGGGGGCTGTACGCGACGCCGGCCAGGCCCTGGGCATGGAGGAGGGGGACATCGACGTGATCGCCAAGCAGCTCTGGCGCTTCTCCGCCTCGTCCTTCCGCGAGGCCCTGGAGGAAAAACCCGAACTCGCCCCCTTCGCCGACCGCCTCGGCACCGAAAAGCAGCTCGACCTGCTCGTGGACCTCACCGAACGCCTCGACAGGCTGCCCCGGCACATCTCCATGCACCCCTGCGGAGTCATCCTCTCCGACGCCACCCTGCGCGACCGCACCCCCATGGAGCCCAGCGGACTGGGACTGCCCATGAGCCAATTCGACAAACACGACATGGACCCCATGGGCATGCTCAAGCTCGACGTGCTGGGGGTGCGCATGCAATCGGCCATCACCTACGCGCTGGAGGAAATCGCCCGCATCCACCCCGATGCACACGCCGTCGCGAAGGCGGGGGGACACCGGGGGGAAGCTCCCGGGCAGATCCCCGGCTACATCGGGCCCCGCGGCGCCATCGACCTCGCCCTGGTCCCGCTCGACGACGAACCCACCTTCGAGCTCATCCGCTCCACCCACACCCTGGGCTGCTTCCAGATCGAATCACCCGGGCAACGCGAACTCATCGGCAAGCTCGCCCCCCGCGAATTCAACGACCTCATCATCGACATCTCCCTCTTCCGCCCCGGACCCATGAAATCCAACATGGTCAAGCCCTACCTGGAAAACCGCCACGGCTTCGCACCCGAAAAATACCCCCACCCGGACCTCGCGCCCGCGCTCGCCGAGACCCACGGGGTCACCGTCTTCCACGAGCAGGTGCTGCGGATCTTCCACGTGATGACCGGCTGCGGGCTGGCCAAGGCCGATGTGTACCGCCGGCTGCTGGGCAACCCGAAGGCCGAGCCGGCGGTGGAGGGCCTCTTCCGCTCCCGGGCGCTGGCACGCGGCTACTCCCTGGAGGTCATCGACGAGGTCTGGCACACGCTGGCGGCCTTCGGCTCCTTCGGGTTCTGCAAGGCCCACGGGGCCGCCTTCGCCGTGCCCACCTACCACTCGGCCTGGCTCAAGGCCCACCACCCGGAGGCCTTCCTGGCCGGGATCTGGGAACACGACCCGGGCATGTACCCCAAGCGGCTGCTGGTCGCCGAGGCCAGGCGCATGGGCATCGAAATCCTGCCGCTGGACATCAACCGCTCCGCGCCCGGCTACAAGGTGGAGCGGCTCGACGGGCTGCTGCCTCCCGCGCGGCTGCCGGTGGTCCCGCGCGCCCCGGGGTCCGCGCCCCCGGGCAGGTACGGGATCCGGCTCTCGCTGCGCGGGATCCGTTCGGTCTCCGAGCGCGAGGTCGCCCGGGTGGCCGCCGGGCAGCCCTACGACTCGATCGCCGACGTGCGCGCCCGCTCCGGGCTCACCCGCACCTCGCTGAACCACTTTGCCGCACTGGGGGCCTTCGACTCGCTGCAGGCGGGGATCGGGCGCGGAAACCGCGCCGACCTTCTCGAGCACCTGCGCACGCGGCCGGGCAAGGCGCCGGCGCAGCGCCACCGGCCGATCCCCGGGCAGCTGGCCCTGCCGCTGGGGGACGTGGAGCTTTCCAACATGGCCATCGGTGCGGCGCACACCCCGCTGGAGGAGGTGGTGCGCACCGAGCTGGACCTGATGTCCATCGACGTCAGCGCGCACCTGATGGAATCCCACGCGCCGCTGCTGGACTCCCTGGGCGTCTCGCGCGCGCAGGACCTGCTGGGGATGCGCAACGGCACCGAGGTCTTGGTGGCGGGGGTGCGGGTAGCCACGCAGACCCCGCCGATGCGCGGCGGACGCCGGGTCGTGTTCATCTCGGTGGACGACGGCACCGGCTGCGTCGATGCCACGTTCTTCCACGAGGCCCAGCAGCGCTGCGGCCCGCTGCTCTTCTCCACCCGGCTGCTGCTGATCCACGGGCTCACCCGCCGCACCGGGCCCCGCGGCATCAGCCTCCAGGCGCTGGATGCCTGGGACCTCTCGGCCAAATCCACGCTTCCGGCGCCGGGCCATCTGTCGGACCCCGCCCGGGCGCGCAACGAGTCCTTCGGCAGCTCCGCCGCCAAGCCCGTGCCCTCCGCCCAGGGCAAGTCGCTGGCCAGGCTCATGGCCGACGAGGACCTGGACACCCGCGGCTACCTGGGAGCCTGATCTCGGCCGGGTCCCGTTGGCTCGCTAGCCCAGGCGTTCCCCGGTGAGCAGGTGCTCGCGCAACCCGGGGATCGAGTACCTGACCTCGCCGCGCCCGGCCGGCTCAATCAGCCCAGCCTCGATGAGGCGGGCGCGGTAGTTGGCGGCCAGCTGCAGGGAGGCCTTCATGCGCGCGGCCACCGCGGCGGTGCTTGACGGGCCGTTGTCGTGGGACATCGCCCGAAGGTAGTCCATGTCCCTGTCGGAGGCCTTGGAGATGGCCGGTCCGACCACCATGCGGATGTTGCGCTTCAGGGCGGCGGCAACGGCCTTGTCCGCAGACTCCCGGTCAACCACGCCCGAGCCCCTCTCGGCTTCCTTCCACAGGAAGTAGCCGATCAGCTGGATGAGGAACGGATAGCCGAAGGACGCCTCGGCGGCCTCCTCCAGGAACCCGTCGGGAAGCCGGATCCCGGCCGCCGAGAATTGCCGGGCATAGGAATCCCTCACGTCGCGGACCTCGAGGGAGTGAAGGTCGATCTTGTCGGCCCGGCGCAGGAACGTGGCCACGCCTTCGTTGAGGATGTCGGAGATCGCCGCCGGCAGCCCGGCGCACACGAAGCTGATGGGCAGCCCGTCCCGCACCCAGTGCTGGATGACGGCGGCCAGTTGCAGCAATTCGCTGCGGTCGGCATCCTGGATCTCATCCAGCGTGATCAGCAGCCCGGTGCCGTTTTCGTCCAGGCGGCGCAAGAGCTTGGCCCCGAGGTTGCGGAACTCGACCTGGCGCTCCCGGGGAAGCTGCGTGGTGACACCGAATCCCGCAGCGGTGAACGCCAGGATCTTCCGCGGGGGAGGGCCGTCGCCCAGCTCCTCGTCGACCAGGAGTGCGGAATCGGCGATCCTGGCCAGGAAGCCGGGGGTGGACGTCTCGGAGATGACAGCCCAGCCCTGTTCCTGTGCCAGCCCCTGGGCCTCGTTGAGCATGACGGTTTTCCCGACGCCGCGGGCCCCGGTGATGATCGTGAGCAGGCCCAGCACGCCGGAGCGGATGCGCAGGCCGTATTCGAACTCCTCCAAGGTGTCCGAGCGGTCGATCAGTTCCGGGGGAGTCCTGCCGAAGGTCGGGCGGAACGGATTTTCCCTGTCGGGCATCGGGTTTCCTGTCGGTGAATTGGCGTGAACTCTATTTATTCACACTTTACACATCTATTCACAGGACACCAGCTCGCGGCGCTTGCGCGCCCGCAAGCCTTTACACGGGTTTGGCCGCGGCGTTAGCGTGTGCAGCATGGATTGGAAATTGGAGCTAGTCTTCGTCCCCGTGTCCGATGTGGACCGCGCCAAGGATTTCTACGTCAACAAGGTGGGCTTCAATGCCGACCACGACCAGCGGCCCACCGACTCGATTCGCTTCGTCCAGCTGACCCCGCCGGGCTCGGCCTGCTCAATCACCATCGGCGAAGGCCTGGTCGACGCGGCTCCCGGGACCGCGCCCATGCTGCAGATGGTGGTCAGTGACATCCAGGCGGCGCATGACCAGTTGAAGGCCAACGGGGTTGACGTCAGCGACGTGGTGGTGCTGGACTGGGGCCATTTCGTCTACTTTGCCGATCCCGACGGCAACAAGTGGGCGGTGCAGTACCTGCCGACCCGGCCCAACGGGTAACGCCCGAAACCGGCAATAAATTGCCGAATTGGGCCTGGGTGTGGATTACTTGAGTGCCATAAGCCTCTTTCGGCAGGATATTGCCGAATGTGGGTTATTCGTGGATCATGGTGAGGGTAGACCACGATAGCGGCAGCATATTGCCGCCCACAGGAGTGACATGGACGCCGTCTCGGCCCTCGCCCGGGAGCTCCGTCGCGCCCGCAAGGAAGCAGGGCTGACCCAAGGGGACCTGGCAGATCTGGCAGGCGTCTCCGAGCGGACGGTCCGCGCACTGGAAACCGCCACCGGCAACCCGTCGCTGCGTGCAGTGGTGTCCGTATTCGACGTGCTGGGGCTTAAGGTCGGTGTCGCACGGTGAGCCTCGACCTGCAGGGCCTCAAACGCATCCGGCGGGCCGATGTCTACAAGAACGGCACCCTCGCGGGGGAGCTGTCACGGCTGGATACCGGGGGCATTCGTTTCAGTTATCTCGCCCGGTACCTCGCCGAGAAGCAAGCGCCCGTCGCATTTTCCCTGCCGCTCATGCCCGAGGCGGTCGAAACGCCCCATGGTGCCCTGCCCGCATTCTTTGCGGGCCTGCTCCCTGAGGGGCACCGGTTGACCGTGCTCAAAAACGCCGCCAAGACCAGCTTCGACGACGAATTGACCCTGCTGTTGGCCGTGGGGGCGGATGTCCCGGGCGACGTGCAGGTGGTGCCCGCCGGCCAGCCCCCTTCCGAGCCCGAGGTCTTGGCAGATGCCTCAACCCCCGCCGAACTCGACTTCGCCTCCCTGGCGAATTCGGTCGACCGCCACGGCCTGCCCGGGGTGCAGGACAAGGCCAGCGCCTCGATGCTCACCACCCCGCTGGCCACGCGCGGCCAGCGGTATCTGCTGAAACTGGATCCGGCCGAGAACCCGCACCTGGTGGACAACGAGGCGGCGCACCTCGCCGGGGCAAAAAACCTGAAGATCCCCGTGGCCTCCGGTCGGATCATCCACGACCGGAACCACCTGCCCGGATTGCTCATTGACCGTTTTGACCGGAGACCCGGCGCCGACGGCCGGTGGCGGCGCCTTCCGCTGGAAGACGGGACGCAGGTGATGGGGCTGCCGCCGGCCGCCAAGTACGGCGTCGCCTCCGAGGAAGTGGCCATGGCCCTGGCGCGCCTGTGCATCGCCCCCGTGGTGGCAAGCCGCAACCTCTACCTCCAGTTCCTCTTTGCCTGGCTGACCGGGAACGGGGATCTCCATGCCAAGAACCTCTCGGTCCTCGGCACCGAAGGCGGCGGTTTCCAGATGTCCCCGATGTACGACGTCCCGTGCACCCTGCTCTACGGCGATGACACCATGGCGCTGCCGATCGCCGGAAAGACCAAGAACCTCAAGGCCAGGCATTGGGCGGAATTTGCCGCGTCCCTGGGCCTGCCGCAGCGCGCGGCCGCCTCGGCCAGCCACCTGGCGCTTAAAGCAGCCTCCGCCATCGACCTGGCGGCGTTGCCTTTTGACGGCTCCCCGTTGCGCGGCGCCGAGCGGGAACTGCGCTTTCGCCGGCACGAACTCGAGCAATAGCGAAATCCCGATCGTCCCTGGCCTTGATGAACCGCCGGGGCCTTCAGTGTCTTGATCCTGGTCCGGGAAGCATCAGGGCTTCACCGGGTAGCGGGACGTGATTGCGATCCGGTTGAACATGTTGATGGCCGCGCTGAGCCAAGCGACCGCGGAAATCTGTTCGTCGGACAACACCGCGGAGGCCATCGTGTAGACGCCGCGCGGGACATGGTCAACCGAAACCATGGTGATGGACTCGCACAATGCCAGGGCCGCGCGTTCCACGGCAGTGAAGTACTCGGAGTCGGCCCACGCCGCGACCACCGCCAGCCGGTCGGTCGTCTCTCCGAGCTTGAGTGCGTCGCGGGTGTGCATGCGCAGGCAATAGGCGCAGCCGTTGAGCTGCGAGGCCCCCGCGCCCGCGGCAGAATGTCGACGGGCCGTATGGCGCAGGGGACATGACAAGCCACGTTGCGGATTGGTTGGCAGGCTCGGAAGTCGGTTAAGCTGGGTGGTGGCTGGCTGTGGCCACCGTACGCCACAAGCCATGAAGCCGAACCACGAAACGAGGAGCCGTAGTGCTTGAGCAAATCACACTGACCGTCGATGGGGAACAACGCGAGGTGAATGCCGGCACTACCGGGGCCGAGCTGTACTTTGACGACCGCGAGGTCGTTGTCATGCACGTCGACGGCGTGCTGCGAGATTTGGCCCGCCCGCTGGAGGCCGGGACCGCCGTCGAGCGCGTGACCATCGATTCGCCCGCCGGGCTCGAGGTCCTGCGCCACTCCACCGCGCACGTCATGGCCCAGGCCGTGCAGCAGCTGCGCCCCGACGCCAAGCTGGGCATCGGCCCGTACATCACCGACGGCTTCTACTTCGACTTCGACGTGGCCGAGCCGTTCACTCCCGAGGACCTGAAGACCCTCGAGAAGATGATGCTCAAGATCGTCAACCAGAACCAGAAGTTCGCCCGCCGCGTCGTCACCGAGGACGAGGCCCGCAAGGCCATGGCCAACGAGCCGTACAAGCTCGAGCTGCTCAACAAGGCCAACGAGGCCGATTCCGCCGGCGAGGGCGTCAACGTCGAGGTCGGCGCCGGCGAAATCACCATCTACGACAACGTCGACCGCAAGTCCGGCGACACCGTGTGGTGCGATTTGTGCCGCGGCCCGCACCTGCCCAACACCAAGTTGATCTCCAACGCCTTCGCGCTGACCCGCACCTCGGCCGCCTACTGGCTGGGCAACCAGGACAACCAGCAGCTGCAGCGCATCTACGGCACGGCCTGGCCGACCAAGGATGCCCTCAAGGCCTACCAGGAGCGCATCGCCGAGGCCGAGCGCCGCGACCACCGCAAACTCGGCGTCGAGCTGGACCTCTTCTCCTTCCCCGACGAGCTGGGTTCGGGCCTGCCGGTGTTCCACCCGCGCGGCGGCATCATCCGCAAGGAAATGGAAGACTACTCGCGTGCACGCCACGTGGAGGCCGGCTACGAGTTCGTCTACACCCCGCACATCACCAAGGGCCACCTCTACGAGGTCTCCGGGCACCTGGACTGGTACCGCGACGGCATGTTCCCCCCGATGCACGTGGACGCGGAGCTCAATGAGGACGGCACGGTGCGCAAGCCCGGCCAGGACTACTACCTCAAGCCGATGAACTGCCCGATGCACAACCTGATCTTCCGCTCGCGCGGACGCTCCTACCGCGAACTGCCGCTGCGCCTGTTCGAATTCGGCTCGGTCTACCGCTACGAGAAGTCCGGCGTGGTCCACGGCCTGACCCGCGTGCGCGGCATGACACAGGACGACGCCCACATCTACTGCACCAAGGAGCAGATGAAGGACGAGCTCACCGAGACGCTGAACTTCGTGCTGGGGCTGCTCAAGGACTACGGACTGGATGACTTCTACCTGGAGCTCTCCACCAAGAACCCGGAGAAGTTCGTCGGCGACGACGCCATCTGGGAGGAAGCCACCCGGACGTTGTCCGAGGTTGCCGAGGCCTCCGGCCTGGAACTGGTCCCGGATCCGGGGGGAGCGGCGTTCTACGGACCGAAGATCTCCGTGCAGGCCAAGGACGCGCTGGGCCGCACCTGGCAGATGTCCACCATCCAGCTGGACTTCAACCTGCCCGAGCGCTTCGAGCTCGAGTACCAGGCGGCCGACGGCACCCGCCAGCGCCCGGTGATGATCCACCGCGCCCTCTTCGGATCCGTGGAGCGCTTCATGGGCGTGCTCACCGAGCACTACGCCGGCGCCTTCCCGGCCTGGCTTTCGCCGGTCCAGGTCGTGGGCATCCCCGTGGCCGAGGCCTTCAACGAGTACATGTTCGACGTGATCGACAAGCTCAAGGCCGCGGGCATCCGGGCAGAGGCCGACATCTCCTCGGACCGTTTCCCGAAGAAGATCCGCACCGCGTCCAAGGACAAGATCCCGTTCGTGCTCATCGCCGGCGGCGAGGATGCCGAGGCCGGTGCGGTGTCCTTCCGCTTCCGCGACGGCAGCACCGACAACGGCGTGCCGGTGGACGAAGCTGTGGCACGCATCGTCGCCGCGGTGAAGAACCGGGAAGCCTAGAGTCCATGGGGGAGTCCACGCGCGAACACGCCATCGAAGCACCGCAGGGTATTTCGCAGGAGGAACAGGACGCGGCCATCACCGACGATTTCGAGATCGCCGGGGTGCCCGATTCCTTCCAGCGCCTGTGGACTCCCTACCGGATGGCCTACATCAAGGCCGGCCAAAACCGGGACAAGGGCGAGGAGGCCTGCCCGTTCTGTGTCGGGCCGACCCGCAGCGACGAGGACGCGTTGATCCTGCACCGCGGCAAGACGGCGTATGTGATCCTGAACCTCTTCCCCTACAACCCGGGGCACCTGCTCATCTGCCCGTACCGGCACGTTCCGGACTACACGGACATCACCGAGGAGGAAACCGCGGAGATGGCGGCCCTGGCGCAGAAGTCCATGCGGGTGCTGCGGCACGTGTCGCGTCCCACCGGATTCAACCTGGGCATGAACCAGGGAGTCACCGGGGGAGCGGGCATCGCCGCGCACCTGCACCAGCATGTCGTGCCGCGCTGGGCCGGCGACGGGAACTTCTTCCCGATCATCGCCCAGACCAAGGCGATCCCCGCCACGTTGAGCGACATCCGCGACGATCTTGCCGCCGGATGGCTTGAGATCGACTAACTGACGACGAGAAACCCGTGAATCGGCCGCCGTGCGTGTGCGCGGCGGTCCATTCATTTAAGTCCCGCTGCGGAAAATGCCGCTCTGCCCGGACCGGGTGATTCAAGGGTGCCGACGGAAATCTGTCACGAAATCTTCCGCGGCTGCCCCGGCCCACCCATGGCGGGCAGCGACACGCCAACAGCCGCGGCAACCCGCCGGTAGCTATCCCGACCGCGAGAAACGCCCCGCGGGAATTCAGGGCCGGGCGCCCCGAAGTGGACTTGGGCTTGCGCTCGGCAGGTTTCCTGTGGCCCGCCGCCAAAACCCTATGATCCAGCGGTATTTGGTGCTTTGCTTGAAGGTGGGCAGCATCCAAAATCCAGGAGACTTGTCTACCGGTTTTGAATTGTGACGACATGCCCGAGGTCTTTGTTACGTCCTCGTCCTACGATGATTCGCATACTGCTCACCTTATTGAAAGGAAACCAAGGTGTCTGAAAACGAAGGCGTCTCGACCCCCGCAACTACCGTAGGTAGCGACCGCGTCAAGCGCGGCATGGCGGAAATGCTCAAGGGCGGCGTCATCATGGATGTTGTCACCGCCGAACAGGCCCGCATCGCCGAAGACGCAGGCGCCGTCGCCGTCATGGCGCTCGAGCGCGTCCCGGCCGATATCCGCGCCCAGGGCGGCGTCTCGCGCATGAGCGACCCGGACATGATTGACAGCATCATCGATGCCGTGTCGATCCCGGTCATGGCCAAGGCCCGCATCGGCCACTTCGTCGAGGCGCAGATCCTTCAGTCCCTGGGTGTCGACTACATCGACGAGTCCGAGGTCTTGTCCCCGGCCGACTACGAGCACCACATCGACAAATGGCCGTTCAAGGTACCCTTCGTCTGCGGCGCCACCAACCTCGGTGAGGCACTGCGCCGCATCAACGAGGGTGCTGCCATGATCCGCTCCAAGGGCGAGGCCGGCACCGGCGACGTCTCCAACGCCACTGGGCACATGCGCAAGATCCGCGCCGAGATCGCCAAGCTCGCGGCCCTTCCGAAGGACGAGCTGTACGTGGCGGCCAAGGAACTGCAGGCCCCGTACGAGCTGGTCAAGGAAATCGCGGCCACCGGCAAGCTGCCGGTCGTGCTCTTCACCGCCGGCGGCATCGCCACCCCTGCCGACGCGGCCATGATGATGCAGCTGGGCGCCGACGGCGTGTTTGTGGGCTCGGGAATCTTCAAGTCCGGCAACCCGGCACAACGTGCAGCCGCCGTGGTCAAGGCCACCACCTTCTACAACGACCCGGACGAGTTGGCGAAGATCTCCCGCGGCCTGGGCGAGGCCATGGTCGGCATCAACGTCGCCGACATCCCGGCACCGCACCGCCTGGCCGAGCGCGGCTGGTAGCGACCGGACGGTCGCCCGCTTCTTCCTCAGGTAGGAGCGCAAGCGGTGATCCGCGCCCTTCGCTCCCGCGGCGGGCGGTCGATTCATCCCGGAGCACGGCACCGGGGCCCGTTGGACTTTTCCATCGCGCCCCGGTGCCGTTCTCTTTGTCAATCCCTCGAATACCGCACCTCCACGGAACGGAGCGCCGTCGATGCCTGGTCCGGCGCAGCTGTTCCATACTCCGGGGCTGCCCGAGCGGCGGCGCGCCTTGGGCGGCCCAGCACGCGTCACTGAAGCTGCCCGTCCGTCGCACCTGGGGATGACTCTGTCCGCCCGACGGAGGGGACTAAGGGGTTTGTAGGTGTCTGTGCCTCTTTCTGGGTCGTGATCACCGCGGTGAGGTTCAAGTCGGGCTTCCGCTAGCGCATCGCCGCTTCTGGTGCTGAGTTTGGGAGAGCCCAGCCCTGCCCATGCGAACCTTGAGCGCGCTGTCACCCCAGCCGCGAGGGAAACGAGCTGTTGACTGGGACCTCAACGGCAGTCGATCTCCGAGTTAGGAAGACCGATGATTGGTGGCGTCGACTCGCTTAACGTCGCGGTCTCGACGGCGACCGCCCTATACGCAACACAGTAACGATGGGTGCCTCAGCATCATCCGGGTCGCAAGGATGCTAGAAACATCGACGGCGACGAGGTCTCCGGACAGAATCGGTCACGTCAGCCGCTTCCTTCCAATGTTGCTGCCGAACTCGGATGCTTCCGACGGCGGCCGTTATGACTATTTGGCGGCTATGTCGGCGTCATTGGGATTCGACTTCGCAGCGTCCAGGATCGAAGGGCAGGCCGGAGCCCGGGCGTCGCACGCGTCATCGGCGGGGCAGGACTTCAGGGGGCATTTTTCCCAAATTTTCGAGGCCAACGCGGCCACGGCGGCCGGCGACGCGCGGGTGTTGGCGCAGGCGTTGCGGCAGGTCGCCGGCTTTGTACGTCAGATGACTGAGGCTGCGCGTGAAGAAGACGCCCGGCCCAGGACGAACAACGAGTGGGTGCGCCAGCACAACGACAGGAACATCCTGGAGAAGGGCTGGGACTGGTTCGTCGGTGAGGAACCGCGCCCGGCGATGGCTGCGGGGGCGTCCCCGACATTCCCTCCGGCGGAGGCAAGCACGGGGCAGCGGCAGAATCCCGCGCCCGGATCCGGCGGCTCTTCCGGTGGGGTGTCGTCGGCAAGGCCTTCCGATTTGCGTTCCTTCGTCAGGGGTTCGCGTGGCTTGAACGATTCGCTGGAGGGTGAACCGGGGAGGCTCGAGCGCGCGCTGGCCGACTTCGCATCGACATGTACTTGGGGGAAGATCGAGGCGTCGGGCCTGATGCGCGGGTACCGCGAGTATCTGAGGGCCAACGAGGCGGACGCGATGTGGGCCTCGGTGGTTGCCGACGCATTCGAGGCCGCCGGCGGTGACGCCGCCGTATCAAGCGTCTCGTATGCCGCCTTGGCGCAGGCCCTTGCCGCCGCCGGGGTCGATGCCTCACGTGCCGTTCTTCAGGTCGATCCGCCGACGGCCGCGGGAGCGATCCCCACGACCGGGTTCGCCAACGACCCGGTGAACACGGCGACGGGAAACTTCATCGAGCCGGAAACCGACCTGTCCTTCATGGGCATGGCCTCGCTACTGGACTTCACCCGGATGTACAACTCGCTGCCTTCGGCCTTGGAGGACCCTGGGGTGTTCGGCCCGGGCTGGGCCTCGGTGCTGGACCAGCAGCTGACGTTCAGCGACGAGGGATGCCGTTGGGTGATGGCCGATGGCCGTGCCGTGGATTTCCCGCGCGAAGGGGCCGGGCATGGTCGCTGCGTGGGCGAGAACTACTGGCTGGCCCGCGAGTCCGCCGCGGCGGGCGGCCTGGCGGAGCTGGATTCCCTGCGGGAGGGAACCTCCGAGCTGTTGGTCATCCGGGATAACCGGGGCGCATGGTGGGCGTACACGCTGGCCGGTGTCTGGGTCGGGGCCGGAGCCGGGCAGGGCCGCACCGTGTCCGTCCACCGGGACCGGACCGCCGAGGACGTCGGTGCCGGGCAGGTGACGCAGCTGGCGCACGTGCGGGGCAGGTTCCTCGAGATCGACTATGCCGACGGCCTTGTCGCCGTGGTGAGGGCCTCGGACGGGCGGCGCGTCGAGTACGGGTACGACTCCGCCGGCCGGTTGACGTCCGTGGCAACGGAGCTGGGCGCACGCACGTACCGATGGAACGACCAAGGCCTGATCGACGCCGTGGTTTCGGCCGCGGGCGTCCTCGAGGCAGAGAACACCTATGACGAGCACGGCAGGGTTGCCCTGCAGGTGACCCAGCACGGGCGCAGGACGCGCTTCGCGTACCTGCCCGGCCGCGTCACGGCCGTCTCGGACGAGGACGGGTCGCGTTCGAACGCGTGGATCGCCGACGCCAGGGGCCGGTTGGTTGGCGTCCTGGACAGCGATGACCGGCGCCAGTCCATGGCGTATGACACCCACGGGAACCTCGTCTCCTTCACCGAGCGCGACTGGTCGGTCACGGTCCACGCCTACGACGAGAGGGGCCGGCGGATCCGGACCGTGACTCCGGAGGGTGCCGACCTCACCTACGGGTGGGACGGACAGGACCGGATCACCACCCTGGTGACGGCATCCGGGGCCGTGGTGGCGTACGAATATGCCGACGACATCAGCCGCGATCCGTCGGCGATGATCGACCCGTTGGGCGGGCGCACCGAGCTTGACTGGCGCAACGGGCTGCTGGCCCGGGTCATCGACCCGGTCGGGGTCGAGATCGGGTTCGAGTACGACGGGTTCGGCGACCTCGTCGCGACCCGCAACGCGCTCGGCGATGTCGCGCGAATCGTGCGCGACGGCGCGGGCCGTCCCGTCGCGGCGATCAGCCCCTCCGGCGCGCAGACCCGTTTCGCCTACGACGCATCGGGTGCCTTGGTGCGTCGCGAGAACCCGGACGGCGGCGTCTGGGCCTTCGAACACGACCAGGCGGGGCGGATCACCGCCTCCGTCGCCCCCGATGGCGGGCGGACCGAGCTTCAGTACGCTGCCAACGGCGAACTGGCCCGGACGGTGGACCCGTTGGGACGAAGTGTCGAGCGGATCTTCGACGAGCTGGGCAACGTGACCGGCACGGTGTTGCCGGACGGTGCCCGGTGGGGCTTTGTCCATGACGATCTTTCCCGCCTGGTCGGCATCAAGGATCCCGCCGGCCATGACTGGGCGCGGGAATACGACTCTCTCGGCAATTTGAGCGCGGTCGTTGACCCGACGGGCGTCCGCACGGATTCCAGCACCGACCGCAAGACCGGCACGGCGAAGCTGTCGGAGGCGTTTGCCTCCTCGACCATTCGCTTTGACGAGTACGGCCGCCCCCTGCGCGTGGAGGCCGAGGACGGCTCAGCGGAGCTCATCTCCTATGACGCGGCGGGGAACCCGGTCGAGCTTGTCGACGGCGAGGGCGGGCTGACGGTGTTGGGCCGCGACGTGGCCGGGAAGATCACCTCGGTCACCTCCCCGACGGGCGCGGTGACCCGGTACGAGTATGACGTGTGTGGTCGGCCGTGGCGGACCACGGACCCGTTGGGTGCCGTCACCGAGTTGGCCTACGACGCCGACCAGCGCGTCGCCGCCCGCACGCTGCCCACCGGTGAGGTGGAGAGGTTCGAGTACGATCCGTGCGGACGACTCTTGCTGCACCGCAATCCCGGGCGGGGCGTGTCCCGGTACGCATACGACAAGGCCGGGCGGCTGACGTTTTCGCAGGATGCCTGGCACGGCACGCGCCGCTTCAAGTACAACGTGGCGGGGGAGCTGACCGAGACCGTCAACGGCGTGGGTGGGCGAACCCGCTTCGAGTACGACGTGCGCGGGCGTTTGGCGCGGGTCACCGATCCGGTGGGCGGGGTGGTGACGCACACCTATACGGACACGGACCAGGTGGAGTCGGTGACCGATCCGCTGGGGAGGGTCACCACCGCGACATATGATCCCGCGGGGCGGCAGCTGACCCGGACGGACCCGGACGGGCAAACCACGTCCTGGGCCTACGATGCCGCCGGGCGTGAGGTTTCCGTCTCGGTGGACGGGGAGCTTGTTTCCGCGCTCGAGCGGGACCTGGTCCGCCGCCGCTTGGTGGTCACCGATTATTCGGGCCCGGACGGGCTGGCGGTCGAGCAGGAGTTGTCGTTCGACCGGCGGGGGCTGCTGACGGGCCGAACCCGTGGTGGGGCGGGCCTGTCGTGGGAGTACGACGCGGATGGGAACCGCGTCCGGTTCACCGACGCCCAGGGGACGGTCACTGCGTACATACGTGATGCCGCCGGCCAGGTGGTTGCCGTGGAGAACTCCCTGTTGGGCCCGGCGGTGTTCGCCCACGATGCATCCGGGCGCATCACATGCGCGACGGTGGGGGACCTGGTGCAGGAATGGGTCTACCGGCATGGATACCTGGCCGAGCACAGCCGGTCTGATCGCAGCGGTGCTGGCGCAACGGATGTGACGCTGATCGGCCGGGATGCCGAGGGCCGGATCACGGGACTGACGCGTGCCGGGGCGGTGACCCGGTACGGGTACGACGGCGCCGGGCAGATGGTCACCGCTGCCACCACGCGGGCTGGTGGCGCCGGCACGCACTCGGGGTGGGAATACGACGCCGGCGGCCGCCTGCTGCGCGAGACTACGCCGGATGGCGTGCGGGTGTATGAGTACGACATTGCGGGACAGTTGCTCGCGGTGACGGAGCCCGACGGTGCCCGTGTCGAGTACGTGTATGACGGGTTGGGCCGGCGGAGTCGGTTGATCGCCCCGGATGGGTCGTGGACGGAGTATGCCTGGGGTTCAAATGGTTCCCTGGCGGGATCGACCGTGCGTACCCCGGAGGGTGGTGAGGTCTCCCGGCACAACTTGTGGGTCGATGCCCTGGGTGAGCTGGCAGGTGTCGACGGTGCCGAGCTCTGGTGGGATACGGCGAACCCGGTTCCGACGTTGGCCGGGATCGGCGGCGGGCAGGTTCTATCCTTGCCGGGCGGTGTGACCGGTCTCAGTGATGGGTGGGCGAGCGCTGGGTGGCGTGCGGCGCGTCCGACGGATCAGCTCGATCCGTGGGCCGTCATCGGTGCCCCTTACCTATTGGGTGCGACGCCTGGTGGCGAGGGGCCTGTCGGTGTGTTGCCGGCGGGTGTCGGCCTGACCGGTGGTGGCGGGCTGGAGGTTGCGGGGCTGGAGTGGCTGGGGGCGCGTGCGTATGACCCGTCCGTTCGCGGGTTCCTGTCGACCGATCCCTTGGCGCCGGTCCTGGGTGCGGGGTGGGATGGCAACCCGTATGCCTATGCGGGCAATAATCCGCTGAATGCGACGGATCCGACGGGGCTGAGTCCGCTGACGGACGAGGATCTCAAGGCCTACGACGGATCGGTCGGCGGTGGGGCGTTTTCCGCGGTGGTCGATTGGACTAAGGACAACTGGGAGTATGTCGCCGGGGGTGCGATGGTGGTTGCCGGCGGCGCGCTCATGGTCACCGGTGTTGGCGGGCCGGTGGGGATGATGCTGATCGGTGCCGGTGCGGACACGATCATTCAGAAGGCCACGACCGGCGATGTGAACTGGGGGCAGGTGGCCCTGACGGGAGCTGTCGGGCTGGTTGCCGGTCCTTTGGCCGGACGGGTGGGTGGCCTTGTCGCTTCCGGAGTCGGACGTGCCGGAACCGCGGTGACCTCGCGGTTGCTGCCGGCTGCGGGCCGCATCGGCTCCGCAGCTGTTTCGGGGGCAAGCCGGGCGGGTTCGGCCGTCTCGGCGGCTGCCTCGCGGGCTGGTTCTGCGGTGGCTTCGGGGGTCTCCCGTGTCAGCACGCGTGCTGGGAGCTACATCGCGAGGTTGCCGGGACGGCAGATGGTCAGGTCTGCGGTGTCCAACGGCATCGGCGGAGGTGCGGTCAACACGGGAATGTATTACGGGACCACGCCTCGAAATGATTGGTCGACGCGGGGCGGTTTGGGAGCCGCTGCCGGCGGGTTCCTCGGCGGTGTAGTCGCTGGCCAAGGCGGGTATCTCTTCCCTCGCGCAACAGGTCGAATCCTGCGCGCTGCCCAATACGTTGCGGGCGGAGGGGGAAGCTGGGCCGGCGGGTACCTCGACCATGCCATTACGGGGGAAGATTACGACGGGATGGAACAAGGTTACGACATTGCTGGTGGACTCCTTCTTTCACGGTTCCCGGGCGCTTCAGATATGGGCCCGATTTTGGGCTCGAACCCGAGTTGGATGACGCACTCCTTTGCTGCGTACGGTGGCGCCCACGCGGGCGCTATTGTTGAAAGCGCGAAATTCGTGGGTGGAGAAGTTATTGAGAGAGGGACAGGAGTAGAGCCGTGGTAGCACAAAATGATGGTGATGGTGTGGGTGCGGGTAACCAGGATCCGGATACTGAATTCAGTGAGCAGGATCTACTACTTGGAAGGAAAGCCTCGAAATTTTTCCAAATTATTTGTGTAGCCGCTTTTGTTGTGTGCGTAATCGCCGCAATTTTCGTTTTCATGAACGTGCCCTTGGACACCAGAATGCCTTACGAGGGAAAATATGATCGCAGTGGAAGCGGAATTCCCATGCCTATTGCTTTGATTATGTCCCCGGCCGTTCTTGTCCTTCTGTGGAGAACGGGAAATAAACCTGACTCGAATAATATGCGGAAAGGGTCGAGGATCGCCTTGTATATAATTGGACCGGTCTTCGTGGCTGTATGTGTTTATTATCATTTCGTTTTTGCGGAAGGGATTCTCGTCGAGGGGGGATATCTCGCGGGGTGAAATGATTCGGGGGTCCGGACCTCGGTGGTTTGAACCCAAGTAACTCGGCTCACCCCAAGACCCTTCCTTGATGGCGTATCGCAGAATCAGGTCGATGCCCGGTTTACTTCAAGATGGTTTTTACGAAATGAGGGAAAGTGGTCAACCCTTCCAGACGCCGTGAGCGACCAAGTGTGAAGAGCAAGATAACGTTCTTCTCGATTTTGGGAATGATCGTACTTCTTGGACTATTAATTATAGTGGGATTGCCGGCATTATTCGCGTATGACCGGAATAATCTGGACTCTATAGTGTGCACCGTTTCCAGTGTCGAAGAAGAGGTCGGTCCTCGCACAGGAACTTCCATCCTAATCAACACACAAGAGTGTGGCCAACTTAGATTCTCGGACGGAGTGACATTCGAAAATTGGAAATCCGTGGCAGAGAATCTCGAGCCTGATAGTCGTTATGAGTTTCAAGTCGGGAAGATTTCCAAGGCGGCAATGTCAATTGCCGGATCAATTGGATGGAGCGTTTCGGTGTGGTCATTTCGGGAGCTGTAGCGAGGTGTGCATCGTGCACCATGAATCCGGGCGATAACCAAGAAATGAGACGACGAGAACACCCTGCAGAGAGGGGATGACCATCTGTACATTGACGGTAC
Source organism: Paeniglutamicibacter sp. GQ140 (assembly GCF_059759235.1). Lineage (NCBI taxonomy): Bacteria > Bacillati > Actinomycetota > Actinomycetes > Micrococcales > Micrococcaceae > Paeniglutamicibacter > Paeniglutamicibacter sp. GQ140. The sequence continues at coordinate 61,184 of NZ_JCAXDW010000008.1, forward strand.
AGTTCCTGACGACTCGGTGCGTACGATGATTTTAAGATCACCAGCCAAAAAGGTTGAGGGCTACTTTTCGAAGCATAGAAGAGCCAGTTTGGTCCTGCCGGACGGTTGGTACGGGCGACCTTTCGATTCGCTCTTTTCACTAACGCTTGCTGAAGATACGGCAAATGGTCTGAGGATTGAGCTTGAAGGCGGGCGACAGCTGATTTTTCAAGGCGACTTGGATATTGTCAAGACGGGCTTTGAAAAGTTTCCTGCTTTGAAACTAGACAGGTATCGATCATTTTCCTGGTGGCCGCATGACGGAATCTCTGAGGAACGTAAATTCGGAAAATCGGGTCCGGTGTTTTTTGTTTCTTAACGCTTGAACGGATAGGTGGCAGCTTCGGTTCGGCCGCGACGGAAGGGTTCTCGGTTCTTCAAGACTCGATATTTATTGGGACCAACCGTTCATGGCACAATTGCGGATGCTGAGGTGGAAGGTCCGGTCATTTGGTATACGAATGCTATTCGCAAAATTGCTCGCGAGTGCCCCAGGCCTTGTTGTGAAGGCGCTTTCTTGCGGCAAGAAGGAGAGCGATTCCTTCGAGGCCTTTTCGCAGTTGCCGACGTGGTCCAATTAATCGGGCAGCCCCGTCGCCGCCGATGCTGAGGTAGGTTCTGTCTGGGGTGTTGTGGTGGTCAAGCCAGGTTGACTGGGACAGCTGTGCCGTCTGGGTTCGACGTGCGGGAGTACGCAAAGATACATTCGTTGGTCCAGGTGCAGTGCGGTCGATCGACTTTTCGGTTGGCCCACGAAGTACGGGCGGATGAACTCCTGCTCCATATTCCGGCCGCCGTGAACTTCGCGGATTCCTCTCAAGTGCTGGCAGGCGAACGTGGTGTCAGTGATGAGCCGGAAGCGATGGGGCTCCTCGAGAAACTAACGCGGGATTGCACCTTGCAAAGCTTAAACACCTGTGAAGGCGTCACCCGCTCCCAGACCCCGGTTTCTTCCGGATGAAAGGCCATCTTGCGGCAGCCCATCGGCGCATTGGCCTTGTCACCGAGCAGACGTCTCTGAGCCCCGCCGCTGCGCTACACGAAGAACGACTCCGGGTCCATGTGTTACGCCTGGAGCCGTTCTTCGTGTACCACTTGTCGAGGCTGGATGTCAGCGCAGCACGAGGTGCCGTCCGCGGCCGAGCAGGCGCATGCCGTTGGCCTCAAAGAACGGTGCCGAGCGCGGGGAAGCGGCGGCGATTAGTTCGATGTTTGATTCTTCGTCCAGCCCCAGGGGGTTGACCATGCCGCGGGCCAGCCCGTTGAGCAGGGCCGATCCAATGCCAAGCCGGCGATGCGCACGCGAAACAGCCAAGCCGTGGATGGCCAATTGGCCGCCGAATGCCTGCTGGGCAAAGGCGCGGCCCACCAGATCACCCTCGAGGGTGCGGGCTGTGGCCTGTTCTACACGGCGCAACGCCGGGTGTCCGGCGCTAAGACCCGCGGTGGCCGGATCGCGCCACAGGTTGGCGACCTGGAGTTCCTTCGCATCGGGACCGACGGCCTCGGGGATGTCCGTGCCCAGGCGCACGCGCCCGTCCCAGGGCTCCTCGGGTCCCACCAGTTCCCCGGCATGCCAGGAAATCTGTGCGGCATCGGAGAATCCTGCGGCCTCCAGCGGGCCCGAGGGTGCACCGGAATTGACCCAGGCATCCACCCGGCGTGCACCGAGGCGGGTTCCCTCGGCCAGGCCCGGGCGCAGCCCGGCTTCCTGCGCGTGGGCTGGGAACAGCAATACCAGCCGCGCTCGGGCCGGCTGCCAGGCCCACGAGCACCCGTGGGTGGTGAAGAGCTTCCCGCCCGTGGCAATGGCTACCGCCTGGTGCCAGTGGGAGAGCGCCTCCTGGGCAAAACTAATGGTTGTCACGCTTTGATTTCCTTTGCCAGGCCGCGGCGAAGCAGCAACGGTTCGATCAGTGCCGGACGGCCGCGGAAGACCTCATAGGACTCCAGCGGGTCCCGCGTGTTGCCGCGCGAGAGCAGCTCCGTGCGGAACCTTTCCCCGTTCTCCCGCTTCGGCCCGCCGTTCTCGGTGAACCATTCAACGGTGTCGGCGTCGAGCACCTCGGACCAGATGTAAGAGTAGTACCCGGCCGAGTATCCGCCGTCGAAAATATGCTTGAAGTACCCGGTGCGGTAGCGCGAGGGGACCAGGTCCGGGATCAACCCGGCCTCGGTGAGCGCCCGCTGCTCGAATGCGAGCGGATCCACGACGAGTTCGCCGTCGGTGAGCGAGTGCCAGGCCAGGTCCAGGACGGCGGCGGAGAGGTACTCGGTGGTGGCAAAGCCCTCGCCCCACAGGGCAGCGGCCTCCAGCGCCTCGACCGTCCCGTCGGGCAGCGGTTCCCCGGTGCGGGTGTGTGACGCATAGCCTGGCAGCACCTCGGCGTGCAGGGCCCACATCTCGTTGACCTGCGAGGGGTATTCGACGAAGTCCCGCGGGACGCTGGTGCCGGACAAAGACGGATAGGCGCCATTGGAGAAGAGCCCGTGCAGCGCGTGCCCGAACTCGTGGAAAAGCGTGTTGACCTCGTCCAGGCTCACCAGGGCAGCCTCGCCCGCCGCCGGCTTGGGAATGTTCAGGGTGTTGGTGACCACCGGAAGCTCGACCAGCAGCGACGCTGATTCGCGGATGGAGTTCATCCACGCGCCGCCGGCCTTGGTGGATCGGGCGAAGTAGTCGCCCAGGAACAGGCCGAGTGTCGACCCGTCTTCGTTGAAGACCTCCCAGGTGCGCACGTCAGGGTGGTAGGTCGGCAAGTCGAAGCGTTCGGTGAAGCCCAGACCGTACAGCCGGGTGGCGGCGGCGAACACGCCGCGCTCGATCACCGTATCGAGCTCGAAGTATTCGCGCAGCGCCGCGGTGTCCAGTGCGTGGCGTTCGCGCGCCACAGCCGCCGAGTAATAGGCCCAGTCCCAGGGCTCGATTCGCCCGCCCGAGAGCTTTTCCAGCTCCGCCGCCTCGGCGCGGGCATTCGCCACGGCCGGGGGGATGAGTTCGGCCAGCCGGCGGCGCACCGCGTCCAGGTCGGGGGCGGTGGCCTCCTGCAGCACGACGTCGGCGTGCGTGTTGTGGCCCAGCAGCCGGGCCCGAGTCGAACGCAACGACGCCATCCGGGCCGCCAACTCAAGGGTCCGGTTCTCTCCCTCCAGCCCGCGGTTCACCGAAGCCTCAAAGAGCCGGCGGCGGGAATCGGAACGCACCAAGCGCTCCAGCAAGGGCTGGGAGGTGGGCAGCACCAGAGTCAGCAGGTAGCCGTCGGCGTGGCCGGCGGCCCGGGCTGCATCGGCCACTGAAGCAAGTTCCCCGTCGCTGAGCCCTTCCAGTTCCGCGGCATCGGCGAAGTGCACGGCTGCTTCGTTCATGGCGCCCAGCAGCCTGCGCGAGTATTCGCTGGACAGGTCGGTGATCTCGCTGTTGAGGGCACGCAGCCGTGCCTTGCTTTCGGCATCAAGTTCGGCGCCGGCGGCACGGAAGGTGCGCAGGGTCTCGGAGACCAGCCGGGCATCCTCGCCCGCGAGCCCGGCGGCGTCCAGGGAGGCCAGTCGTGCAAAAAGTTCCTCGTCCAGGTGGATGGCATCCTCGTGCGCCGAGACCAGGGCCTGAAGCTGGGGGTCGATCTCGCGCAACTCATCAGTGCCGTGCGCCGAGTACACCGTCCAGTACGCCATCAGGGCCCGGCGCAGCAGCGCGCCGCTGCGTTCCATGGCCACGAAGGTGTTCTCGAAGGTCGGTGCCTCGGGGTTTTGTGCGATGGCCCGGAGTTCCTCCAGCTGACCGTCCACGCCGTGCCGGACCGCGTCCAGGTAGTGGCGAGCTTCCAGGGCTGAATAATCTGGGAATTCAAACGGCAAGGTGCTTCGCTCAAGCAACGGATTATGCATGCTGTTAACCCTGTCATAAGCCCGCGGTGCTGTCCGTTTCCCGCGCCGCAAGACCCGGGGCAGGGTTAGGCTTTTGGCTATGTCTCATCGATTCGTGCGCGGCACCGTTGTCCGAAGACGCGCAGCCCTGTGCGCGGCGTTGCTGCTCGTCTCCGCGTTGGGTGCCTGCGCCCCCGCGCAGCCTTCGCCGGGGCCCTCCGGAAGCACTGCGGCGACGGCTTCAAGCCTCTCCGCTCCCACCGGACAGCCCGCGCCAACCGAAGCTGCGAGCGCGCCGGGGACCCCAACCAATGCCGCGTCGGCGTCCCCGAAGGACCCTGGCTGCCCGGGGGATGAGTGCATCGAGGTGGCCGTGGCCGGCGACATCCTGCTGCACCCGGCCTTGTGGGACCAGGCGGAGAAGGACGGGAAGGGATCGATGGACTTCGGGCCGCTGCTGGAGGGCATCGAACCGTACCTGGCGGACAGCGACCTGGCGCTGTGCAACCTGGAAACCCCGGTCGCCGCCCCGGGCGGGCCGTTAAAGGGATACCCCATGTTCAGCGTTCCGCCATCGGTCATCCCCGCCCTGAAGGACGTCGGCTACGACGGCTGCACCACCGCCAGCAACCACTCCATGGACGCCGGCGTGCCGGGGGTCAAACGGACCCTGGATGCGCTTGACGAGGCTGGGCTGGTTTCCACCGGTACGTACCGCAGCGCAGCCGAGGCCGCGAAGCCATTGGTGGTTCAGGTCGGCAGCGCGCGGGTGGCCGTCATCGCCGGCACCTTCTCGCTCAACGGGGTGGCAGAGGATGCGCCGTGGCGGGTGGACGACATCGCCAAGGCCTCGTTGGTTTCCCGCGCCAAGGCAGCGCGTGCGGCCGGCGCAGATATCGTGATGGCGGCGCTCCACGACGGGGCCGAGTACAGCAGCGAGCCCACCGCCTCCCAACTGCAGCTGAACCGAGCCCTGGCCGACAGCGGGGAATTCGATTTCATCTACTCCCACCACACCCACTCGGTCCTGCCGATCGAAAAGCGCAAGGGCACCTGGATCGTCTACGGCCTGGGAAACTCGGTGGCCAAGCACGCAACCAGGACCGTGCTGAACCAAGAGGGCCTCACGGTCAAGATGCAATTCGCGCGCACCGGGAAAAGCTGGAGTCCCGGGAAGCTCGTGTGGGCACCGCACATCATGAAGCAGGACCCGCTGCGGTGGTGCGCGCTGCCCGCCGCCGACGGGGAACCCTGCACCACCAAGCGCCAGGACAGCGCCTCGCTCAAGCGCACCACCGACACCGTGAATTCCATGAACGCACGCACCGATGGCGCGAAAATGTGGTCGTTGCCACAGCCGTAGCCGTCCGACGCGCCGGAGCGAGTCATGAAAATATTGCCTGAAGCCTGCCCGGGTTTACGCTGAGCTGTCCACGCGCTGCATCGCGGCGCGCGCGGCACCAGCAGTCCACAGACAGTCAGAGAAGAAAGTGATCCACGATGGCGCCACGTATTGGGGTTCTTGCCCTGCAAGGGGATGTACGCGAACACCTGGCCGCACTCGATTCGCTGGGCGCGCTGGCGTTGCCGGTGAAGTCCCCGCGCGAGCTGGAAGACCTTGACGGGTTGGTCATCCCCGGCGGCGAGTCAACCGTGATCGACAAGCTCTCGCGCATGTACGGGGTATCCGTGGTGCTCAAGGCCAGGATCGCCGACGGTTTCCCGGTCTACGGGTCGTGTGCCGGCATGATCATGCTGGCCGACACCATCGCAGACCCCACGAAGAACCTCCGGGGCGAACCCCAGCAGAGCTTCGGGGGAATCGACATGGTCGTCAGGCGCAACGCCTTTGGGCGGCAGGTCGACTCCTTCGAGGTGGACCTGGCGATCCGCGGGCTCGAGTCACTTCCCAGCCAGGACCCGGAACGGGCCACGGCACCGGTGCGCGCGGCATTCATCCGCGCGCCGTGGGTCGAAAGCGTGGGCGAGTCGGTGCAGGTACTGGCCAAGATCCCCGCCGAGAACACGCCCTTGAGCGCGGATGGGCTTCGGGTGGATAGAATTGTCGCAGTACGTTCGGGAAATTTGCTGGCGACCTCCTTCCACCCAGAGGTGGGCGGAGAGCGCCGGATCCACGAACTCTTTATTCAAATGATCAGAGGAGACGCGTAAGCATGTCCGGCCACTCCAAATGGGCTACCACGAAACACAAGAAGGCTATCCTCGACAGCAGGCGTGCCAAGTCCTTCGCCAAGCTGATCAAGAACATCGAGGTCGCCGCCCGCGCGGGCGGCGCCGACCTGGCCGGAAACCCGGGCCTTGAGCTTGCGGTATCCAAGGCCAAGAAGACCTCGGTGCCCAGCGACAACATCGATCGCGCCATCAAGCGCGGCGCCGGCCTGACCGGCGAGGTCATCGACTACACCGAGATCCTCTATGAGGCACGCGGCCCGCAGGGTTCGGCGTTGCTCATCGAGTGCCTGACCGACAACAAGAACCGTGCGGCCTCCGAGGTCCGTCTGGGCATCACCCGCAACGGCGGATCGATCGCCGATCCGGGTTCCGTTGCCTACATGTTCACCCGCAAGGGCGTCGTGGGCCTGCCGAAGAACGGCCTGACCGAGGACGACGTGCTGATGGCCGTGCTCGACGCGGGCGCCGACGAGGTCAAGGAAGCCGGGGAATCCTTCGAGATCCACTCCGAGCCCACCGACCTGAGGGCCATCGTAGCGGCGCTCGAGGAAGCCGGCATCGCCTACGAGAGCGATGAGATCGAATTCGTTCCCTCGATGCAGGTGCAGCTGGATGCCGACTCGGCGCGCAAGTTCCTGAAGCTGGCCGACGCACTCGAGGAGCTGGACGACGTCCAGAACGTCTACTCGAATGCCGACATCAGCCCCGAGGTCATGGCGGAACTGGAACAGGACTAGTCCTCTTTCATGGCCTTGAGAGTGGTTGGCGTCGACCCCGGACTGACCCGTTGCGGGCTGGCCGTGGTCGACGTCGAACCCAACCGCCGCGCAACGCTCATCGACGTGCGCGTTGTGGGTACCCCGCCGGGCACGCCGCTGGACCAACGACTGTTGGCCATCGCCGACGGCATCGACGCGTGGCTCGACGAGCACAAACCCGACGTGGTGGCCCTGGAGCGTGTCTTCAGCCAGTTGAACGTCAGCACCGTGATGGGCACCGCCCAGGCCTCGGGCGTTGTCATCGTTGCCGCGGCCCGCCGCAACATCCCGGTGGCGCTGCACACCCCCACCGAGGTCAAGGCTGCCGTGACCGGCTCGGGCGCCGCCAACAAGAACGCCGTGGGCAAGATGGTGGCCAAGATCCTGCGCCTGGACGAGCCGCCCTCTCCCGCCGACGCGGCCGACGCCGCGGCCCTGGCCATCACGCACGGCTGGCGCGGGGCGGCATTCGGCTCCGCCGGTGCCGCCGCCTCCGCCTCGGGATCACGTCCCGCGGGCGGATCCTCGGGCCTGACCCCGGCCCAGCGCGCATGGATCGCCGCCGAGGCGAAGGCCCGTTCCGTCAAGTCCCGATAGCCCGGAAGGCGGAGCCTCCGCGGGAGGTGCCCGCCGAACCTGTAAGCTGTTCGTAGATATATTCGCATGGCTGGCGTGTTCGACGAACTTCCGCGCGGCCCGGTACCACGGAGGAACGCCCACATGATCAGTACGCTGCGAGGAGTGCCGCAACAGGTTAACCTGAACAACGCGGTCATCGAGGTCGGCGGCTTCGGCATGCTGATCCAGGCCACCCCGCAGACCCTGGCCACCTTGCAGGTGGGCCGCGAAGCGCTGGTGCACACCTCCATGGTGGTGCGCGAGGACTCGATGACGCTCTTCGGCTTTGCCAGCGGGGACGAACGCGAGGTCTTCGAGGTTCTCACCGGGGTCTCGGGCATCGGCCCGCGCACCGGGCTGGCGATCCTCTCGGTGCACACCCCGGAGGAGGTCCGCATCGCCGCGAGCACCAAGGACACCAAGGCCTTCACCAAGGTCTCGGGCATCGGGCCCAAGGGCGCCGAGCGCATCGTGCTGGAACTCAACGGCAAGCTCGTCCCCACCGGGGCCCCGGTGCCGGCAGGCAGCCCCCTTGCCGCCAGGTCCTGGGAGCCGCAGGTCCTCGAGGCCCTGACGGGGCTGGGCTGGACGGAAAAGGACGCGGTCAAGGCCCTGGACGCACTGGCCAAGAACGACCCGCAAATTGTTGCAAGCGGCAGCGTGCCGGAAATCCTGCGGGCGGTGCTGCGTTCCCTGGGGCGCGGGAACCGGCCCGGAAACTAGGAGTAGGACATGACCGAAACCGGCGCCCTGACCAATGCCGGCCCCGAGCCCGAGGAACGGGTGCTCGAGGCCGCGCTGCGCCCGAAGAACCTGGACGACTTCGTCGGCCAGGCACGGGTGCGCCAGCAGCTCTCGCTGGTGCTCGAAGCGTCCAAGATCCGGGAACGCACCGCCGACCACGTCCTGCTCTCGGGCCCCCCGGGTCTGGGCAAGACCACGCTGTCGATGATCATTGCCGCCGAGATGAACGCGCCGCTGCGCATCAGCTCCGGCCCGGCCATCCAGCACGCCGGCGACCTGGCCGCCATCCTCTCCTCGCTCACCGAGGGGGAGGTGCTGTTCCTGGACGAAATCCACCGGATGAGCCGCCCGGCCGAGGAAATGCTCTACATGGCCATGGAGGACTTTCGGGTCGACATCATCGTGGGCAAGGGGGCCGGCGCGACGGCGATCCCGCTGGAGCTTCCGCCCTTCACCCTCGTCGGCGCCACCACCCGCGCCGGGCTGCTGCCCGGGCCGCTGCGCGACAGGTTCGGCTTCACCGGCCACCTGGAGTTCTACAGCGTCGAGGAGCTCGAGCTCGTGTTGCGCCGCTCGGCGATGATGCTCTCGCTGAAGGTCAATTCCGCCGCGTTCTATGAAATCGCCTCCCGCTCGCGTGGCACCCCCCGCATCGCCAACCGGCTGCTTCGCCGTGTGCGCGACTGGGCGCTGGTCAACCGGCTCGAAAGCATCGACGCCCGCGCAGCGTCCGCCGCCCTGGACATGTACGAGGTCGATGCCCGCGGACTGGACCGCCTGGACCGCGCGGTGCTCCACGCGCTGTGCACCAAGTTCGGCGGGGGACCGGTGGGCCTGTCCACCCTGGCTATCGCCGTGGGCGAGGAGACCGAGACGGTGGAGACCGTCGCGGAGCCGTTCCTGGTCCGCGAGGGCCTGCTCGGGCGCACCCCGCGCGGCCGCATCGCCACCGCCGAGGCCTGGAACCACCTGGGCCTGCGCATGCCCGCCGATGCCATGTTCGCCGGCCAGGCCAGTCTTGAGCTCGAACCCGACGACGGGGAATAGCCGCCGGTTCACATCCGGCGGCGCCACCGGCCCGGATTCAAAGGACATTCGCAGGCCAAAACGCCTGCGTGGTCGGGGTTTGGCCAGAAACTCCCTATAGTATGGATGAGCCCACCGGCTGCGCAATTGCGATTGCGCGCGCCGTTGACCATGACTTAGAAACAGGTATCCACACGTGACCGAAAACGTTTTGGCCCAAGCCGCTGCCGGCGGACCGGCCCCGTTCGACCCGACCATGTTGATCATGCTTGCCGCCTTCGGCCTGCTGATCTTCATGATGATGCGTGGCCGCAAGAAGGCCGCGAAGGCGCAGGAGGAAATCCGTTCCAACCTCGCCGTTGGCGCCGAGGTAATGACCCAGTTCGGTCTCTTCGGCACCATCTCGAGCATCGACACCGAAGAAAACAAGATCGTCCTCGAAGTTTCCCCCGGCAGCTTCGTCACCGTGCACTCCCAGGTGGTCGCCAAGGTCGTGGCCCCCGAGCAGGCTGCGGCAGTTGAGGTCCCGAACGACGCGTCGTCGCTGACCCCGGAGCCGACCGAAAACACCGAGGCCGCCGAGGCCGAGACCGCGGAGGAGACCCTGCGTCGCCTCAACAACGACGACAAGGGCCCCAAGGCCTAAGCGAACCGGGCCTTCGGGCACCGCTTCCACTCCCAGCAGTGAACGGCGGTCTGTTTACCGCGGGCCACGGGCCCGCGGGTGGGCGAGCCGGCCTCGACCGACCTTCACCAAGCGGCCCGGAGCGGCCAGGTTCCCCTGCGGGGGAGTTGCGGCCGGCTTCGGGTTTTCCGCGGAATCTTCGTCCCCGCCAGGGCGACGGAACAACCAGAAAGCCTCACGATGTCATCTACTGGTCCGATCAAGCAGGCGCGTAAATCCCTGCTGTGGCTCGGCGTGATCTTCCTTATTTCGGCAGCCATCCTCATTACCGGTGTGCTGAGCGGGAAGGCAGCATTTGCCCCCAAGCTTGCCCTCGACCTTGAGGGAGGCACCCAAATGATCCTGGCACCGCGAGTGCAGGGCGGCGCCGCGGCAACGCAGGAGCAGCTGGAACAGGCGGTGGAGATCATCCGCCAGCGCGTGGACGGCACCGGTGTCTCCGAAGCCGAGATCACCACCCAGTCCGGACGCAATGTCGTGGTTTCCATGCCCGGCGTCCCCGACACCCGCACCCGCGAATTGATCCAGGCCTCGGCCAACATGGAGTTCCGCCCGGTCATCCTGGCCGGCCCCTTCACCGCCGTGCCCGCGGACCAGCGCCTGCCGAAGGCCGATTTGCCCAAGCCGTCGGCCGAGCCGGAAAACGGCTCTGACACCAACTGGATCGACGCGGCGCTCTACCAGAAGTTCGAGAAGTACGACTGCCCGACCGAGCTTGGCCAGGGATCCGAGGAAACCCACGACCCGGCCAAGCCGATGATCTCCTGCGACCCGGACATGGGCCAGAAGTACATCCTTGGTCCGGTCGAGGTCCCGGGTGCCGACATCGCCGATGCCTCGTTCGGCATGGTCCGCGGCAACCAGGGCGCAGTCACCGGCCAGTGGGGCGTGAACCTGGAATTCAACAACGAAGGCAAGACGAAGTTCGCCGAGGTCACCCAGCGCCTCACCGCCATGCAGGGCGCGCAGAACCAGTTCGCGATCGTCCTTGACGGCACCGTCATCTCCGCCCCGACGTCGAACGCGGTGATCCCCGACGGGCGAGCCCAGATCACGGGCAACTTCACCGAGCAGACCGCCAAGGCCCTGGCCGACCAGCTGAAGTTCGGCGCGCTGCCGATCAGCTTCGACATCCAGTCCGAGCAGCAGATCTCCGCAACCCTGGGTTCGGACCAGCTGCGCAGCGGCCTGATCGCCGGCCTCATCGGCCTGCTCCTGGTGGCCGTATACTCAATCTTCCAGTACCGCCTCCTCGGCGTGGTGACCATCGTGTCGCTGCTGGTCTCGGGCGTGCTGACCTACCTGGCGCTGGTGCTGCTGGGCTGGTCGATGAACTACCGGCTGTCGCTGGCAGGTGTTGCGGGCCTGATTGTCGCCATCGGCCTGATCGCCGACTCCTTCATCGTGTACTTCGAACGCATCCGCGACGAACTGCGCGATGGGCGCCCGCTGCCCTCCGCCGTGGAAATCGGCTGGAAGCGCGCCAAGCGGACCATCCTTGCGTCCAAGGCCGTGAACATCCTGGCCGCCGTGGTGCTCTACATCGTGGCCGTGGGCAACGTGCGCGGCTTCGCCTTCACCCTGGGCCTGACGGCCGTGGTCGACATCGTCGTGGTATTCCTGCTCACCCACCCGATCCTGCAGCTGCTGGGCAAGACCAAGTTCTTCGGCGAGGGACACCGCTTCTCCGGGCTCGACCCCTCGCTGCTGGGGGCCGTTCCGCTGTACCGCGGCGCCGGACGCGTGCGCAGCTTCAGCACCGAGGCCGAGGCGGCCCGCGGCAAGAAGAACGCCAAGGCTGCATCCGAGGCCGAGCGCCGGCAGACCATTGCCGAACGCCGCAAGGCCGCGACCAGTGTCTCGGCGACCACCCAGCAGGACGATCGCGCCGGTAAGGATTCATCAAATGGCTAATCTCGCAACATGGGGCAACGCGCTCTACACCGGCAAGCGCTCCTACCCGTTCACGGGCAAGCGCAAGCTATGGCTGGGAATCTCCGCCGTTCTGGTCCTGCTCGCCATCCTGGTGCCCATCGTCAAGGGCGGATTCAACCTGGGCATCGAGTTCCGCGGCGGATCCGAGTTCACCATCTCCAAGGTCGAACACACCGACGTGCCCACGGGCGAGGCCGCCGTGGTGGCGATCGCCCCGGAGCACCACCCGCGGGTCACCAACATCGCACCGAACACCATGCGCGTGCAGACCGACAAGCTCACCGACGACCAGACCCTGGACGTCGCGGAAGCGTTGGCCGGCGCCTACGGCGTCACCAAGGCCGAGGTGACCTCGACCTTCGTCGGCCCGACCTGGGGCGCGGACATCTCCAAGCAGGCCCTGATCGGGCTGGCGGTCTTCGTGGTGCTGGTGGCTCTGCTCATGGCGGCCTACTTCCGCACCTGGAAGATGTCCATTGCCGCGATTATCGGACTGCTGCAGGTCGTGGTCATCACCGCAGGGATCTACTCGCTCTCCGGCTTCGAGGTCACCCCCTCGGCGATCATCGGCTTCCTGACCATCCTGAGCTACTCGCTGTACGACACCGTGGTGGTCTTCGACAAGGTCCGGGAGAACACCGCCGGGTTCGAGGGCCAGACCAAGCGCAACTTCGAGGAACTGGTGAACCTGGGCATCAACCAGACCCTGGTGCGTTCCATCAACACCTCGGTGGTGGCGGTGCTGCCGGTCGCCTCTATCCTCTTCATCGGCTCCTACCTGCTCGGTGCCGGAACGCTGAAGGACCTGTCGCTGGCGCTGTTCATCGGCATCATCGTCTCGGCACTCTCCACGCTCTTCGTCCAGGCCCCGCTGTACTCGCTGCTGCGCGACGGGGAGCCGGAGATCGAGAAGCACAACAAGAAGATCGAGGCGAACCGACTGGCCAACGCCTGATCGATGCGCCAGCAGCGCCGTTTGGCGGTGCGTTGGACGGCGGGGACCCGGAGGATGGCTCCGGGGCCCCGCCGTCCTCCTTTGGCCCGGAAGTGCTATAACCTAGCAAGAGGAAGTTGGAGCGGCCTTCGTCCCGGTGGCCCCGCGGGGCGCCCGGCTGCGGGGGCCTGTTTCAACAGCGACGAACTTAGTGCGGCGCCAGCGCCACGGCGACGGACCCCGATCGAGAAGGAGGCACGCGATGGCCGAGAACCACGGTGTCATGATGCCAGGGGCCCCCAATCCCGTACCCAGGCGCGGAACGATCTCCCGGCTGGTCCGCCTGGCCGGTCGCGGGCCCAGCGCACAGCCCCCGACGCTGGAGCCGCTGCTGCGCACGGTGCGCGCGCAGAACCCCAAGGCCGACCTGGACCTGCTGGCCCGCGCCTACGCCGTGGCCGAGCACTGCCACGAGGGCCAGAAGCGCAAGAGCGGGGACCCGTACATCACCCACCCCGTGGCGGTTGCCACGATCCTGGCGGAGATGGGCATGACCGGCGCGATCCTTGCCGCCGCGCTGCTGCACGACACCGTCGAGGACACCGACTACTCCCTGGAGACCCTGACCCGCGAGTTCGGCGAGGAGATCGCCAAGCTGGTCGACGGGGTCACCAAGCTGGACAAGGTGCAGTTCGGGGAGGCCGCGCAGGCCGAAACCGTGCGCAAGATGGTCATCGCCATGTCCAAGGACATCCGCGTGCTGCTGATCAAGCTCGCCGACCGCCTGCACAACGCGCGGACCTGGCGCTACGTCTCCCCGGAGTCCAGTGCCAAGAAGGCGCGCGAGACCCTGGAGATCTTCGCGCCGCTGGCCCACCGGCTGGGCATGAACACCGTCAAGTGGGAGCTGGAGGACCTTTCCTTCGCCGCCCTGCACCCCAAGGTGTACGAGGAGATCGTGCGCATGGTGGGGGAGCGGACCCCGGAGCGGGAGAAGTACCTGACCACGGTGCGGTCCGCGATCGCCGAGGACATCACGGCCGCGCGGCTGCGGGCCACCATCAGCGGCCGGCCCAAGCACTACTATTCGATCTACCAGAAGATGATCGTGCGCGGCAAGGACTTCGACGACATCCACGACCTGATGGGCGTGCGGGTGCTGGTGGACACCGTCAAGGACTGCTACGCGGTGCTGGGGCTGATGCATGCGCGCTGGACCCCGCTGCCCGGGCGCTTCAAGGACTACATCGCGCTGCCCAAGTTCAACCTGTACCAGTCGCTGCACACCACCGTGATCGGACCCGGCGGCAAGCCGGTGGAGATCCAGATCCGCACCCACGACATGCACCAGCGCGCCGAGTACGGCGTGGCGGCGCACTTCAAGTACAAGCACGGCTCCGGCCAGGACGGCCGCAGCGTCGAGGAACAGGACATGGACTGGCTGCGCAGCCTCATGGACTGGCAGAAGGAAACTTCCGACTCCAACGAGTTCCTGGACTCGCTGCGCTACGAGATCAACACTGCCGAGGTCTTCGTCTTCACCCCCAAGGGACAGATCATGTCCCTGCCGGTGGGCGCGACCCCGGTCGACTTCGCCTACTCGGTGCACACCGATGTCGGACACCGCACCATCGGTGCGCGCGTGAACGGCAAGCTGGTGCCGCTGAATTCCGAGCTGCACCACGGGGACATGGTGGAGGTCTTCACCTCCAAGGCCGAAAACGCCGGCCCGTCCCAGGACTGGCAGGGCTTCGTCAAGTCCGCCCGCGCGCGCAACAAGATCCGCCAGTGGTTCACCAAGGAACGCCGCGAGGAAGCCATTGAAAAGGGCAAGGAGCAGCTGACGAAGGCGCTGCGGAAGAACAACCTTCCGCTGCAGAAGCTGATGACCCACGACGTGCTCTCGGCCGTCGCCCAGGAGCTGCGCCACCACGACATCTCCGCGCTCTATGCGGCGGTCGGCGACGGCCACACCTCCGCCCAGAACGTCATCGAGCACCTCACCGCGCTGGTTGGCGGCGAGGCCGGCGGCGTCGAGGAGGTGCTGGAGGAAACCCCGATCTTTGCGGTGCCCAGCCGGAGCGCGGACTCGGATGCCGGGGTCATCGTCCCGGGCGCCGGCGAGGTGCTGGCCAAGCTGGCCCGCTGCTGCACCCCCGTGCCGCCGGACCCGATCCGCGGGTTCGTCACGCGCGGTTCCGGGGTCTCGGTGCACCGCACCGACTGTGTGAACCTCAAGCAGCTCGAACAGCAGCCCGACCGCCTCGTCGAGGTGCAGTGGGCGCCGACCAAGTCCAGCGTCTTCCTGGTGGAGATCCTGGTCGAGGCGCTGGACCGCAAGTCGCTGCTCTCGGATGTGACGCGGGTGCTCTCGGAGAACCACGTGAACATCCTGGCCGCCAGCGTCTCCACCTCGCGCGACCGCGTCGCGTTCTCCCGCTTTGCCTTCGAGATGGGCGACCCGAAGTACCTCAGCCACGTGCTGAACTCGGTGCGGCGGATCGACGGGGTGTACGACGTGTACCGCACCTCCGGCGGGACCCGCCGCTCCTAGCGGGCGGCTCCCGCGAGGTCAGGGACCTCAGGCCGCCGCGGGCTGCTCGCGATCCATCAACCGGGTGATGGCGCCCAGCGCCCGGCGCCGGCCCGGGCGGCGCACCTGGGTGCTGATCTGCTCCAGCATCTGGGGGTAGCCGCAGCGCAGGCGGGCCGAGGAATTGATGGCGGCCAGCACCGGCAGCGATTCGCGCAGTTCGGAATTGAAGGCAATATCCATCGCGGTGCGCAACGGCGAGGTGACGGCGACGCCGCCCACCGTGCAGATCTGCTCCTCGTCCAGCGTCCCCTCGCTCAGACGCAGGATCATCCGCGAGGTCGGTGCGCAGGGGCGGTGGTAGCGCGGCACCACGATGTCCAGCTCGCGCGGCATCGGCGCGCAACCGTAGACCCAGGCCGCCGTGACCTTGCACAGGGCACGGCCGCTGGCGAGCTGCTCCCCGGCCACCGCGGCGGCGACCCGCGCCCGGGTGGCCGAGTTGTCGGGGTGCAGCACCGAGACATAGGCGCCCGGCAGCATCTCCCGCAGCGAGCCGCGCAGCCTCAGCGCCTGCAGCTCGTTGAGCGTGAACGGCTCGTCGACCAGGATGACCTGCGGGCCGCCGCGGCCCGGGGCCGGAGGCCGGGGTGTTCGTTCCGTCGGCCGGTGGCCGGAATCCGGATCGCTCCGGGGGATTGTGCGTTCCATCCCTCCACTTTCACAGGCCCGGGTTCCCGGCGGCAGGGGAGAGGCCGAAATTGTGGATAACCCCCGCTGTGGACGGGGACCGGCCGGGGACGGGATGCAGAGGTTAAACAACACCGGGCGGGTGCGGTTCCGTCGAACCGTACCCGCCCGGTGGGCGTTGCGTGTGTGCCGTTACTGGAAGTCCGCGGAGGACTTCTGCAGGGTCTCGAGCCACAGGCGACGGGCGTCCAGGGCTTCCTGGGCCGCCTTGATCTTGGACTCGACGCCCTTGGCCTTGGCCTTGGCCAGGTCCTCCTCGAGGCCGGCGATGGCGTCCTCAAGCTGCGTCAGCATCGAGTTCGAGCGTGCCTTGGTCTCCGGGTTGGACCGGCGCCACTGCTCGTCCTCGGCCGAACGGACGGCTTCCTCGACCTGGCGCAGCGAGGACTCGACGCGCTGCATGTCGGCACGCGGAACCTTGCCCGCGGCCTCCCAGCGGTCGCGGATCGAGTCCAGCAGCTTCTTGGCCGTTGCCAGGTCCTTGATCGGCAACAGCGCCTTGGCCTCGACCAGCAGCGCCTCCTTGACGATGAGGTTCGCGCCGAACTCCTCGTCGATGGCGGCGTTCGCGGACTGCCGGGCCTCGAAGAAGACGTCCTGCGCGGCGCGGAAACGTGCCCACAGGGCGTCGTCGTCCTTGCGCGAGGCGCGCTTGGAGGCCTTCCACTCGTCCATCAGGCGGCGGTATTCACCGGCGGTCGGTCCCCAGTCGGTGGAGCGCGAGAGTTCCTCGGCGCGGGCGATCAGCGCCTCCTTGGCGGCCTTGGCCTCGGAGTTGGTCGCATCGAGCTGCGAGAAGTACGCGCGGCGGTGGCGGTCGAAGGTGGTGCGTGCCCCGCGGAACCGCTTCCACAGGGAATCCTCGGTGGAACGGCCCAGGCGCACGCCCGACTTCTGCGCGGTCTTCCAGGCGTCGAAGAGGTCGTTCATGCGGTTGCTGCCCTGCTTCCACTGCACGGTCGTCGGGTCCGTGGCGGCCAGCGCCTCGGCCTCGGCGACGATGGCCTCGCGGGCGGCGAGCTCGGTGGCGCGCAGCTCCTCGTTGGCCTTGCGCTCAACGGCTACCAGTTCGGCGACGGCTGCACGGGCGGTCTCGATGCGCGTCTCCAGTGCGGGGATGTCCCCGACCATGGCACGCTCGGCCACCGTGGCGGCCAGGTGGTCCAGGGTCTTGTTCATGTCCGAGCTCGGGGCCTTGGCCGCAACGCGCTGCTCCAGCAGCATGAGCGAGGAGACGACCTCGTCGTGCTTGCGCACGAAGTAGGCCAGGGCCTCCTCGGCGGTGGCATCCGGGTACTGTCCCACGGGGTGCTCGGCACCGTCGATGATCACGAAGACGTGCCCGTCCTCGGAAACGCGGCCGAACTTGGCGGCTTCCTCCGGCGGGGTGGTGAACGTCGGGGGAGCGGCAACGGGGGTGGCGACCTTCGCGGCGTGCTTGCCCGAGGGGCGCGGCGACGGGGCCATGGCGGCAGGGGTCGGCACGGGGTGGGCGGGTGCCGCCGGGGCGGCCTCGGCTTCCGGTGCCGACTCGGCCTTGGCGGGAGCTTCTGCCGCGGGTGCTTCCTCGGCGGGAGCTTCTGCCTCTGGTGCTTCCTGGGCTTCGGCTTCTTCAGCTGCCGGGGCGTCCGTTGCCGGTGCCTCCACTGCCGCTTCCGGCTCGACGGCCGGGGTTGCCTCTACCGTGCTTTCGGTTTGCTGCTCCTCGGCCGCTGCTGCTGGCTGGAGATTGTCGTCGGATTGCTGACTGGTGGTCACCGCTGAAACTCTTTCGCTAGGTTCGGCCCCGGATATGCGCCGGGACACAACTGTCACCGCCACTTTACCCGCCTAGGCCCAAGCCCCGGTACTCCGCCGCCGCAAAACCGTGACGCATTCGCGTCGTTTCGCCCTCGGCGCAGTGACACGCCATTAGACTTGGTTCCCTACGTGCCCGCCGCCGGCGGCCGGGTTCCCCGGAACCGGCGCTGCGCGGGGCGTGGCAACCAACCAGCTTTCCCCTCATTAGGAGTACAGACTTCATGGCACGCAAGGCCTCACTATCCGGCTTCCCCGAATGGCTCCCGCAGGAGCGTGCGGTGGAGCAGCATGTAATGGACACGCTGCGTCGGATCTTCGAGCTGCATGGGTTCGCCAACATCGAGACCCGCGCCGTGGAGACCGTCGGACAGCTGCTGCGCAAGGGTGAAATCGACAAGGAGGTCTACGGGCTTTCCCGCCTGGCCGCCGAGGAATCAGCGAAGAACGACCCCAACGCGCTGGCCCTGCACTTCGACTTGACCGTCCCCTTCGCCCGCTACGTGGTCGAGAACGCCGGACACCTGCCCTTCCCGTTCCGCCGCTACCAGATGCAGAAGGTCTGGCGCGGAGAACGCCCGCAGGACGGCCGCTTCCGTGAATTCACCCAGGCCGACATCGACGTGGTGGGCGACGGCGAACTGCCCTTCCGTTACGACGTCGAGCTCGCCCTGGTCATCGCCGAGGCGCTTTCGGCCCTGCCCATCGGGGACTTCCGCCTGCGCGTGAACAACCGCAAGCTCGCCGAGGGCTTCTACCTGGGCCTGGGACTGGAAGACACCGCCGGCGTGTTGCGCTCCATCGACAAGCTCGAAAAGATCGGTGCGGCCAAGGTCGCCGAGGCACTGAAGAACGAACTCGGCGCCACCGACGAGCAGGCCGCGGCCGCACTCGCGCTGGCCTCCATCTGCACCGCCGACACCTCCTTCGTCCAGCAGGTCCGCGCCCTGGGCGTCACCCACCCGCTGCTCGAGGAGGGCCTGGACGAACTCTCCCAGGTCATCGAGGCAGCCGTGCGCCGCGCCCCGGGCAAGGTCGTCGCCGACCTGTCCATCGCCCGCGGCCTGGACTACTACACCGGCACGGTCTACGAGACGGTGCTGGCGGGCCACGAGTCCCTGGGCTCGATCTGCTCGGGTGGCCGCTACGAGTCGCTGGCCTCCACGGGGAAGAAGAACTACCCGGGCGTGGGCCTGTCCATCGGGGTGACCCGCCTGGTCTCGCGGATGCTCGCCGAGGAAACCGCCACCGCCGCGCGCACCGTTCCCTCCGCGGTCCTGGTGACCCTGGCCAACGACGACTCCTGGAACGAGGCGCAGGACGTCGCCGCCGCCCTGCGCGCCCGCGGCATCGCCTGCGAGGTGGCCGCCAAGGCGGAGAAGTTCGGCAAGCAGATCAAGTACGCCGACAAGCGGGGCATCCCCTTCGTCTGGTTCACCGCCGAGGATGGAACCCACGAGGTCAAGGACATCCGCAGCGGCGAGCAAACCACCGCGGATCCGGCCTCTTGGATGCCCGCGGACGCCGACCTGTCCAACCTGGTCACTGCCGCTCGCCCCTAGCCCGGAGACGCGCAACGGGACCTGCCCCTGGCGGCGCCGGCGTGAGTCAGCGCACACCGATGCGGGTTCCGGTGCCGCCGGCACGACAGTGCCGGTAAACTCGCACTTAGATTCTTCCCTTTCCGCACCCGAGGCACACACCCGCCGCCGGCGTCACGCAGCCTTCGGAACACCTGCGGAAACAAGCACCCTTGTAGAAAGGAATGCAGTGCTACGCACTCATCAGCTCGGCACCTTGACCGCCGAGCACATCGGAGAAACCGTCACCCTCACCGGTTGGGTGGCCCGCCGCCGCGACCACGGCGGGGTCGCCTTCCTTGACCTGCGCGACGCCTCGGGCATCGCCCAGGTCGTGGTGCGCGAGGAGGAAGTCTTCCACCCGCTGCGCAACGAATTCGTGCTGCAGATCACCGGCAAGGTCGAGCGCCGCCCCGAGGGCAACGAAAACCCCGCCCTGGCCACCGGGCAGATCGAGGTCATCGCCGAATCCGTCGTCGTGCTGAACACCTCCGCGCCGCTGCCCTTCCAGATCGACGAGCACGTCGAGGTCGGCGAGGAGGCGCGCCTGCGCCACCGCTACCTCGACCTGCGCCGCCCCACCCCGAGCCGCAACATCCGCCTGCGCTCCGAGGCCAACCGCATCGCCCGCAACCTGCTGCACGACGACGGCTTCGTCGAAATCGAGACCCCGACGCTGACCCGCTCCACCCCGGAGGGTGCCCGCGACTTCCTGGTCCCGGCGCGCCTGGCTCCGGGTTCCTGGTACGCGCTGCCGCAGTCCCCGCAGCTGTTCAAGCAGCTGCTGCAGGTCGGCGGCTTCGAGAAGTACTACCAGATCGCCCGCTGCTACCGCGACGAGGACTTCCGTGCGGACCGCCAGCCGGAGTTCACCCAGCTGGACATCGAGGCGTCGTTCGTCGAGCAGGATGACATCATCGCGCTCGGCGAGTCGCTGGTGAAGGCCCTCTGGAAGCTGATCGACGTCGAGATCCCGACCCCGATCGCCCGCATCACCTACCACGAGGCCATGGCCAAGTACGGCTCGGACAAGCCGGACCTGCGCTTCGGCCTCGAGCTGACCGACATGACCGAGTTCTTCAAGGACACCGAGTTCGGCGTCTTCAAGGCCCCGCACGTCGGTGCCGTGGTCATGCCGGGAGGCGCCTCCCAGCCCCGCCGCACCCTGGACGGCTGGCAGGAATTCGCCAAGCAGCGCGGGCACAAGGGCCTTGCCTACGTGCTCTACAAGGAGGACGGCGAGCTGGCCGGCCCGGTCGCCAAGAACCTGACCGACACCGAGCGCGCCGGCCTGGCCGAGGCCACCGGCGCCAAGCCCGGGGACTGCATCTTCTTCGCCGCCGGCCCCAAGACCGAGGCGCGCGCCCTGCTGGGCGCCGCCCGCGTGGAAATCGGCCACCGCACCGGACTGATCAAGGACGGCGACTGGGCCTTCGTGTGGGTCGTCGACGCCCCGATGTTCGAGCCGGCCGCCGCGGCCGTTGCCTCGGGCGACGTGGCCGTGGGTACCGGCGCCTGGACCGCCGTGCACCACGCGTTCACCTCCCCAAAGCCCGAGTTCATGGACACCTTCGACACGGATCCGGAAAACGCGCTGGCCTACGCCTACGACATCGTGTGCAACGGCAACGAAATCGGTGGCGGCTCGATCCGTATCCACCAGGCCGATCTGCAGCAGCGCGTGTTCAAGATGATGGGCATCGACGAGGAAGCCGCGCAGGAGAAGTTCGGCTTCCTGCTCGAGGGCTTCAAGTACGGCGCGCCTCCCCACGGAGGAATCGCGCTGGGCTGGGACCGCGTGCTGCAGCTGCTCACCGGTTCCGATTCGATCCGCGACGTCATCGCCTTCCCGAAGACCGGCGGCGGATTCGACCCGCTGACCAGTGCCCCGGCGCCGATCACGGCCCAGCAGCGCAAGGAGGCCGGCGTCGACTCGAAGCCGGAGGCCAAGAAGGCCGAGACCAACGAGCCCGCCAAGGTCGAGGCGAAGTAGTCACGCACCGCCCATAGGCGGTTGCCCGGGGGCGTCCACCATCATGGTGGGCGCCCCCTTGCCTGTCTGCCGGGAATCCGTCGGGGGAGTGGCGGGGCCGACGGCGAGGGCCGGGTGCCGGTGGGGATTTCTGCCCGTGTGTTCCCCGGTTCGTGGTGCCCGGTGCGACGGGGGAATGCCGCGTGGTCGGCGGGGCGCACCCGACACGGGAAAGCCGGTGGGGAAAACCCGTGCAAATGGTGGACAACGTTAGTAGTGTTAGTTATCTAGATAAATTTTTGACTTAGTCCGATTTTTGCCGGCGTGCGTCACCAGCGCACCTCGCCCCCACAGAAAGGCCACGACATGGACCCCCTGTTCCCGCGGGTATCCGGCCACTTCGCCCCGGCCCAACGTACCGAGGCCTGCCTTCTGGCGGGGGAGGGGGCATGCTGAGCGGCGGCAAGGAGTTTCCGGGAGCCTGGCAGCGCGCCCTGCTCCCGCTGAGCCTGCTCGACTCACTGGAGGCGGGCCCCAACCACGGTTATGCGCTGGCGCAGATGCTCGAGGCGCGGGGATTCTCGCCCATCAAGGGCTCCACGCTCTACCCGGCGCTGGTCAAGCTCGAGGCCGCGGGACTCATGGACAGCATCTGGGAAGACGGCGACGGGGCACCCGGCCGGAAGGTCTACACGCTCACCGGCACCGGTCGCGGGCACCTGGCCTCCCAGCGCGAGCTCTGGGCCTTCTTCCAGGACGCGGTGCTGCGCCAATGACACCTTTCGCGAACACCGATGCCACATTGCCGCGTGGTTCTGTGCGGCGGGACCTGCAAACCGCTGGAGGACAACCATGAGCCGGAACGCCCGCGGGACCAACGCCTGGGACGACGAACTGCGGAACTGGCCGGAGGGCCAGCGGGAGTGGGCGGAACTGGCGGCGGCCTCCATGCTTTTCGCCGATGCGGCGCAGGACGACATCGGCCCGGCCCTGGCCGAGCTGCGTCAAAGCGTTTCGGCCAGCGGCCAAACCCCGACGGAACTGTTCGGGGAACCCGTGCACTACGGGCGCATCCGGCGCAGGCTGTCGCGGCGCTGCGCGAGGCACGGGAACATCGCCGTCTCTCCGGCGCGCAAGACCACATCGCCCAGGATTTCGGGAACGTCGAGCTGTTCGCCGCGCAACTTGCCCCCGGCACCCGTGCTTCGATCAAGCGCGGCGTGGTGCTGCGCCGGGCCGGCACCAGCCTTCTCATTGGGGGCTTCGGCGTGGGCCTTCCCGCTGAACTCCTCGAGGGACCCGTCACCGCGTGGCTCATCATCCGCGGTGCCATGTGGCTGTGCCTTGCGGCCTGGATCCTCTGGTCCTGGCTGCCCAAGCGGATCGACGCCGACACGGCAGGGGCCAGACGAGGCCGCGTGGCAGATGCCCGCGCGCTATCGGCCCAACAGTCGGAGGACTGACCAAGGAACCGCTGACGGGGCCGCGCTCAGCCCGGAAGATCGGCGGTGTCGACGATGAGCGTGTACGGACCGGAGTTCACCAACGACACCTCCATCATCGCGCCGAACACGCCGGACTCGACGTGGGCGCCGAGCGCGCGAAGCTGTTCCATGAACTCCTCGTACAACGGCTCGCTCACCGCGCCGGGGGCCGCGGCCGTCCATCCGGGACGCCGTCCCTTGCGCACATCCCCGTAGAGCGTGAATTGGCTGATCACCAGGAGCGGGGCACCGAGGTCCTCGCACGACTTCTCGCCCTCCAGCATCCGCAACCGCCACACCTTGGCCGCCAGCTTGGCCGCCAACGCCGGGGTGTCGCCGTGCGTCACGCCCAGCAACACCACCAGGCCGGGGCCGTCGATCTTCCCGACGACCGAACCCTCCACCTCGACAGAGGCCCGGGAAACCACCTGCAACACAGCCTTCATGCATCCACCTTCACATCGTGGTCCAACGCCGCGGCGTCCTTCGCCGCCCACGAGCCGCCGGACGTAGCGAGCCTACCGTTTTGCGCACCGGCGGACACATTCGGGACCACACGGGCGGACTGCGCCCACTTCTCCGCACAGATAGCCCCATCGCGGGGCAAGCGAGGCCCGGGAAGCGGACACTGGTGGACATGGGCACCCCACTTTTCGCGCCACCGACGGCGCAGCGGAGCGCCGCGGAGCTTGGCCGGACAATGGCCGCCGCGGCACTTGCCCTGTCCGAAGCCATCGACGGGCTGGGACAGGTGCCGCTTGACGCCGCGGCCAGCGCGGTGCTCATGGGCCTGCTGGAACGCGCCCATCGGACCACCGCCTATGGCCAGCTCGTGGTCACCCGGCGTGCCGAGGCCGCCGAAATCCATCGGCTGGATCCCGTACTTGCCCAGAAGATCGACGAGCTCGTGGCCCACCCGGAGGAACTGGCCAATGGCACCTCCGGCATTCCGCCGGAGCAACTGCGCCCCGGGATGGCACCGCACCGCAATATCCTGGCCTACATGCAGGCGCACCTGCATATTTCCAGTGGCGATGGCCGCCGCCGCATCACCGGTGCGAAGCTCCTGGTCGCCTCGACCGGATCCGCGGACGACAACGGCGAAACCCCGGCGGCACCCAGCTACCCGATCCTGGCACGGGCCGCGGCCGACGGCAGCGCTGACGTCGGCAACCTCGCTTCGGTCGCTGGGCGCCTGGAATCCATGCAGCCGCGCATCAGTTCCAGGCCCGACGCGGGCAAGGTCAACAACGCCATCGAGGAATCCCTGGTCCATGAGGCACGCAACGGCGAGCCAAAAATGTGCGGCAAGGCCCTGCAGGACTGGGGCAGCTTCCTGGCGGAGAACGGCACCCCCATCAGCGACGAGGAAATCCGTGCCAAGCGCGGCTTCTTCTACCAAGGCTTCCGCGACAGCAGCGACGAGTACCTGCTGCGCTGCGACCCGATGGACTCCGAGGTGATCCTCGCCTTCGGCGAGGCCTGGACCAACCCCCGCTCGCTCAAGTCCCCGCCGTTCTCGGCCTCAACCAACCCGGACCTGCCAGCGTCCGGCCCGGAAGAAGCCGTCCCGGATATCGAGGACGTTTCGGCCTCGGGCACACCAACCTTCTCCCCGGCCGGCGCACCGGCACCGGAGTGGGCCAGGCCCGCCGGTGTTGCAGCCGAGGGCATGCCGCTGAGCGAACTGGCCTGCGGACTTCCGCCCGAGGGCTCGGGGCTCGCAGGATTATTGGCCCAGGACCCGCGCACTAGCCCGCAACTGCTGCTCGATGCCCTGGTTGCTGCATGTTCCGGGGCGTTGAACGGAACCGGCATCAGCGAAACCGGCGGCATGCGGGTCAAGATCGGGGTGCTGATCGGCTACCGCAGCTTGCTGGGTCAATGCGAAGAAGCGGGATTGACCGCCCACAACCGCCCCGTCTCCGCGGCCAACATCAGAAGGTTCGCCTGCAATGGCGACATCCTGCCGGCAGTCATGGGAGAAAAGGGGGAAGTCCTTGATCTCGGCCGCGAGGTCCGCGGGTTCTCCAAGGCCCAGCGCAAAGCCATCGCCATTCGGGATCGCGGGTGCATCGTTCCGGGCTGCACCCGCCCGGCCTCAACTTCCGAATGCCACCACGTCATACCCTGGCTCGAGGGCGGCGAAACGAGCGTGGAAAATTCTGCCCTACTGTGCGAATACCACCACATCCAAGTACACGCGGGACTTATCACGCTGAAATCTATCGATGGCGTGCCCTACGTCATTGCGATCGACGGACAACCGCGCGGTGCGCCGCAGCGAAACCTCTATTGGCACCCCGAGCTTCGCACCATCGGGTTTACGGCGCCCCTGTTCGATTAGGTTCGCTGTCGACCCAACACGGCAGACCGCCGATTGTGCACGGCCAAGCTCCCGGGTGCTGTCTCCCCGCCGGTGGGGTCACCCCCATGCCCCACCGCCGTGCGTGATGCGGCAGCACCCGGGCCACCCCGGCAGCGAGCAACCACGATTCCCCTGGTCGACGTGGGGGAATCCACCGTCCCAGCAGGTTCCACGGCACGGTCAAGCGAAGGCGGACGATGTTCCGGATTCGGCGACGACAATGCTGAACTAGGCTGGTGGAGTGAACGATCTGCTCAGTGCCTTGGGTGACGACGAGGAAAACGACGAAGAACAGGTGCGCCCGCGCGCGCCCCTGGCCGTGCGCATGCGCCCCCGCTCGGTCGAGGAACTTGTCGGCCAGCAACACCTGCTCAAGGCGGGCTCGCCCCTGAGGCAACTTGCAGGAATCGACGGACCCGGTCCGTCCGGCCCCTCAAGCATCATTCTCTGGGGACCACCCGGCACCGGGAAAACAACCATTGCCCACGTGATCGCCCGTGCCCCGGGCCGCCGCTTCGTCGAGCTCAGCGCAATCACCGCCGGAGTCAAGGACGTTCGCCGCGTCATGGACCAGGCACTGGAGGACCGCGATTTGCGTGGCTTCACCACCGTCTTGTTCCTGGACGAAATCCACCGCTTCAACAAGGCCCAACAGGACGCACTGCTGCCCGGCGTGGAAAACCGCTGGGTGGTGCTGGTCGCCGCCACGACGGAGAACCCGTCCTTCTCCGTCGTCTCTCCCTTGCTGTCGCGTTCGCTGCTGCTGACGCTCCGCCCCTTGGAAGAGGGCGACATTGCCGCGCTCATCACCCGCGCCCTGGCCGACGTGCGCGGGTTCAACGACGAGCTGGTCCTGGACCCGATGGCTCTTGACCATCTGGTGCGCATGGCCGGGGGAGACGCCCGCCGTGCGCTGACGGCACTGGAGGCCGCCGCGGGTGTGGCGTGGAGCGCGGCCGAATCACATGGACTCCTGGCCCGCCGCACAGCGCAGAAGTCGGACGCCACCTCCGACGACGACGATTCCGACGAGCAGTCCGAGCACGGCCCGGCAGGCAAGCAACCAGAAGAGCCCCTGGAAGCCGGCCCTTCGGCTGCCCCCGAAACTGGCGGCAGCGACGGCGAAGGCAACGGGGAGACAAACTCGAACGAGCCTCCGGCTTCCGTCGAAGCTGTCGCGGCGGACGGGAACCCGGACCAGGAGAACACACCGGATGCCGCGGGACTGAGCCCCTCGGGCCAGATTGTCATCACCATCGAACACACCGAACGTGCCATGGACGCCGCGGTACAGCGCTACGACAAGGCCGGTGACCAGCACTACGACATCATCAGTGCGTTCATCAAGTCGGTCCGCGGTTCCGACGTTGACGCCGCACTGCATTACCTGGCAAAAATGCTGGAGGCCGGGGAAGATCCCCGTTTCATCGCCCGGCGCATCATGATCAGCGCATCGGAGGACATTGGCATGGCCGACCCCACCGCCCTGCAGACGGCGGTCGCCGCGGCCCAGGCCGTGCAACTCATTGGCATGCCCGAGGCACGGCTCATCCTGGGGCACGCCGTCGTACACCTTGCCACGGCGCCCAAGTCCAACGCCGCCTACAACGCCATCAACGCCGCCGTGGCGGACGTCAGGGCCGGACGCGGCAGGGGAGTGCCCATGCATTTGCGCGACGCCCACTACGCCGGCGCCCAGCAACTGGGCCACGGCAAGGGCTACCAGTATTCCCACGACGCCCCGCATTCGGTGGCCACCCAGCAATATGCACCGGATGACCTGTTGGGCGTCGACTACTACAAGCCCACCGCCAACGGGGCCGAGAGGTCCATCGGCGAACGCGTTGAGCGCATCCGCGGTATCATCCGGGCCAAGGACCGCCGGACCAGATAGACCCAGGGGGCAATGGGCATATCTCACACACCCAACAACGAGCGGGCGTGAACGTTGGGTTTCGCGGCGGTGGTAGGATTGATCCTTGGCTGGCAAGCTGTCCAACCGCAAACCATCGGAAACCTCGGTCTCGGATGGTGCGCAACGTGGCAGTTGTAGTGAATAGGGAAGCGGCTTCCCACAACTCTCCATCATGGAGGCCAGATCCAATGACAGCCGCTCACAAAAGAAAAGGACACTCGTGGCTAACAACACTCGTGCCCGCCGCAAGGTTCGCCTCTCGCGAGCCCTCGGCCTTGCCCTGACTCCCAAAGCTGAAAAGTACATGGAGCGTCGTCCCTACGGTCCGGGCCAGCACGGCCGTGCCCGCAAGAAGCAGGACAGCGACTACGCAGTGCGTCTTCGCGAAAAGCAGCGTTTGCGCGCCCAGTACGGCATCCGCGAAGCACAGATGACCCGTGCCTTCGAAGAAGCCAAGCGCACCGCGGGCATGACCGGTGAAAACCTGGTCGCGCTCCTGGAAATGCGTCTGGACGCCTTGGTTCTGCGTGCAGGCTTCGCCCGCACCATCGCCCAGGCCCGTCAGCTTGTTGTGCACCGTCACATCATGGTCAACGGCCAGCGCGTGGACCGTCCCTCGTTCCGCGTGTCCGAGGGTCAGCTGATCCACGTTCACGAGCGTAGCGAAAAGATGGGCCCGTTCCAGATCGCCGCTGCAGGCGCCCACCGCGATGTTCTCCCCGCCGTTCCGGCCTACCTGGACGTCAAGCTTGAAGCCCTTCAGGCCAAGCTCGTCCGCAAGCCGAAGCGCTCCGAGGTTCCCGTAACCTGCGAAGAGAACCTCGTCGTCGAGTACTACGCACGCTAAATTCACCGGGCTCACGCCCAACGAATTGAGCTTGCAACACGAAGCCCGTGGCCCCGCGCCGCGGGCTTCGTGTTATCCAAGACGTTTCGGTTCCGTGCTACCGCCAACCTTTCGGTAAGGTGGAAAAGCACATGTCACCAACGGTAGAGGAAAAGCACATGACAGGGTCGGACATCGCCGGACTCATTGCGGCAGGCGTTTTTGCCGTGCTGGTGGCATTGCTTGCCATCCCCATCTGGAAGCTCGGGAAGGTGTTCGATGAGCTGCGCGGCGCCGTAAGGGACGTCTCCGACGGCACCACGCCGCTGCTGACCGAGGTCACCAACACCGTGGCAACCACCAATGACCAGCTTCGCAAGGTCGACGGCATCACTTCGCATGTCTCCGATGCGTCGGCCAACATCAGCGCACTGTCCTCCCTGACTGCAGCCACCGTCGGCAGGCCGCTGATCAAGATCGCGGCATTCACCGCCGGGGTCCGTTCGGTCCTCGATACCAAGCCGACCGGCAAGGGACGACGCTCGCGCTGATTCCGGCCCGAAACTTGGGGCCTCGGCAGCAGCCGCCTGATGGCCCCTGCCATGGGGCAGCGCACGTTCCAACCATCCACGAAACGAGGAAACCGCAGATGAAGAAACTATTCTGGGTCGGCATCGGAATCGGCGTCGGCGTCCTGACCGCCCGCAAGCTCGGCGAAGCCCGGGACCTTGCCAGCTCCGACGGACTGAACCGCACCGTTGGCCGCATCAGCGACTCGCTGCAGGAACTGGCCGAGGCCTTCCGCACCGGGATGAATGAGCGGGAAACCGAATTGCGCCAGGCCCTGGGCCTGGATGAAACACCTGGCCCAAGCCACCACTAGACTTGTTTTCGTGGCACGCGTGCCGATGACCGCCGTCATGGCGGTTCCCGGCAGCACGCACTTCCCCCGCCGAAAGGCCACGGGGGAGCGGCAGACGAAAGCCACACCCAAGCACAGCGCCCGTAAGCACGAAGGGATCGAAGAGGAACGATGAAATCGCAGGAAATTGCACGCCGGTGGGTCGACTACTTTGAGTCGAAGGGCCACACCGCGGTTCCCAGCGCCTCGCTGGTCTCCTCCGACCCGTCGTTGCTGTTCACCGTCGCCGGCATGGTGCCGTTCATTCCGTACCTGACCGCCCGCGAGGAACCGCCCTACAGCCGCGCCACCTCGGTCCAGAAGTGCATCCGCACCGGTGACATCGAAGAAGTTGGCAAGACCGTGCGCCACGGCACCTTCTTCCAGATGGCCGGCAACTTCTCCTTCGGCGACTACTTCAAGGAAGGCGCGATCTCCTACGCCTGGGAGCTGCTGACCAGCTCCGTCGCGGACGGGGGCTTCGGCCTGCCGGCCGAGAAGCTGTGGATCACGGTTTACCACGAGGACACCGAGGCGCTGGAGATCTGGCGCGACAAGATCGGCATCCCGGCCGAGCGCATCCAGAAGATGGGCATGGAGGACAACTACTGGTCCACCGGCCAGCCCGGCCCCGCCGGCCCCTGCTCGGAAATCTTCTACGACCGTGGACCCGAGTACGGCATCGAGGGCGGCCCGGAGGCCGACGACACCCGCTACATCGAGATCTGGAACCTCGTGTTCATGCAGTACCAGCGCGGCGAGGGCACCGGCAAGGACAGCTTCGAGATCCTGGGCGAACTGCCCAAGAAGAACATCGACACCGGCCTGGGCCTCGAGCGCCTGGCGATGATCCTGCAGGGCGTCGAGAACATGTACGAGACCGACCAGGTCCGTCCCGTGCTTGACAAGGCAGCCGAGCTTTCCGGCAAGACCTACACCTCCACCGAGGACCCGGCGGACCCGAACCACGCCGACGACGTGCGCATGCGCATGGTCGCCGACCACATCCGCTCCTCGCTGATGCTGATCTCCGATGGCGTCTCCCCGGGCAACGAGGGCCGCGGCTACGTGCTGCGCCGCCTGATTCGCCGCGCCGTGCGCGCCATGCGCCTGATGGGCGTGGAAACCGCGGTCCTCCCCGAGCTGCTCCCGGCCTCGCGCGACGCCATGAAGGGCGTCTACCCGATCGTCGAAACCGACTTCGAGCGCATCGCCCGCATCGCCTACGCCGAGGAGCGCGCCTTCCTGCGCACCATCGCCTCGGGCACCACGCGCCTGGAAGAAGCACTGCAGGTCTCCAAGTCCAAGGGCGGATCGCTCTCCGGCGAGGACGCCTTCGCGCTGCACGACACCTACGGCTTCCCGATCGACCTCACCCTGGAAATCGCCGCCGAGGCGGGCCTGGCCGTCGACGAGCCCAAGTTCCGCGAGCTGATGAACGAACAGCGCACCCGCGCCCAGAAGGACGCCAAGGCCAAGAAGGCCGGCCACGCCGACCTGACCGTCTTCACTCAGCTGCACGAGCGCGGCGACGTCATCTTCACCGGCTACGAGGAACTCACCAGCGAATCCACCGTGCGCGGCATCGTGCACAACGGGTCCCTGGTCGAGGTGGCCGAACAGGGCCAGCAGATCGAGCTGGTCCTCAACGAGACCCCGTTCTACGCCGAGGCAGGCGGCCAGGCGGGCGACGTCGGATTGATCACCGGCGACGGCTTCGTGCTCGAGGTCCTCGACGTCCAGGCGCCGATCCGCGGGCTGAACGTCCACCAGGCCATCGTGCGCGAGGGCGAACTGCCCTCCGGCGCCACGGTGCTGGCCGAGGTCGACCGGCAGCGCCGCCATTCCGGGGAGCAGGCGCACTCCGCCACCCACCTGGTCCATGCCGCACTCCACGAGATCCTGGGCCCCGACGCCCTGCAGTCGGGTTCCTTCAACAAGGCCGGCTACCTGCGCTTTGACTTCTCCTGGTCCGAGGCACTTTCCAATGCGGCCCGGAACGAGATCGAAGAGGTCGTGAACCTGGCCATCCGCAACAACCACCAGGTGAACACCAACGTCATGCCGCTGGCCGAGGCACGCGCCATGGGCGCCATGAGCCTGTTCGGCGAGAAGTACGGCAACACCGTGCGGATGGTCGAGATCAACGACGCCTGGAGCCGCGAGCTCTGCGGCGGCACCCACGTGGGCGCCACCGCACAGATCGGGTCCCTCACCCTGCTGGGCGAGGCCTCGGTGGGCTCGGGCAACCGACGCGTCGAGGCCCTGGTCGGCATGGAGGCATTCCGCCACGGGGCGGCCGAGCGCGCCCTGGTCTCCGAACTCTCCTCGATGTTCAAGGTCCCGGCCGCACAGCTCAACGAGCGCATTTCCGACACCGTGGCGCGGCTTCGCACCGCCGAAAAGGAAATCGAGAAGCTCCGCGGCGCGCAACTTGCTGCCCAGGCCGGTGCCCTGGTGGCCAAGGCCCGCGACATCAACGGGATCAAGGTCCTGGCCCACGACGCCGGCGAGGTTCCCTCGGCCGACGCGCTGCGCACCCTTGCCCTGGACCTGCGCGACCGCCTGGGTTCCGAGGCGTCCACCGTCGCACTTGCCGGTGCGTCCAACGGCCGCCCGCTGGTCCTGGTTGCCACCAACGACGCCGCCCGCACCAAGGGTGCCAAGGCCGGCGCCCTGGTGCGCACCGCGGCGAAGATCCTGGGCGGCGGAGGCGGCGGCAAGGACGACGTGGCACAGGGCGGCGGCCAGGACGCCACCAAGACCGCCGAGGCCCTTGAAGCCATGGTCCGTTCGATCCAGGAGCTGTCATAGCCTCGGCGTCCGGGTCCTTGGCGCCAACCCCGCGTCCCGGGGTGCTGCTTGGCGTCGACGTGGGCATGGCCCGCGTCGGCGTCGCGGCCAGCGACCGCGACGGGGTGTTGGCCACCCCGGTCAAAACGCTGAAACGCGATGTGAAGAAGTCCAGTGACATTTCCGTTCTGGTGAAGCTGGCCGCCGAGCGCGAGGCAGCGCAGATCTATGTCGGCCTGCCGCGCTCGATGTCGGGCGGGGAAACTGCCTCAACCACCATGGCCCGGGATTATGCCCGTGACTTGGCTAATGCACTTCTGCGCACCGGATCGGACGTGGAGGTGCGACTGGTGGACGAGCGACTGACCACCGTCAGCGCCCATCGTTCGCTGCACGATGCCGGACTGGACGGGCGCAAGCACCGTGCGGTGGTTGACCAGGTCGCTGCCGTGGAGATTCTCCAGCAGGTGCTCGAAATGCGCGGCAATGGCCAGGTTTCGCCCGGCCAGCTCGCGGCCCCTGGCGTCGACGGGCCAGGCGATGACGACTGAGGCGGGACGATCCGCCGACGCCGGCAGGAAACCCGGGAGCCCCGACGCCCCCGATGCACTGCCCTGCGACCCCGCTTTGGGTTACGATCGCATGAGATCTGAATCGGCTGAAGAAGTGGGCCCGCGTCGCCCCTCGGCTACTACGTTGCCTGCGGGCAAGGGAGAAAACCGCATGACTAACGAATCGTCCATCGATTCTCCGCGCCACGAATCCGGGGTTTCGCCCCGGCGTGCCGCCCGTGCCGCGCGCGAAAATGCAGAGCGCACCCGCAGCGAGGCGCAGCCCCCGGCTCCGGAAGCCGCCCACGGGCAGTCCGCCGCCCCCGACCCGGCCTTGCCGGAGCGTCCCTCCGCCGCCGAGGCGGCCAAGGAGGCGGCGGAACTCAAGGCCGCCGCGGCGGCAGAGGATGCCCGCGTCGCAGCGGAGGATGCCCGCATCCAGGCGGAGGGGGAGCGCACCAAGGCACTCGACGCCGCCCAACGAGCCCGCACCCAGAGCGCCCAACGTGCGCGCAAGGAAGCCATTGAGGCCCAGCGCGCCGCGGCCGAACGCGTTCGCCAGACCCTTCGGGCCAACGCCGCCCCGCTTCGCGACAGGTCGGCCGCCGCCCGAAGCGCGGTCACCCCCGATACAGCCACCGCTGCACCGCAGGCGCCGGACCGCAATCCGGTGCGGCCCGCCGCGAACACGCCCGTTGACCGCGATGCCCCCCGGGCAGGGAACGCCGGCCAAGCCGTCTCCGCGGTCCCCGACGCCACCCCGGCCCAGGTGTCCTCACCGGCAGGTGCCCGGTCCGTGCCGCCGGCCCCGTCCAAGCCGCCGGTAGTGAAGGCGGCCTACGCCCCTGCGGAATCGGCACCAGAGACAATGGACGGGACAATCGGCGGTGGTGCGGATTCCGCCGCGACACCTTCCGACGCCCTCCCGGGCCAGGCGCCCACCGGGCATTCCCCGGCCCCGCCGGCAACGGTGCGCGGCCATCAACCGCCGGCCGCAGCCGATGCACGGGCCACCGCGGTCACCAACGCCGACGAAGCCCGCCACCATGGCTCCGAGCAACTTTCCACGGACCTTCACGAGGGGCCACCTGCCCATCCGACGGAGCCGCACGGGTCGCTGGAACGCCAAAACCTGTTCCTGACCTCCACCTCGTCAAACCTGCAGGCCCGCAGGGCACGGCGTCGCCGGCGCAACTGGATCGTGCTGGCGGTGCTCTTGGGCTTCTGCGCAGTCATCTTCGGCATCGTGATCTCGCTCCAGGGCCTGATGGACCGAGTGAGCCCCCGGGACTTCCCGGCACCCGGCGGCGAGGCCGTCACCTTCGAGGTGAAATCCGGTTGGGGTGCCCAGCAAATCGGGCGCGAGCTCGAGAGCCGGGAGATCGTGGCCAGCGACAAGCTGTTCCTCGAGGCCATCCAATTGGTGGAGACAGAGAGCCGCGAGATCCATCCCGGCACCTACGAGCTGCGCCGCGAAATGCCCGCCCTGTCCGCGGCGGAGATCCTGATCGGCGAGCCCGCCGCCAAGGTGTCCTACGTGGCCATCAAGCAAAACACCCGCATGAACCAGGTACTGGAAGAAATCTCCACGGCCACCGGCCTGTCCTCCATTGAACTCGGGGCCCTCGCCGAGGATCCCGAGGCCTTCGGCCTCAACCCCGAGATCCCGAACCTGGAAGGCTACCTGCACCCGGGAGAATACCGTTTCCCGCTGGACGTCGATGCCACCACGGTGCTCAAGACCCTGGTCGATGCGACACTCAAGACGCTGGGGGACAACGGCGTCACCGACGCGGACCAGCAGTACCACGTGCTGCAGGTCGCCTCGATCCTGCAGGCCGAGGCCCGCCAGAACGACTACGGCACCGTGGCCGGTGCGCTGGAGAACCGCCTGCACCCCAGCAACACCGAGACCAACGGACTGCTGCAGGTCGACTCGGCGGTGATCTACGGGCTGGACAGGTACACCCTGCAGATCAGCGAAAAGGAAAAGAAGGACGCCGGCAACGCGTACAACACCTACGTGCACAAGGGCCTGCCGCCGACGCCGATCGGCTCCCCGGGCGATCCCGCGATCAAGGCCGCGGCGAACCCGGCGCCCAACGACTTCTACTACTGGGTCACGGTGGACACCAACAGCGGCCTGACGAAGTTCGCCAAGACCTACGCCGAGCACCGCGTGAACCAGAACGAATTCCGCGCCTGGTGCGCCGCCAACACGGACGTCTGCAAGTGAGTGTCCCCGCGGCAACCCGCCGTGCCGCGGTGCTGGGCCACCCGATCGGGCACTCCCGCTCGCCGCTGCTGCACGGGGCCGCCTACCGCGCGCTGGGCGTGGACATCGACTACAGCGCGATCGACATGCTCCCGGAGGATGCGGCATCCTTTGCCGCCCGGCTGCGCACCGAACCCGGCTGGGTCGGCGTCTCGGTCACCATGCCGCTGAAGGCGGCGCTGATCCCGCACCTGGACGCCCTCTCCGAGCGCGTGCAGCGCCTGGGCGCCCTGAACACCGTGGTGGTGGAGCACGTCGCCGGATCCGTCCGGCTGACCGGGCACAACACCGACGTCGACGGGATCGTGCGCGCACTCCAGGAGGCGCTGCCCGCGCGCCGCGGGAGCACCGCGCCGCGGGAGCGCCGCGCCGCGATCCTGGGCGCGGGCAACACGGCCCTCGCCGCGCTGGAGGCCTGCTCCCTGCTGGGCCTCACGCACGTGGACCTGGCGGTCCGCAACGCGGCACGCGCAGAGCCGGCCCTGGCCCTGGCGCGGACGCTCGGCCTGGCCTGCGCCGCCGTGGAGGTATCGGCGGCGGCCGGGCGGCTGGCAGACTACGAGGTCGTCATCTCGACGCTTCCCGCGCATGCAGCCGACGAACTCATCGGCCCCCTGGGCCTGGACCGGGCAACCGGGATCCCGGCGCCCGGGGCGGTGCTGCTGGATGTCGCCTACGACCCCTGGCCCTCGGCGATCGCAACGGCCTGGGAGTCCTTTGGCGGCACCGTGGTGTCGGGAATGTCGATGCTGGTGCACCAGGGCGTGGAGCAGGTCAAGTACTTTTCAGGAATTCAGGACGCCGACTGGCGCCACGTCACAAATGTGATGTGCGACGCAGTGGGGCTATCCCGGCCCTAATCGGAGCGCGGGTACATGGCAGGATGGAGTACATGTTGCGTTGGTTGACGGCGGGCGAATCACACGGCCCCGCATTGGTTGGAATTATCGAGGGACTGCCCGCGGGCATTGCCATCTCTTCACAGGATGTGCGCGATGCCCTCGCACGCCGGCGCCTGGGCTACGGCCGCGGTGCGCGGATGAAGTTCGAGCAGGACCAGGTGTCCTTCATGGGCGGGGTGCGCCACGGGATCACCCAGGGCGGCCCGGTGGCCATCGAGGTGGGAAACACCGAGTGGCCCAAATGGGAAAAGGTCATGAACCCCGACGCGGTGGACCCCGAGGAACTGGCCTCGATGGCGCGCAACGCGCCGCTGACCCGCCCGCGCCCCGGACACGCCGACTTCACCGGCATGCAGAAGTACGGCTTCGACGACGCCCGCCCGGTCCTGGAGCGCGCCTCGGCCCGCGAGACCGCCGCCCGCGTGGCGCTGGGCTCGGTGGCGGCGAACTTCCTGGCCCAGCTGGGCGTCGAGCTGGTCTCCCACACCGTCTCGGTCGGCACCGTCGCCTCCCCGGAGAATTCGCCGCTGCCGCGCGCGGCCGACGTGCGCGCGCTGGACGCCGATCCGCTGCGCTGCTTTGACGCGGACACCTCCGAGGCCATGGTCGCCGAGGTCGACGCCGCCCACAAGGAGGGGGAGACCCTCGGCGGCATCGTCGAGGTGCTGGCCTACAACCTGCCCCCGGGCCTGGGCTCCTACGTGCACTGGGACCGCCGCCTCGACGCGCGCCTTGCCGGTGCCCTCATGGGCATCCAGGCGATCAAGGGCGTGGAGGTCGGCGACGGCTTCCTGACCGCCTCGCGCCGCGGATCCGCCGCCCACGACGAGATCGTGCGCGGCGAGGACGGGGTCATCGACCGCTCGGGCAACAAGGCCGGCGGCATCGAGGGCGGCATGAGCATCGGGGACGTGCTGCGCGTGCGTGCGGCCATGAAGCCGATCGCCACCGTCCCGCGCGCCCTGCGCACCATCGACACCGCCACCGGCGAGGCGACCACCGCGCACCACCAGCGCTCGGATGTCTGTGCGGTCCCGGCCGCCGGCGTGGTCGCCGAGGCCATGGTCGCCCTGGTGCTGGCCCAGGCCATGCTGGAGAAGTTCGGCGGCGACTCGCTCGGCGAGGTCAAGCGGAACCTGGAGAACTACCTTTCGGCCATCCCCGGGAACCTGGGGTCGGTCCGCCTTCCATGAGCACCCCGATCTTCCTGATCGGGCCGATGGCCAGCGGCAAGAGCGCCGTCGGCGCGCTCCTGGCGCGCCTGCTGGGCACGACCCTGATCGACACCGATGCGATCGTTGTCGCGGCCAACGGCCCGATCCCGGACATCTTTGCCGCCCACGGCGAGGAAGGTTTCCGCCGCTTCGAGGCCCGCGCGCTGGCCGAGGCCGTGCGCCCGGCTCCCGGGAACGATCCCGGGGCGTCCCCTGCCGCCCCGGCGGTCGTGGCCACCGGGGGAGGTGCGGTGCTTTCGGCAGCAAACCGCGAGGTCATCGCCTCCGGATTCAGCGTCTACCTGCTCACAGACGCCGCCACCGTCGCCCCGCGCATCGGGGGCGACACGACCCGGCCGCTGCTCGGCGGCACGCCGATGGAATCGTGGTGCCGCATCTTTTCCGAGCGCAGCGGGCTCTACGAGGCGACCGCGACGTTGACCATCGACACACGGGGGCTGACGGCGGAGGAAATTGCCGAGTCAATCCTCACTGCCTACCGTGATGCCGGACACTGAAACACCATCTGGGAGGCCGAAACACGTAGGCTTAAGTTCGGCGAGGGGCGCATTGGCGCGCCCCGAGCATGGCTAGAAGTCACCGGCGAAGACCGGTTGGCGCGTTTTCACTCACGCACCGAGGACCCACTGCAACACCGCGCAAGCGGGTTTCGGCCCCGGCGCGCTACGCAGCACTTTGGAGGATCCAACGATGAACCCAGCACCCACGACGATTCAGGTCACCGGCTCGGCTCCCGCCGAGAACTACGAGGTGATCGTGGGCAACGGCCTGCTGGGCCGCCTTCCCGGCCTGCTGGGCGAGCGCGTCAAGAAGGTGCTCATCATCCACCCCCGCGCCCTGCGCGCCACCGGCGACATCGTCAAGGACGACCTTGAGGCCGCCGGCTACACCGCGCTGAGCGCCGAGATCCCCGACGCCGAGGAAGGCAAGCACATCGAGGTCGCCTCCTTCTGCTGGCAGGTGCTGGGCAAGAACGACTTCACCCGCTCCGACGCCATCGTGGCGGTGGGCGGCGGCGCCGTCACCGACCTGGCCGGCTTCGTCGCAGCGACGTGGCTGCGCGGCACCAAGGTCATCCACATCCCCACCTCCCTGCTGGGCATGGTCGATGCCGCCGTCGGCGGCAAGACCGGGATCAACACCGCCGAGGGCAAGAACCTTGTCGGCGCCTTCTTCCCGCCGGCAGGGGTGCTGGTGGACCTGGACACGCTTTCCACGCTCCCCAAGAACGAACTGGTCACCGGCCTGGCAGAGGTCGTGAAGTGCGGTTTCATCGCCGACGAGCGCATCCTCGAGCTCATCGAAGAGGACCCGGCCGACGCGACCGACGCCACCTCCCCGCGCCTGCGCGAACTCATCGAGCGCGCCATCGCGGTCAAGGCCAAGGTCGTCTCCAACGACCTGCGCGAATCCGGGGAGCGCGAGTTCCTGAACTACGGGCACACCCTGGCCCACGCCATCGAGCTGGCCGAACGCTACTCGATGCGCCACGGCGCCGCGGTGTCCATCGGCATGGCCTTCGCCGCGGAGCTGGGCCGCAGCGTCGGGCGCACCTCCGACGAGGTCGCGGACCGCCACCTTTCCATCCTCAAGACCCTGGGCCTGCCCACCACCTACCGCGGGGACCGCTGGCAGACCCTGCTCGACGGCATGCGCCGGGACAAGAAGACCCGCGGGGACCTGTTGCGCTTCGTGGTGCTCGACGGCATCGGGCGGCCCCGCATGCTCGACGTGCCCGACACCTCCCTCTTGTTCGCCGCCTACCAGGAGATCGCAGAATGAGCACCGCCACGCACCTGACGCACACCGAGGCCCTGTTGCAGGTGCCGGCCGGCGGCCTGGCCAGCGCCCCGCGGCAGAACATCGAGTCCGGGATCCCCGGGGTGCGGCTGAACCCCACCCTGATGCGCCACGAGATCTCCGACGCCGAA
Organism: Paeniglutamicibacter sp. GQ140; assembly: GCF_059759235.1. Classification (NCBI taxonomy): domain Bacteria; kingdom Bacillati; phylum Actinomycetota; class Actinomycetes; order Micrococcales; family Micrococcaceae; genus Paeniglutamicibacter; species Paeniglutamicibacter sp. GQ140. The sequence goes on from NZ_JCAXDW010000008.1 coordinate 99,793, forward strand.
CTGGCCGAGGAGACCCTGCGCACCGGCGACCCCAGCTCCCAGGTGGTGGTGCTGCTGGCCAAGGGCGAGCTGCGCGCGGCCAGCGAGCTGGTCGCCGAGACCCGCTTCATCGACCCGCAGAACTTCGCGATGCGCGTGCTTGACACCTCGCTGACCCGCGCCGCGGGGGACGCACCTCGGGCCATCAACCGGCTGCGCGCCCTGCTGACCGAGTTCAAGGACACCGAGCACGAGGCCATCCTGCAACAGCACCTGGGCTTCGCCTACGTGGAGAGCGGGGACCTGCTGGCCGCGGCCAACCGCTTCCGCAAGGCCCTTGACCTGCGCACCGCCGCGGACGCCGACGCCCACCTGGTCGAGTCCTCGCGCGCCTGCCTGGAATCGGTGCTGGAGCACACCGCGACCGGGACGGCCGACGCCCCGCATCCGGCGGCCGTGAACGCGGCGGCGCAGCACCCGGCCACCGCGCCGATCGAGCTGCAGCACCCCGCGGGCGGCTGACGCGCGAGGCGTCCGGCAGATCACCATCGCGGGGAAACCCGCAGTGCGCACACGTGCGCTAAACTTAGTCTTGGATTTTTGACAACACGCCTGAGGGAGGCCGCCCACGCGGCGGCCTCCGTCCGCCGGCGCCTCGTGCGCATCGCGGGCCCCCGGCGACATACGGAAGAAGAGTAGATCGTGGCATCAACCACCGACATCAAGAACGGACAGGTCCTCAAGATCGAGGGCCAGCTCTGGACCATCATTGACTTCCAGCACGTGAAGCCGGGCAAGGGCGGCGCCTTCGTGCGCACCAAGATGCGCAACGTGCTCACCGGCAAGGTCGTCGACAAGACGTACAACGCCGGCGCCAAGATCGAGACCGCCACCGTTGACCGCCGCGACTACCAGTACCTGTACCAGGACGGCGAAGACTTCGTGTTCATGGACCTGAGCGACTACGACCAGATCACCGTTCCGGGCACCGTCGTGGGCGACCAGGCCGGCTACATGCTCGAAAGCCAGAACGCCACCATCGCCATGCACGAGGGCTCGCCGCTGTACATCGAGCTGCCGGCCTCCGTGGTGCTGGAAATCACCTACACCGAGCCGGGCCTGCAGGGCGACCGCTCCTCCGCCGGCACCAAGCCCGCCACGCTGGAAACCGGCGTGGAGATCCAGGTGCCGCTGTTCGTCGAGCAGAACACCAAGGTCAAGGTCGACACCCGCACCGGCGATTACCTGGGGCGTGTCTCCTAGTGAGCGCACGCGCCAAGGCCCGCCGCCGGGCACTTGACATCCTTTTTGAAGCCGAACAACGCGATGTCTCGCCCCTGGCGGCCATGCGTTTGCGCCGTGAAGCCACGGACATCACCATCAACGAGTACACCGTCACCCTCATCGAGGGCGTCATGGGCGAGCTGGACCGGATCGACGAGATCCTCTCCTCCTACTCCAAGGGCTGGACCCTGGAGCGCATGCCCGCCGTGGACCGCACCGCACTGCGGATCGGCACCTGGGAGTTGTTGTACAACGACGACGTCCCGGACGGCGTTGCCGTGGCCGAGGCCGTCGCCCTGGTCCGCGAGCTGTCCACCGACGAGTCCCCGGAGTTCGTCAACGGGCTGCTCGGACGCGTCCAGCAGATGAAGCCGACGCTGCTGGCCTAGCAGCGCCGCTTCCCTTCACCGCCGGCCGGCGGGGTCCCCGATCACCCGGGCTCCCCGCCGGCCGCGGTGCGTTAACGGACCGGGCGCCGGGTGCCCGCGGCCCCGGCGGGGGACCGTCGGCGTGGGCGGACCCCGTGCGGGGTGAAATGTGCCACACTGTGTGCTTGGGCCACGGAAACCGGCAGCTGCTTGGTTCTGTTCCCGGAATCACTCGCGTTCGCCACGATCTGAGGAGAAACCGTTGAATTGGCTTGACCGCTCCCGCTCCCTGGCCCCTCCGGGCTTCAACCGCTGGCTGATCCCCCCTGCCGCGCTGGCGGTGCACCTGTGCATCGGCCAGGCCTACGCGACCAGCGTCTACAAGTCCGCGCTCATTGGGCACTTCGAGGTCTCGCAAACCGCCATCGGGGTGATCTTCTCCATCGCCATCGTGATGCTGGGCCTCTCCGCGGCCTTCATGGGCACCTGGGTGGAGCGCAGCGGGCCGCGCAAGTCGATGTTTGTCGCCGCCACCTTCTGGGGCGCGGGATTCCTGGTCGGCGCCGCCGGGATCTTCACCGGCCAGCTGTGGCTGCTCTACCTGGGCTACGGCTTCATCGGCGGCATCGGGCTGGGCATCGGCTACATCTCCCCGGTCTCCACGCTGATGAAGTGGTTCCCGGACCGCCCGGGCATGGCCACGGGCATGGCGATCATGGGCTTCGGCGGCGGGGCGCTGATCGCCTCCCCGATGTCCACCGCGCTGCTCAAGGCCTTCGACGGGTTCGACCCGCTCACCGACGGCGCCGACTGGATCGCCTCGGGCACCTCGGTCGGCAAGCTCTTCCTCACCCTGGGCGTGGTCTACTTCCTGGTGATGATGTACGGGGTGGCCAACATCCGCGTCCCGGCACCTGGCTGGAAGCCCCGCGGCTGGGACGAGACGAAGACCAGGTCCTCCGCCATGGTCACCACCGCCCACGTCTCGGCGGCCAACGCCATCAAGACGCGCAGCTTCTGGCTGCTCTGGGCCGCGCTGTTCCTCAATGTCACCGCCGGAATCGGCATCCTGGAGCAGGCCTCGCCGATGATCCAGGACTTCTTCCGCGGCGCCGACGGGAACTCCGCGGTCAACGCCGCGGTGGCCGCCGGCTTCGTGGGCATGCTCTCCATCGGCAACATGGCCGGGCGCTTTGTCTGGTCAAGCACCTCGGACGTGATCGGGCGCAAGCGGATCTACATGGTCTACCTGGGCATCGGCGCGCTGTTCTACGTGGTGCTGGCCTTCCTCGGCGGCGGCTCGATGCTGCTCTTCGTGGCCATGGCCGTGGTGATCATCAGCTTCTACGGAGGATCCTTCGCCACCGCGCCGGCCTACCTCAAGGACCTGTTCGGCACCTTCCAGGTCGGCGCGATCCACGGCCGACTGCTCACCGCCTGGTCCGCGGCCGGCATCGCCGGGCCGCTGATCGTCAACGGGCTGCTGGACGCCCAGGGCAAGCCCGGCACGATGGTCGCGGGCAACTACCTGCCGGTGCTGCTGACGATGGTGGTGCTGCTGGTCATCGGCTTCGTCGCCACCACCATGATCAGGCCCGTTGACGCACGATTCCACGAGCCGGAGGAAGAACTTGCCTCCGCCACCCCGAAGGGACACTAGATGCGCGCGCAACAGCCCGAATCGGGCGGCACAACGGACGTACCGGTGAACCCGGCCGTGGGCAGGCTGGTCTTTGGCTGGCTGCTGGTCGGCGCGCCGCTGGCCTACGGGGTCATCACCACCCTGTCCCGCGTGGGCCAGCTCTTCCAGTAGCCGGACCGCGTCGCGGACCCCGGGCGGGCCCGGGACGCGGGCCTGCGGCTAGAGCCCGGTGAGCAGCTGTGCCCGCTGCCGGTGCGACTGGTGCAGCAGCGCGGCCTCCCGGGCCACATCGGCCCCGGTTCCGTGGCCCGCGACGATGCGCTGACGCACCGCGGCAAGGTTCATGGCGGTCGTGGTGAACTGCTTCATCTGCCGCCCGCGGCCGATGCCGGCGGCCCAGCGCCGGGCGCGGCGCCGCCCGGCCCGCGTGGCGAACATCGCCACCTCCGCGTCGGTGAACCAGCCGGCCCCCCGGTAGTCGGCCAGGCGCTGCTCGGCGAGCCTCCGCTCGCCGCGCTGCAGCAGGATCACGGCGATGACCGCGGCGATGAACAGTGGCACCTGCAGCAGGAAGTAGAAGCTCAGGAAGTCGTTGAAGAAGATGCCCACCCCGCCGTTCCACAAAAAGTGCCCGACAATCGCCGGGACCAGGCCCAGCCCGAGGTAGATCGGCCAGCGCCCGCGCCTGCCCGCGGCGGCGCACAGCCCCAGCGCAAAACCCGTCCATGCGGTGAACATCACGTGCGCGAAGGGGGAGAAGAGCCCGCGCAGCACGAAGACGGTCGCCAGTTCGCCCGGCGCCCCCGGATCGGCGTAGCTGGACCCGAAGTAGAGGATGTTCTCGGTGAACGCGAAGCCGGCGCCGACGATGCCGCCGTAGACGATCCCGTCGATGGGCCCGTCGAAGTGGGCGCGGTTGATCCAGAAGACCAGCAGCACACCGGCGCCCTTGGCCAGCTCCTCCACGATCGGCGCCTGCACGACGGCGCCGAAGAGGTCCATCTCCAGCCCGCCGGCCGGATCGAAGAACAGCTCCATGAACACGTCGCCGACCAGCAGCGACCCGGCGACCGAGGCGCCGGCGCCCCAGAGCAGGCCCAGCGCCAGCAGCGCGCGCGGCTCCGGGTCCCAACGGTCCACCCAGCGCAGCCCCAGCAGGCACAGCGCCAGCGGGACCATGGCCAGGGCGCCGAGCCACAGCACCGTGCCGGAGCCGAAGACCCCGGAGAGGAACCACGCGACCCCCAGCAGCACCGCGGTGCAGAGCACCAGTGCCAGGGTCACGATGCCGCCCGTGCGGGAGGCCGGGCCCGGGGCCGCACCACCGGTCCACGGGTCCAGCGGTGCGGTGTTCGGGGAGGGCTGCGGGGGCTGTGAGGTAACGCGCATGTCTCAAATCCTACGTGGCGGACGCCCTGTGCTAATTTTGATGGAGCAAGCAACCTTTAAATTCCGTCCAGTGAGGCGGGGAAGGAGGCCGCACATGAGCAACGAGCAGAACCATGCCCGTGCCACAGCGCCCGTCAGTGCCCGGATTGTCCTCTCCAGCGAAGACATCGACCGCGTCATCACCCGCATCGCCCACGAAATCATCGAGGCGAACAAGGGAACGGCGGACCTGGTGCTCCTGGGCATCCCCTCCCGCGGCTTCCCCCTGGCCCAGCGCCTCGCGCAGCGCATCGCCGCCACCGAACCCGGACTTGACGCCGCCGCAATCACCGGACAGCTCGACGTGACGATGTACCGCGACGACCTGCGCCACTCCACCACCCGCACCCCGGTGCCCACCCGCCTTCCGGCCGGCGGCATCGACGGCAAGGTCGTGGTGCTGGTCGATGACGTGCTGTATTCCGGGCGCACCATTCGCGCCGCCCTCGACGCCATTGCCGACCTGGGCCGCCCGCGCATCGTCCGCCTGGCAGTCCTGGTCGACCGCGGCCACCGCGAACTTCCCATCCGCGCCGACCATGTCGGCAAGAACCTTCCCACCGCCACCACCGAAAAGGTGCGCGTGCACCTTTCCGAGGTCGACGGGGAAAACAACAACGAGGTCGTCATCGAGGCCCACGCATGAAACACCTGCTCTCCACCGTTGACCTCTCGCGCGCCGACGCGATCCGGATCCTTGACATCGCCGAGGAAATGGCGGCCGTGGGCACCCGCGAGGTCAAGAAGCTTCCGGCGCTGCGCGGCCGCACCGTGGTCAACCTCTTCTTCGAGGACTCCACCCGCACCCGCATCTCCTTCGAGGCCGCGGCCAAGCGGCTGAGCGCCGACGTGATCAACTTCTCCGCCAAGGGCTCCTCGGTCTCCAAGGGCGAGTCGCTCAAGGACACCGCGCAGACCCTGCAGGCCATCGGTGCGGACGCGGTGGTCATCCGTCACGGCGCCTCCGGGGCCCCGGCACGCCTGGCCGCCACCGACTGGATCGACGCGCCGGTGGTCAACGCCGGGGACGGCACCCACGAACATCCCACCCAGGCGTTGCTTGACGCGTTCACGCTGCGCGCCCACTGGTCCAGGGTCCGCGGGGAGGCCTCGCTCGGGGCCGACCTTTCCGGCATGAAGGTCGCCATCGTCGGGGACATCCTGCACTCGCGGGTCGCCCGCTCCAACCTCTGGCTGCTGCGCACCCTGGGCGCCGAGGTCACCATGGTGGCCCCGCCGACCCTGCTGCCGCATGGCTCGTCCGCCTGGCCCTGCACCATCAGCTACGACCTGGATGCCACGCTGGCCACCGGCGTCGACGCGGTGATGATGCTCCGCGTGCAGGGCGAGCGGATGCACGATTCCTTCTTCCCCAACACCCGCGAGTACTCGCGGCTCTGGGGATTCGACGACGCCCGGCTGGCGGCGCTGGACGCGCAGCCCGGGACCGAGACCATCATCATGCACCCGGGCCCGATGAACCGCGGCCTGGAAATCTCCTCGGCCGCCGCCGACTCGCCCCGCTCCACCGTGCTGGCCCAGGTGGCCAACGGCGTCGCGGTGCGCATGGCCGTGCTCTACCTACTGCTATCGGGGGACCAGCAGCGTCCCGCCGGCCTCTAAAGAACTTGTCAAGAAACGGGAGCCAATCCTCATGAGCACCACCAACAACGCCTACCTCATCCGCGGCGCCAGGCCGCTGGGCACCGAGGCCAGCGACATCCTGGTCCTGGACGGCAAGATCGCCGCCCTCGGCGCGGACGCCGCCACGCACGCAGCCGCCGCCGACGCCACCCTCATCGAGGCCGCCGGCCAGATCGCCCTGCCGGGCATGGTCGACATCCACACCCACCTGCGCGAACCGGGCCGCGAGGACGCCGAGACCGTGGAAACCGGAACCCGCGCCGCCGCGCTGGGCGGCTTCACCGCCGTGCACGCGATGGCCAACTCCAACCCCGTGGCGGACACCGCCGGGGTCGTGGAGCAGGTCTGGTCCCTGGGGCGGCGCTCCGGCTGGGTCGACGTGCGCCCGGTCGGCGCGGTCACCGTCGGGCTGTCCGGCGAACAGATGAGCGAGATCGGCGCGATGGCCGATTCCCGTGCACAGGTCCGCGTCTTCTCCGACGACGGCATCTGCGTCTTTGACCCGCTGATCATGCGCCGCGCGCTGGAATACGTGAAAGCGTTCGACGGCGTCGTCGCCCAGCACGCCCAGGAACCCCGCCTCACCGAGGGCGCCCAGATGAACGAGGGCGAGGTCTCCGCGGTGCTCGGCCTGGCCGGCTGGCCGGCAGTGGCCGAGGAATCGATCATCGCCCGCGACGTGCTGTTGGCCGAACACGTCGGCTCCCGCCTGCACGTCTGCCACGTCTCCACCGCCGGGAGCGTCGAGATCATCCGCTGGGCCAAGTCCCGCGGCGTGAACGTCACCGCCGAGGTCACCCCGCACCACCTGCTGCTGACCGACGAACTGGTCAAGAGCTACGACCCGGTCTACAAGGTCAACCCGCCGCTGCGCGCCGAGGCCGACGTGATGGCGCTGCGCGCCGGACTTGCCGACGGCACCATCGACGTCATCGGCACCGACCACGCCCCGCACCCCTCCGAGGCCAAGGAATGCGAGTGGGCCGCCGCGGCCATGGGCATGACCGGGCTGGAAACCGCGCTCTCGGTGGTGCAGCACACCATGATCGAGACCGGGCTGATCACCTGGGCCGACTTCGCGCGCATCACCTCCAGCGCCCCGGCCGCCATCGGCCGCGTGGAAGACCAGGGCCGCGAACTCGCGGTCGGCGAGCCGGCCAATATCACCCTGGTGGACGCCGAGGCACGCTGGGTCGTGGACCCCTTCGCGATGGCCACCAAGGGGCGGAACTCCCCGTTCAAGGGCCTCGAGCTGCCGGGCAAGGTCACCACCGTGTTCTTCCACGGCCACCCCACGGTGCTGGGCGGAGAGCTGAACACCCCGCGCATCACCGAGGCAGCCTGATGGGACAGTACACCGCAGCGGTGGCCACCACCCTGGCGATCATCGTGCTGATGGTGGCGCTGATCCTGCTGGGCTGGCGCAACCGCCTGCGCCGCCAGGCCTCGGTGCCCGCACCGGTCCCGGTCCCGGTGGACGCCGACGGCGCGCCGGCACTCGGCGCGCCGCTGGGGGAGAGTGCCGAGGGAGTGTACGTGTGCACCACCACCGCCGGCGACTGGCTTGACCGGATCGCCGCGCACCGCCTGGGCATCCGGACCAACGCGGACCTGTCCGTCCACGCCGCAGGGGTGCTGCTGGCCCGGCACGGCGCGCCCGACCTCTTCATCCCCGCCGCGGACCTTGCCGCCGTCTCCCGCTCCAGCGGCATGGCCGGGAAGTTCGTGGAGAAGGACGGCCTGCTGGTGATCAGCTGGATGCTGGGCACCCAGGCCGTGGACACCGGATTCCGCCCCCGCTACCACCAAGAACTCCCGGACCTCGCCGCGCGCATCGCCGCGCTGGCAGGCACCGGAACCAACGACACGCAACCACCCGCCGAAACAAAGGAAAACCAGTGACAGCAGTACAGGGAACCGAGCAAGCCCTCTTGGTGCTCGAAGACGGACGGGTTTTCCGCGGCCGTAGCTACGGCGCGATCGGCACCGCCCTGGGCGAGGCGGTCTTCTCCACCGGCATGTCCGGCTACCAGGAGACCCTCACCGACCCCTCCTACGCGCGCCAGATCATCGTGCAGACCTTCCCGCACATCGGCAACACCGGGGTCAACGACGACGACGCCGAATCGACGCGCATCTGGGCCGCCGGCTACGTGGTCCGCGACGCCGCGCGACGCCCGTCGAACTGGCGCGCCCAGCGGTCCCTCGACGAGGAACTGCGGGCCTACGAGGTCGTGGGCATCCAGCAGGTCGACACCCGCGCCCTGACCCGCCACCTGCGCGACCGCGGCGCCATGAAGTCGGGCATCTTCTCCGGCGAGGCAGCCACGGCAAGCGTCGAGGAACTGGTGAAGGCGGTGAACGCCCAGCCGTCCATGGAGGGGCAGAACCTCTCCGCGCTGGTCTCCACCAGCGAGGCCTACACTGTCGAGCCGAAGGACCACGGCTTCACCGGCGAGGTGGAATACTCCATCGCCGCGATCGACCTGGGCATCAAGGCGATGACCCCGCAGCGCTTCGCCGAGCGCGGGGTGCGCGTGCACGTGCTGCCCCACAACGCCACCTTCGCCGAGATCACCGCCCTGGACGCAGACGGCGTGTTCATCTCCAACGGCCCCGGCGACCCGGCCACCGCCGCCACGCAGGTCGAGCTGGTCCGCCAGGTGCTCGACGCGCGGATCCCGTACTTCGGCATCTGCTTCGGCAACCAGATCCTGGGCCGCGCCCTGGGCTACGGCACCTACAAGCTGCGCTTCGGCCACCGCGGCATCAACCAGCCGGTGCTGGACAAGGCCACCGGCAAGGTGGAGATCACCAGCCAGAACCACGGCTTCGCCGTCGACGCACCCCGCGAGGGCGCCGCGAACGCCCCGCTGGAGCGCTTCGGCCGCGTCGAGGTGTCCCACATCTCGCTCAACGACTCCGTCGTCGAGGGCCTGGCCTGCCTGGACATCCCCGCCTTCTCGGTGCAGTACCACCCCGAGGCGGCCTCCGGTCCGCACGACGCCAGCCACCTGTTCGACAGGTTCATCACCAACATGCGCGCGGCCAAGAACACCGCCGCCACCGCATCCACCCAGGGAGAGAAGTAATGCCTAAGCGCGAAGACCTCAAGTCGGTCCTGGTCATCGGCTCCGGGCCGATCGTCATCGGCCAGGCGGCCGAATTCGACTACTCCGGCACCCAGGCGCTGCGGGTGCTCAAGGAGGAGGGCCTGCGGGTCATCCTGGTCAACTCCAACCCGGCCACCATCATGACCGACCCGGAGTTCGCCGACGCCACCTACGTCGAGCCGATCACCCCGGAGGTCGTGGAGAAGATCATCGCCAAGGAGCGCCCCGACGCGATCCTGCCGACCCTGGGCGGCCAGACCGCCCTGAACACCGCCATCGCCCTGGACAAGGCCGGCGTGCTGGAAAAGTACAACGTCGAGCTGATCGGCGCGAACATCGAGGCCATCGAACTCGGCGAGGACCGCGAGAAGTTCAAGGGCGTCGTGGAGCGCTGCGGCGCCGAATCCGCCAAGTCGGTCATCGTGCACACCATGGAGCAGGCCTTCGCCGCCGTCGAGGAACTGAACTACCCCGTGGTGGTGCGCCCCTCCTTCACCATGGGCGGGCTGGGCTCGGGCATGGCGTACAACGCCGAGGACCTGCGCCGCATCGCCGGCGCCGGCCTGCAGTACTCGCCGACCACCGAGGTGCTCCTGGAGGAGTCGATCCTGGGCTGGAAGGAGTACGAGCTGGAAATGATGCGCGACAAGAACGACAACGTCGTGGTCATCTGCTCCATCGAGAACTTCGACCCCGTGGGCGTGCACACCGGCGACTCGATCACCGTGGCCCCGGCCATGACGCTGACCGACCGCGAGTACCAGCGCCTGCGCGACATCTCCATCGCGGTCATCCGCGAGGTCGGCGTTGACACCGGCGGCTGCAACATCCAGTTCGCCATCGAGCCTGACACCGGGCGCATCGTGGTCATCGAGATGAACCCGCGCGTCTCCCGCTCCTCCGCGCTGGCCTCCAAGGCCACCGGCTTCGCCATCGCGAAGATCGCCACCAAGCTCTCGCTGGGCTACACGCTGGACGAGATCCCCAACGACATCACGCTCAAGACCCCCGCGGCCTTCGAGCCGGCCCTGGACTACGTCGTGGTCAAGGTCCCGCGCTTCGCCTTCGAGAAGTTCCCGGCGGCCGACGCGACGCTGACCACCACCATGAAGTCCGTCGGCGAGGCGATGGCCATCGGCCGCAACTTCACTGAGGCCCTGCAGAAGGCCCTGCGCTCCCTGGAGCAGAAGGGGTCCGAGATCGCGTTCAACAAGCCGATGGACTTCGAGATCGAGCAGCTGCTCGAGGACTCGGTCAAGGGCTCCACCGAGCGCCTGTACAACGTGCAGCGCGCGCTGCTCGGCGGCGCATCCATCGAGCAGGTCTTCGAGAAGACCGCCATCGACCCGTGGTACCTGGACCAGCTGGTGCTGATCAACGAGACCGCCGCGATGATCCGCTCCAACCCGGACCTCAACGAAGACGTGTTGCGCGAGGCCAAGCGCCACGGCTTCTCCGACGCGCAGATCGCCAAGCTGACCAACAAGACCGAGGCGGTGGTGCGCGGGATCCGCCACGCGCTGGGCATCCGCCCGGTATTCAAGACCGTTGACACCTGCGCCGCCGAGTTCGAGGCCTTCACCCCGTACCACTACTCCTCCTACGACGAGGAGACCGAGGTCGCGCTGCACGAAAAGCCCTCGGTCATCATCCTGGGCTCGGGCCCGAACCGCATCGGCCAGGGCATCGAGTTCGACTACTCCTGCGTGCACGCCACCATGGCGCTGCGGGCCGCCGGCTACGAGACAGTCATGGTCAACTGCAACCCGGAAACCGTCTCCACCGACTACGACGTCTCCACCCGCCTGTACTTCGAGCCGCTGACGCTCGAGGACGTGCTGGAGGTCATCCACGCGGAGGAATCCACCGGCGGGGTCCTCGGCGTGTTCGTGCAGCTCGGCGGGCAGACCCCGCTGAAGCTGGCGCAGGAACTGGCCGACGCCGGCGTCCCGATCCTGGGCACTTCCCCGGAGGCCATCGACCTGGCCGAGCACCGCGGCGCCTTCCAGCGCGTGCTGGATGCCGGCGGGCTCATCGCCCCGAAGAACGGCACCGCCGTCTCCTTCGAGGAAGCCAAGCGCATCGCCGACGAGATCGGCTACCCGGTCCTGGTCCGCCCAAGCTACGTGCTGGGCGGCCGCGGCATGGAGATCGTGTACGACGAGGCCAACCTCGCCCGCTACATCACCAACGCCACCGAGATCACCGCCGACCACCCGGTGCTGGTTGACAGGTTCCTCGAGGACGCCATCGAGATCGACGTCGACGCCCTGTTCGACGGCACCGACCTCTACGTCGGCGGAATCATGGAGCACATCGAGGAGGCCGGCATCCACTCCGGCGACTCCGCCTGCGTGCTGCCCCCGATCACCCTGGGCCAGGACGTGCGCGACCGCGTGGTCGCCGCCACCCGCGCCATCGCCGAGGGCGTGGGCGTGCGCGGCCTGATCAACATCCAGTTCGCGCTGGCGTCCGATGTGCTCTACGTGATCGAGGCCAACCCGCGCGCCAGCCGCACCGTGCCGTTCACCTCCAAGGCCACCGGCGTGCAGCTGGCCAAGGCCGCGGCGATGATCGGCGTCGGGGTGTCCATCGCGCACCTGCGCTCCGTGCACCACATGCTGCCGGAGTCCGGCGACGGGGCCAACCTGCCCGAGGGCGCGCCGGTCTCGGTGAAGGAGGCAGTGCTTCCCTTCGCCCGCTTCCGCACCCCGGAGGGCAAGGTCGTCGACTCGCTGCTCGGCCCGGAAATGCGCTCCACCGGCGAGGTGATGGGCATCGACAAGTACTTCGACACCGCCTTCGCCAAGTCCCAGGCCGCCGCGAACAACCCGCTGCCGACCAAGGGCAAGGTCTTCGTCTCGGTGGCCAACCGCGACAAGCGCTCCATCGTGATCCCGGTCAAGCACCTGGCCGACATCGGGTTCGAGATCGTCTCCACCGGCGGCACCGCCGAAGTGCTGCGCCGCAACGGCATCCCCTCCACCGTGGTCCGCAAGGTCCGCGAGGGATCGGTCGAGGGCGAGTCGAACATCGTGGATTTGATCACCGACGGGGAGATCGCCATGATCCTGAACACCCCCTCGGGCGGCGAGGCACGCGGGGACGGCTACGAGATCCGCGCCGCCGCCGTCTCGGTGGGCACCCCGATCATCACCACCGTCGCCGAATTCGGCGCCGCCATCCAGGCGATCGACGCGATGCGCCACTTCGAGTGGACCGTCACCTCGTTGCAGGAGCACGCCAAGACCCTGCAGGCCGCCGGCGTCGCCGAGGCCGAGGCCGCTGCGGCAGCCGCCGCGGTGACCAAGGACGGCGCCAATGCCTAGCGCGGAGGCACGGGCGGCCGCGGCGGCCGCCCGTGCGCCCTTCGGGCAGCGCCTGGCCGCCGCCATGGACGCGCACGGCCCGCTGTGCGTGGGCATCGACCCGCACCCCGGCCTGCTGGCTGCCTGGGGGCTGGAAGACGACGTGCACGGGCTGCGCAGCTTTTCGCTTTCCGTCGTGGAGGCCCTGGCCGGGCACGTCGCGGCACTGAAGCCGCAGGTGGCGCTGTACGAGCGCCACGGCTCGCGCGGCCTGGCGGTGCTGGAGGAAACCCTGGCGCTGTGCGCGGCCGGCCACGTCCTGTCGATCGCCGATGCCAAGCGCGGGGACATCGGCTCCACCATGGCCGCCTACGCGGATGCCTGGCTGGGGGAGGGCAGTCCGCTGGCCGCCGACGCCGTGACGCTGAGCCCCTACCTGGGCTACGAGTCGCTGCGCCCGGCCCTTGACCTCGCGGCGGCCACCGGCCGCGGCGTGTTCGTGCTGGGATTGACCTCCAACCCGGAAGGCAAGTCCGTGCAGCATGTCGGCGGCGCCGACTCCGTGGCCAGGGGCATCGTCGGCGCGGTCGCCGCGGAAAACGCCGGGGCGACCCCGTTCGGCTCCACCGGCCTGGTCATCGGCGCCACCGTGGGCGCGGCACTGGAGGAACTGGGCATCGACCTGGCCGCCTCCCACGCCCCGATCCTGGCGCCGGGGCTCGGCGCCCAGGGCGCCACGGGCGCGGACATGAAGGCGTCCTTCGGCGCGTTCTGGCCGCAGGTGCTCGGCACCTCCAGCCGCGACGTGCTCAAGGCGGGCCCCGACGCCGGGGCGCTGCGCGACGCCGCGGCCGCGACCCGGGACTCGCTGCTCTAGCCGGCGGGCCGGCGGGCACTGGTTTCCCGGTGCCATCCGAGGCCCCCGGCGCAACCCACGCGGGTCGCGCCGGGGGCCTCGTCGTCCCCACGCGGGCTCCCATGGGGAGCCCCGCAGCGGCCGGGGCGGGCCCGGACCGTCTCCCGGCCGGGCCCCCGACGCATCGGCGCATGTGGGGCCAGCATCCGCCCCAAACATGGATTGCGGGATGATCTTGCTTACACCCGCCGCCCCGCAACCTGCCCCATGACCGGAATTTGCCCCTCGTTCACGCATTACTGGTAGCCACAGCACGATTAACCATTGCATCGGGGCCCATCATTCGTTATCTTCAGTTCAGGGCTTGTTGCCCTGGTGCTTGACCCAATAGATGGAACGGCGGCAAAAGGCATGGTACTGCGAGAACTCTCAGACGAGGACCGTATTCGCGCGCGGGCAAAGGCGCTGGCTGCACGCACGCGCAGGGCCGAAATCAAGAACCAGTTCGGCACCGGAAAGCTGGGCATCAATGAACTTCTGGACCTGGTTCCCCACGACGAGGCCATCGGCAGGCTGCGGGTCATGGACCTGTTGGAGTCGGTCCCGGGCGTCGGGGAGATCCGGGCACACACGCTTATCGATAGACTAGGCATCTCACCCAGCAGGCGCCTGCGCGGGCTGGGGCGCAAACAGCGCATCGCATTGGTGGAACATTTCCAGCAATCGCCCCCCAAAACGAAAGAGTAACGAAGCACACCATGACGGTTAGCCCCCACCCCGCGGTCACAGTCCTCGCCGGTCCCACGGCCGTAGGGAAGGGAACGATCTCCACCTACATTCGCGACAACTACCCCCAGGTGTGGCTCTCGGTTTCCGCCACGACGCGCCAGCCGCGCCCGGGCGAGGTCGACGGCGTGCACTACTTCTTCGTGGGGCCGGAGAAGTTCGGGGAACTGGTCAACGACGGCGAAATGCTGGAGTGGGCCGTCGTGCACGGCCAGAACAGCTACGGCACCATCCGCACCAAGGTCGAGGAGGCCGTGGCCGCGGGGAAGCGGGTGTTGCTGGAGATCGACCTGCAGGGCGCGCGCCAGGTCAAGGAGAACCTGCCGGAGGCGACATTCGTGTTCCTGGCCCCTCCCAGCTGGGAGGAATTGGTGCGCCGACTTGTGGGCCGCGGCACCGAAACACCCGAGGAGCAGCAGCGCCGGCTGGAAACCGCTAAACTGGAGCTTGCCGCGGAATCGGAATTCGACGTGACCATCGTCAACGACGACATTTCGCGGGCCGCAAACGAGCTGGTGACCCTCATGGGGTTGACCCCGCACGCACGCTAAAAACTTTTGTGCAAGGCCCGCCGGGCCCTTGGTGCCGCACGGCACCGGGGCCCGGCGGATGCAGTACCCCCTACGTCTTGATCCACCACCTAGTTATTTGGAGGCTTCGTGAACACGAACCTTGAAGGCATCATCAGCCCGTCCATCGACTCGCTGCTGACCACCACCGATTCGAAGTACGCATTGGTGATCAACTCCGCCAAGCGCGCACGCCAGATCAACGCGTACTACGCACAGCTGCACGAGGGCCTCTTCGAGTACGTCGGCCCGCTGGTCGACACCCGCCTGAACGAGAAGCCGCTGTCCATCGCCCTGCGCGAAATCAACGAGGGCATGCTCAACGTCTCGAAGATCGAGGAAGCCGCCGAGTAGCCACTCGGCCGCAAACGATTACACCGCGTGGGTGCCGGCGCAGCCGGGGGTCGGGCCGAATCCGGTCCCTTCCGGGCCGGCGCCACGCACTAACGCATCGGTGGTAGCAGTGAAGCGCATTGTCCTAGGTGTATCCGCAGGGATCGCCGCCTACAAGGCAGCTTTGCTGCTACGGCTGTTTAAGGAGGCGGGGCACCAGGTCGATGTCATCCCCACCGAAGCCTCGCTGCAATTCGTCGGCATCGCGACCTGGGAGGCGCTGAGCGGGCGCCCCGTGCGCACCTCCGTCTTCGAGGCCGTGGACACCGTCAACCACGTCCGCCTCGGCCAGGAGGCCGACCTGGTCGTCATCGCGCCGGCCACCGCCGACGTGATGGCGCGGGCCGCCGCCGGCATGGCCAACGACCTGCTCACCGGCACCCTGCTGGCCACCGGCGCCCCGGTGGTCATGGCTCCGGCCATGCACACCGAGATGTGGGAACACCCCGCCACGGTGGCCAACGTCGCCCTGCTGCGCAGCCGCGGCGTGCACGTGATCGACCCCGCGGTCGGGCGCCTCACGGGCAAGGACTCCGGCGCGGGCCGGTTCCCCGAGCCGGAGGAGATCTTCGCGGCGCTCGCGCCGTACCTTGAAGCCGCTCCCGGCGTGTCCGGGGCCGACGCGCCGGGGCAGGTGGCGGCAGATGCCGGTCCGCTGGCCGGGAAGGTCGTCGCGATATCCGCCGGAGGCACCCGCGAGCCGCTGGACCCGGTGCGCTACCTGGGCAACCGGTCCTCGGGCCGGCAGGGCATCGCCCTGGCCAAGGCCGCCCTGGCCGCCGGAGCCACCGTGCGGTTCATCGCCGCCCACATGGACCTGCCCGCACCCGCAGGCGTGGAATTGAGCACCGCCTCCACCGCCCGGCAACTGCAGGACGCCGTCACCGAGGCCGCCCGCGGCGCCGACGTGCTGGTCATGAGCGCCGCCGTCGCCGACTTCCGGCCGGCGCATTACGTGGACGCGAAGATCAAGAAGTCCGAGGACCGCGCCGACCCGGTGATCACCCTGGTGCGCAACCCCGACATTCTGGCCACCCTGGTTTCGGAGCGCGCCGCCGCGGGCGGTGCCGGGGACCTGCCGCCGCTAATCGTGGGCTTCGCGGCGGAAACCGGCGACGCGGAGGCCGGCGTGCTCGAGTACGGCGGGGCCAAGCTGAAGCGCAAGGGCTGCGAAATGCTCGTCGTCAACGAGGTCGGGGAGAACCTGACGTTCGGCACCGACGAGAACTCCGTGACCATCCTCTTCGCCGACGGCACCGCGCCCGTGCACGCTTCCGGGTCCAAGGACCGGGTCGCCGCCTCCGTCATCGCCGCCATCGCCCGCGCCCTGGAGCCGGTGCGCCAGGGCTGAACCGCCCCGGCGCCGCGCCGCGGAGTCAAGCCGGCATCCGCGCGGCGTCATGCAGGCGCCGCCGGGCGCCACGAATCGTCACGAAGCCGGTGTGGCCACTTCCACATGACCCCGACGTTCGGCCGATCCGGCCGGCATGTGCACTTACCGGTAGAGTGGCAAGGTGACTTTAGAATCCCCGCAGCTACGCCTCTTCACCTCCGAATCGGTTACGGAGGGCCACCCGGACAAGATCTGTGACCAGATCTCCGATGCCATCCTCGACGCCATGTTGGCCCAGGACCCCAACTCCCGGGTTGCCGTGGAGACCCTGACCACCACCGGGCTGGTGCACGTGGCGGGCGAGGTGACCACCGACGGGTACGTGGAGATCCCGGAGATCGTGCGCCGCACCATCCTGGACATCGGCTACGACTCCTCGGCCAACGGCTTCGACGGCGCGCGCTGCGGCGTGTCGGTGTCCATCGGGCAGCAGTCGCAGGAAATCTCCGACGGCGTGTTCAACTCCCTGGAGGTCCGCGAGGGCACCGCCGTGGATCCGCGCGACGCGCAGGGCGCCGGCGACCAGGGCCTGATGTTCGGCTACGCGTCCGATGAGACCGCGACGCTGATGCCCACCCCGATCCACCTGGCGCACCGCCTCTCCGAGCGGCTCACCCAGGTGCGCAAGGACGGCACGCTGTCGCTGCTGCGCCCCGACGGCAAGACCCAGGTCACCATCGGCTACGACGGGGACACGCCGGTCTCCGTGCAGACCATCGTGGTCTCCTCGCAGCACGCCTCAGAGCTCTCGCTGGAGGACCTGAAGGACGGCCTGCTGTCCGAGGTCGTCAACCCGGTGCTTGCCGGCACGGAGCTTGACACCTCCGAGACCCGCATCATCCTGAACCCCTCGGGCCCCTTCATCATCGGCGGACCGGTGGGCGACGCCGGGCTGACCGGACGCAAGATCATCGTCGACACCTATGGCGGCTACGCCCGCCACGGCGGCGGCGCCTTCTCCGGCAAGGACCCCTCGAAGGTCGACCGCTCGGCCGCCTACGCCATGCGCTGGGTCGCCAAGAACGTTGTCGCCGCAGGCCTGGCGAGCCGCGTCGAGGTCCAGGTCGCCTACGCCATCGGCGTGGCGCGCCCGGTGGGCCTGTACGTGGAGACCTTCGGCACCGAGACCGTCGACCCGGTGCGGATCACCGCGGCGATCAACGAGATCTTCGACCTGCGCCCGCTGGGCATCATCGAGGACCTTGACCTCAAGCGCCCGATCTACCAGAAGACCGCCGCCCACGGCCACTTCGGCCGCGAGGAGGCCGACTTCACCTGGGAGAACCTGGACCGCGTGGATGCGCTGAAGGCTTTCTTCAACGCCTAGCCGAGACTCCGGCCGGGAGTCTGTCCGGCGGATCGGGTGCCGTGCCCACGAGGCGATGCGGCACCCGATCCGCGGTTAAGCCCGTTGCGCGGCCGGCGGTAGGCTAAATCTCGAGGTGTCCAAGGGGAGGTGTGGTGCATGGAAAAGTCGGCTCAGCCCTCGTTGCTGGCGGGCTTTGACCTGTCCGCCCCGCTGCCCGGCATCCCGAACATGGCCGGTGAATTGCCGGTCGCGCGGGTCGTGATCGACTCCGCCGTCCCGCACCTTGACCGGCCCTTCGACTACCTGGTGCCCGCCGAGCTCGACGCGGCGGCGCAACCCGGCGTCCGGGTCAAGGTCCGCTTCGGCGGGCAGGAGCTCGCGGCCTTCCTGACCGAGCGGCTGGCGCACTCCGACCCCGGGATCAAGCTGCAGCCGCTGCGCGCGGTCATCTCCCCGGAGGTGGTGCTCAGCGCGCCGGTGCTTGCCGTGGCCCGGGCCGTTGCCGAGCGCTACGCCGGCGGGGTGTGGGACGTGCTGCGTTCGGCCGTCCCGGCCCGCATGGCCCGGGTGGAGACCGAAAAGTCGCCCGCAGGGGACGCCGCGGCCGAGCCCGCGGCGGCCGCGGATGCCCCCGCCGAACCCTCATCCGCGCTGCTGGCCGAATACCACGGGGGAGCCCAATACGCGGCAGGGCTGCGCGCCGGGGAGGCCCCCCGCGCGGTGCTCTCCGCGGTGCCCAACCGGCCCGGGGACTGGCCGGCGCTGTTGCTCGAGGCCGCAGAGCTGACCCTGGCCGCGGGGCGCGGGGTGCTCATCGTGGTTCCCGACGCCCGCGACCTCGCCCGGCTTGCCTCCACGCTCGACGAGCGCCTGGGCGCCGAGGGCTACGCGCGGCTCAGCGCCGAGGACGGCGCCACCCCGCGCTACCGCAACTTCCTGCGCGTCGCGCGCGGACAGGCGCGGCTGGTCGTGGGCACCCGCAACGCGGCCTTCGCCCCGGTGCGCGACCTGGGCCTTGCCATCATCTGGGACGACGCCGATTCCTCGCACGCCGAGCCGCGCGCCCCCTACCACCACGCCCGCGAGGTATTGCTGCTGCGCTGCGGGATCGAGAATGCCGGGCTGCTGCTGGCGGCCCCCGGGCGCAGCGCCGAGGCCCAGCGGCTGGTGCGCAGCGGCTGGGCAACCGAACTGGTCGCGGACCGGGCGCGGCTGCGCGCCCACGCCCCGCGGGTCATCGCCGCCTCCGACGAGTTCGAGGCCGACCGCGACCCGCTGCTGCACGCGGCCCGGCTCCCGGCCGCCGCCTGGCGCGAGGCCAAGGCTGCGCTGGCGCACGGCCCGGTGCTGGTGCAGGTGGCGCGGACCGGGTTCATGCCGGCGCTGCGCTGCGAACGCTGCCGCACCCCGGCACGCTGCACCGCCTGCAACGGGCCGCTGGCCCTCGACGACGCGCGCGGGGCCCCGGCCTGCGGCTGGTGCGGTCTCGTCGCCCACGCCTGGAACTGTGTCGAATGCGGGTTCATGCGGCTGCGCGCCGCGTCCATCGGCGCGGACCGCACCGCCGAGGAACTGGGCCGCGCCTTTGCCAACGTCAAGGTCGTTGCGGCCACCGGGGCCAAGCCGCTCTACACCGTGCCCGATGCCCCGGCGCTGGTCGTGGCTACCCCGGGCGCCGAGCCGGTGGCGGAGAACGGGTACGCGGCGGTGCTGCTGCTGGACGGGGACCGGATGCTGTCCCGCGAGGGGTTGCGCACCGGGGAAGAGGTGCTCAACCGCTGGATGGGGGCCGCGCACCTGGCCCGCGGACGCGACGCCTCGGGGGAGCGCCCGGGCGGCGGCACCGTGGTGGTGGCGGGGGAACCGGGGGAGCCGATGCGCGCGCTGGTGCGCTTCGACGCCGCCGCCTATGCGGAGGCCGAACTCGACGAACGGCGCGACCTGGGCCTGCCCCCGGCCGTGCGCACCGCCATGGTCAAGGGACCGGCGGCGGCGGCCGACAAGTTCATGGCGGCACTGGCGGTGGGCGACCAGGTGCGCCGGCACGGACCGGTGCTGCTGGGGGAGGGCGAGCACCGCTGGTTGCTGTTCTTCTCCTACGCCCAGGGTCCGGCGGTCACCGCGGCCCTGCGCGCGCTGCGGGCCACCTTCAGCGCAGCGAAGGAACCTGTCGTCTCGATCCGCATCGACCCGGACGGCGTCCTCTAGTTTTTTCACCCGACGGCCTGCCGGCCCGGCCCGCCGGGGCCGGTGCTACCGGGCGGTCGGCCGGTCCCTTGACGGGTATAGGGTGCGCGGCATCCCGCGCGGCACCCAGGGGTGCTCCGCGGCCAGGAAATCCTCGATGAGCGAGGCCGCCTCGGCGGGCTTCTCGTAGTGGATCAGGTGCCCCACCCCGCCAATGACCCGCATCGAGGCACGCGGGAACGTGCGGGCCAGGGACCGCTGGGCCTTCACCGACCCGAGCTCGTCCTGCTCGCCGACCACCAGCAGCGTGGGCTCGTTGATGCGGGCCGCAACGTCGCGCACGGTCTGGGTGATCGAGGCGGCGTAGGCCTCGCGCAGCGTGGCCCGGGAGGTGAACCCGGAAAAGAAGCGCCGGTGCTGGTCCACGACGTAGGCGCGCATCGCCGGGTCCCGCGACTTGAGCATGGCCAGCGACATCACGTCGGTGATGAGCCGCGAGCGCAGCAGCGCCTCGCCCAGGGGGGCCGGCAGCCGTTCCCCCGCCGCGTAGTACGCCCCGGCCGCCCGGGACATCACGGCCTGGCCGCCGTCGAGCGCGGGCTCGCAGATCGGGTTGATGAGCACCAGGCGCGCAAAGGCGCCGGGATGCCGTGCCAGGTACGCCGCGGCGACGATGGTGCCGAAGGAATGGCCCAGCAGGATGGTGTCGGGGCCCAGCCCCAGCTCCTCGCGCAGCGCGCCGATGACCTCGCCGTAGCCGGCCACGTCGTGGCGCGGCGTCGCGGGGGTGGCCGCGGGGGTGGCCGCCGTCGGCGCGCCCGTGGCCGACACGCCGGAAGCCGGGGCCGGATCCGCGCCGAACGGGGTCGAGGCGCCGAAGCCCGGCAGGTCGGGCACGACGATCGCGAAGTCCGGCAGCTGCCCGATGACCCGGGCCAGGCCGTGGTGGTCGCCGCGGAAGCCATGGACCGCCAGGATGACGCCGCGGCAAGGGCCGGTGGCAGGGTAGGTCCAGGTGGATACCTGCGCGCCGTGAATGTGGTGGATGCTTTTCAGGGCGCGGCGAGTGGAATGCGGCGGGATCGGGGGCATGGATCCAGCCTATCTCCAATGGGTGGTGGGGAGCCGTCATGCCGGGACGAAGATGCCCCCCCCGGGATCCTTCATGCGCTCCCGAGAACGTGGCAAGGCGGTGCATCTGAGCAGGTGGACGAACAGCTGAAGGACCGCCAAGGGCCACAGTCAATCCGCACGGCAGGTCCTGCGATGAAGCGCAGGAACCGGGCCGCCTTCCGACAGACTGGGGAGCCCATGATCCCGGGATCGATGGCAGAAGTCCCGCAACCCCGGAGACCAACTCCTGGAACAAGACCCAAGCCCTCCGCCGCTTCCCCAACTGCGTCCACCCCCCCCGATCGACCCCGCGGCGAGCGCGCCGTCAGCTGACCGCAAACTGTCCTGCTCCCTTGCAATCATGGAGGGATAGGCACATCCTTCAACGCCCGGAACGGCGCTCACAACCTCGGAGAACAGCCCATGACGGATACCTGCCGTTCCACCCCGCCACCCCCACCTCTCCATCCAGAAGCCGGCCATGAGCACCAACGACCACCTCCCACACGTCACCGTCCACAAAAACCCGTATGTCTGCCCGTCATGGATCGTGTCCTACGGGACCATCCACATCGGCTCGGCCCACAGTATCCATGTCGCCCACACGGCCGCAGAGATTGCCGCGTATTACTCGCGGATCATCAACCCGCCCAACTGCCACGCCGGCTACCTCATCACCAACGTGCAGCAGGCCCTGGCCACCCGCGGCTACGGCGAGTACTGGACTCCGGCCATGCGCTGCGCCCGGGGACACCTCGCATCGGCCGTCGGCGTCGCTGCGTAAGCGCCTGCCCTGTGAGCCGGTCGATGCCACTGTGCGGCCAGTCGCCGTTCAAATGCCACCCCGGCACGCCGATTGCCGGCCTGGATTGAGCATGACGCCGGACGACATGCACCTCGACACATAGCCGCGGCGGTGCGGCCACGAATGGTGGATCGTCGTTGGAGACGAGGCCTGCATCGAGGTGCTTGCCCGCCTCGAAGTCCGGCCTCCTTTGGAACACAACATCGCCAAAGCGGCGCTGTTCATTGCCGGCGCCCAGGCGCCGGGCAACGCTCCGGCATTCCCGCAAAGCACAGCCGAAGTGCTTCGGTCAGCGCATGCCCCTCACCAGGCAGGGGTTCCCAGCTGGGCACACGCGGGGCCGGTTCGGCAACGATTCGCCTACGCTTCACCCGCGGGGCTAGGCACCGGCCCGCGCCCCCCGGTAATGTCTACAAGACCATGTGAAGCCCGCTTTACGCCCGATGTGACACCGAAGGATGGCCCCGCCGTGGAAGCCGCAGCATCCCACCGATCCGCCCTTGCCGCCCTGCGCGCCCGGCCTGGCGCCAAGGTGCTCATCGTCGGCGGGGGAATCAACGGCGTGGCGACGTTCCGCCACCTGGCGCTGCAGGGGGTGGACGTGGCGCTGGTGGAGCGCGGCGACTACTGCCAGGGCGCCTCGGGCGCCTCCTCGCACATGATCCACGGCGGCATCCGCTACCTGGAAAACGGGGAATTCCGCCTGGTCCACGAGGCGGTGCGGGAACGCAACACGCTGCTGGAGATCGCCCCGCACTACGTCAAGCCGCTGCGCACCACCGTCCCGATCTTCTCCACCTTCTCCGGGCTGCTGGCCGCCCCGCTGCGCTTCGTGACCCACCGGCCCGGCCTGCGGGCCGAGCGCGGGGCGGTGCTGATCAAGATCGGCCTGATCATGTACGACGTGTTCGCCGGGGCCATCGGGCGCAACACGCCCTGGCACCGCTTCCGCGGGGCCAAGGCCTCCCTCGCGGTGCTCCCGAAACTGCGGGCCGACGTGAAGTACACCGCCACCTACTTCGACGCCTCGGTGCACGACCCCGAGCGGCTGACCCTGGACGTGCTGCGCGACGGGCTGGAGGCAAACCCGCACGCGCGGGCCAGCAACTACGTGGCCCTCATCGGCCACGGCGAGCGCGGGGCGCGATTGCGCGACGAGCTCACCGGGGAGGAGTTCGACTTCGACGCGCAGGTCATCGTCAACGCCACCGGCGCCTGGGTGGATATGACCAACGCGGCGATCGGCACCCCCAGCAGCTTCATGGGCGGGACCAAGGGCAGCCACATCGTGCTGGACCATCCCGGGCTGCTGGCCGCCTGCGACGGACGGGAGATCTTCTTCGAGCACTCCGACGGGCGCATCGTGCTGATCTACCCGCTGCGGGACCGGGTGCTGGTGGGCACCACCGACATCGATGCGGACATGGGCGAACCCGCCCGCTGCACCGACGAGGAAGTCGCGTACTTCTTCGAGCTGATCGGCCACGTCTTCCCGTCCATCCCGGTGTCAGCGGAGCAGATCGTCTACCGGTTCTCCGGGGTCCGCCCGCTGCCGCGCCACGACGACACCGCCCCGGGCTTCGTTTCGCGCGACTACCGGATCGAACACACCAGGCTTGCCGGGGGCGCCCCAATGCTGTCGCTGGTCGGCGGGAAGTGGACCACCTTCCGCGCGTTGGGCAGGACCCTGGGCAACAAGGTGCTGGCCGAGCTCGGGGTCTCGCCGATCCCCGGCACCCGGTCGCTGCCCATCGGCGGGGGGCGGGACTACCCCCGGACCCCGGCGGAGCTGGAGGCCTGGTATTCCCGGCGCGCCCGGCAGGCCCCGCGGGCACGGCTCGAGGTGCTGTTGCAACGCTATGGCACCCGCGCCGACGCGGTGCTGGGGTTCATCGGACCTGACGACGCGACGCTGCCGGGCTGCCCGGAACTCTCCGCGGCCGAGGTGCGCTACCTGGGCACGCACGAGCAGGTCGGGACGCTTGCCGACGTTTTCATCCGGCGCACCTCGCTGGCCTTCCGCGGGCTGGTGACCGAGGCGCTGCTGGCGCAGGTGGCCGAGGCGCTGGCACCGGTGCTCGGCTGGGACGCGGCCCAGACCGCGGCGCAGGTCCAGGCGTGCCGGCGCGTGCTCACCGAGGAGCACGGGGCGCATGTGGCCCTGAGCAACGCCTGACACCGCGCACCGCACGGCGCTTCCCGCCGGCGGACGCCACCCCCCCTTCTGAACGGCACCCTTGAAAGGCACCGACATGCACAAGTACGTGATCGCGATCGACCAGGGCACCACCAGTTCCCGGGCCATCGTCTTCGACCATGCCGGCACCGTGGTCTCCACGGGGCAGATGGAACACAAGCAGATCTTCCCGCATGCGGGTTGGGTTGAGCACGATGCCGTGGAGATCTGGAACAACGTCCGCAAGGTCATCGGCATTGCGCTGGCCGAAGGCAACCTCACCCGGCACGACATCGCCGCCGTGGGAATCACCAACCAGCGCGAAACCACCGTGGTGTGGGACAAACGCACCGGCAAGCCCATCCACCACGCCATCGTCTGGCAGGACACCCGCACCCAGGGCATCGTCGAGGAGCTGGCGGCCGACGGGGGAGTCGACCGGTACAAGGAACGCGTGGGCCTGCCGCTGGCACCCTACTTTTCCGGCACCAAGGTCAAATGGATCCTGGACAACGTGGAGGGGGCTCGCCGGGAGGCCGAGGCGGGGAACCTGCTCTTTGGCACCACCGACACCTGGGTGACCTGGAACCTGACCGGCGGCACCGATGGCGGGGTGCACATCACCGACGTCACCAACGCCTCGCGCACGCTGTTCATGGACCTGGAGACGCTGGAGTGGGACCAGGGGATCCTGGCCGACTTCGGGGTGCCGGTCGCCATGATGCCCGCCATCAAGTCCTCCTCCGAAGTCTACGGAACCGTGCACACCTCGCAGCTTCTGCGCCAGGTGCCGATCGCCGGGATCCTGGGCGACCAGCAGGCGGCCACCTTCGGGCAGGCTGCCTTCGGGCCCGGGGAAGCCAAGAACACCTACGGCACCGGCTGCTTCCTGATCTTCAACACCGGGACGGAAATCGTCCGCTCCAGGAACGGACTGCTGACCACCCTTGGCTACAAGCTGGGCGACGCCGCACCGGTCTATGCGCTGGAAGGGTCGATCGCTGTGGCCGGCTCGCTGGTGCAGTGGCTGCGCGACAACATCGGGATGATCGCCACCGCCGTGGAGGTCGAGGAACTGGCAGCCGGCGTGGAGGACAACGGCGGGGTGTACATCGTGCCCGCATTCTCCGGGCTGTTCGCCCCCTACTGGCGTGCGGACGCGCGCGGGGCCATCGTCGGGCTGACCCGCTACGCCAACAAGAACCACCTTGCCCGGGCGGCGCTGGAATCCACCGCCTTCCAGACCCGGGAAGTGCTGGACGCCGTGAACGCCGATTCCGGGGTCCCGCTCACCGAACTCAAGGTCGACGGCGGCATGGTCGCCAACGACGCGCTGATGCAATTCCAGGCGGACCTGCTCGGGGTCCCGGTGATCCGCCCGAGGGTCACCGAGACCACCGCGCTGGGGGCCGCCTACGCCGCCGGGCTGGCCGTCGGCTTCTGGAAGGACCTCGGGGAGCTGGGCGCCAACTGGTCCGAGGACAAGAGATGGGAGCCGTCCATGGAACCGGCGGAGCGCGATCGGCAGCTGCGGCTGTGGAAGAAGGCCGTCACCCGCACCTTCGACTGGGTCGACGAGGACGTGCTTTAGGCCACCGTGGCTGGCGCCCGGGGGCGGGCGTGCATCCGGCAAGCCCGCGGGGCCGGCGTCTTGTGGGGTAGAATATGGGGCATGAACGCAGTGCTCTTGCTAAGTTAGCCGCATGGGATAAACCCATGCGGCCGCCCCTTGATTGCCAAGGGGCTTTTGTGTGTCAGGGGGCTTACGCCGCCGATACACGCCAGCAACAAGCAGGACAGCCACGTTTCACCCACAGGCGCATGAACAGAAGAAGGCGAAACCCGATAGTGAGCACCCAGCCGACCGGCACCGAAACCGCTGACAACGAGTCCGCCGCAGCGGCCTACAGCTTCCAGGAAATGGAAGCCAAGTGGGCCCCGGTGTGGGACAAACTCGGGGTCTTCACGCCCAAGGACGACGGTAGCGCCGAACGCCGCTACGTGCTTGACATGTTTCCCTACCCCTCCGGCGACCTGCACATGGGCCACGCCGAGGCCTTCGCCATGGGAGATGTCGTCTCCCGCTACTGGCGCCAGCAGGGCTATGACGTGATGCACCCGATCGGCTGGGACTCCTTCGGGCTGCCGGCCGAGAACGCCGCCATCAAGCGCAACGCCCACCCCGCCGAGTGGACCTACAAGAACATCGACACGCAGGCCGCCAGCTTCAAGCGCTATGCGATCTCCGCCGACTGGGACCGCCGCATCCACACCTCGGACCCGGAATACTACCGCTGGACCCAGTGGCTGTTCACCCGCTTCTATGAAAAGGGCCTTGCCTACCGCAAGAACCACCCGGTGAACTGGTGCCCGACCGACCAGACCGTGCTGGCCAACGAGCAGGTCGTCAACGGCGCGTGTGAGCGTTGCGGCACCGTCGTGACCAAGAAGTCGCTGAACCAGTGGTACTTCAAGATCACCGACTACGCCGACCGCCTGCTCGATGACATGGAAGAGCTCAAGGGCCACTGGCCCGAGCGCGTGCTGGCCATGCAGAAGAACTGGATCGGCCGCTCGGAGGGCGCCCACGTCGATTTCGTCATCGAGGCCGCCGGCGACAAGGAAGCCCACAAGACCACGGTCTTCACCACCCGCCCGGACACCCTGCACGGCGCCACCTTCTTCGTGGTCGCCGCCGATGCCGAGCTGGCCAACGAACTGGTCACCGAGGAGCACCGCGAGGCCCTGGAGGCCTACCAGGAAAAGGTCAAGGCGCTGAGCGAAATCGAGCGCCAGGCCACCGAGCGCGAGAAGACCGGCGTGTTCACCGGCCGCTACGCCATCAACCCGCTCAACGGCGAGAAGCTGCCGGTCTGGGCCGCCGACTACGTGTTGGCCGAATACGGCACCGGCGCGATCATGGCAGTGCCCGCGCACGACCAGCGCGACCTTGACTTCGCCCGCACCTTCGACCTGCCGGTGCGCGTGGTCCTGGACACCGGCGAGGAAGACCCGGCGGCCACCGGCGTTGCCACCGCCGGCGAGGGAACCCTGGTGAACTCCGGGGAGCTGGACGGACTGCCCAAGGCCGAGGGCATCGCCCGCGCCATCGAGATCGTCGAGGCGGCCGGAACCGGCGAGAAGTTCGTGAACTTCCGCCTGCGCGACTGGCTGCTGAGCCGCCAGCGCTTCTGGGGCACCCCGATCCCGATCATCCACTGCGCGCACTGCGGCGAGGTCCCGGTCCCCGACGACCAGCTGCCTGTCCGCCTGCCCGATGACCTGCGCGGCGAGGCACTGGCCCCCAAGGGCACGAGCCCGCTGGCCGCGGCCGAGGACTGGGTCAACGTGGACTGCCCCAAGTGCGGTGCCGCCGCCAAGCGCGACACCGACACCATGGACACCTTCGTGGACTCCTCCTGGTACTTCCTGCGCTTCGTCTCCCCCCACTACACCGAGGGCCCCTTCGACCCGCAGGCGGTGCGCGACTGGATGCCGGTCGGGCAGTACGTGGGCGGGGTCGAGCACGCGATCCTGCACCTGCTCTACTCGCGCTTCTTCACCAAGGTCATCTTCGACCTGGGGCTGATCGACGTGACCGAACCCTTCAGCGCGCTGCTGAACCAGGGACAGGTGCTCAACGGCGGCAAGGCCATGAGCAAGTCGCTGGGCAACGGCGTTGACCTGGGCGAGCAGCTGGACAAGTTCGGCGTCGACGCGGTGCGCCTGACCATGATCTTCGCCTCCCCGCCGGAGGACGACGTGGACTGGGCCGACGTGTCCCCGGGCGGTTCGCAGAAGTTCCTGGCCCGCGCCTGGCGCATGGCGCAGGACGTCGACAGCGAACCGGGCACCGACCCGGCCACCGGCGACAAGGCGCTGCGCCAGGTCACCCACAAGGCGGTGCACGAGGCAGCCGCCATGCTCGAGGGCGGCAAGTTCAACGTCGTCGTCGCCAAGCTGATGGAGCTGGTCAACGCGACCCGCAAGACCATCGACTCCGGCGCCGGCGCGTCGGACCCGGCGGTCCGCGAGGCCGCCGAGGCCGTCGCGGTCATCCTCTCGCTCTTCGCGCCCTACACGGCCGAGGATATGTGGGCGGCCCTGGGCCACGAGCCATCCGTCGCCAACGCCGGCTGGCCGGCGGTCGACGAGGCCCTGCTGGTGCAGGACACCGTCACCGCGGTCGTGCAGATCCGCGGCAAGGTCCGGGCGCGCCTGGAGGTCTCGGTGGACATCACCGCCGAGGAACTCGAGGCACTGGCCCTGAACGACGAGGCAGTGGTGCGCTACCTGGACGGCGCGGCGATCAACAAGGTCATCGTGCGCGCACCGAAACTCGTCAACGTGGTTCCCGCCTCCTAGCGGGGGAAGGTAGCCTACAGAGATGAACGCCACCCAGCCGCCGCCCAGACCGCCGAGGCCCGCCGGCCCCGGCGGCCCCGGCGGCTGGGTGGGGCGGCTGTGGGGCAGGCGCGGCGCCGAACCTGCCCGCCAGATGACACCGCCCCGGGGATTCGTGCCCGTGGGCGTGGTCACCGATTCGGCCGCCGCGCTTCCCGAGGTCTGGGTGCGTGAACACGCCCGATACCTGCGCGTGGTGCCCATGCCGGTCATGGTCGACGACCAGATCTTTTCCGAGGGCACCGACGACGTGCCCACCGAGCTGGCCCTCGGCCTGGCCATGGGCAAGGCCGTGCGCACCTCGCGGCCGGCACCGGGGCAGCTGCTGCGCGCCTACCGGGAACTCGCCGATGCGGGGGTGGAGGAAATCATTTCCATCCACCTCTCCTCGGTGCTCTCCGGGACGGTGGATGCGGCGCGCCTGGCCGCTGAGTCCTCGCCGGTGCCCGTCACCGTGATCGATTCGCTTACCGTGGCCCTGGCCCAGGGATTCGCGGTGATGGACGTCGCGGAGCTGGCCGCCGCCGGGGCTCCGCCGGCAGAGCTGGAGGCGGTGGCCAACCGCGCCGCCGAAAACCACGTGTACTTCGCCGTGCCCTCGCTGGAACAGCTCCGCCGCGGAGGACGCATCGGCACCCTGGCCTCGGTGCTGGGCACGTTGCTGAACGTCAAGCCGATCCTTTCGGTGCGCGACGGACAGATCGTCGCCCACGAAAAAGTCCGCACCCATTCGCGCACGCTGGCTCGCCTGGTGGCCATTGCCCGCGACGAGGCAGCCGCGCGTGGGCCCCAGGCGCGCCTGGCGGTGCACTACTTCGGGAACCAGGAAGCCGCCGAGGAAATCGTGCAGGAACTGGCCGGCGCCTCCCTGTTCGAGGTCCTGGCTGTCCCGGTCCCGGCCGTGCTCGGTGCCCACACCGGGGCCGGCGTGTTGGCCGTCGCGATTTCCGGCGGCATCGCGCCCCCGGCGCCCAGACCTGCCAAACCTGAATCCAAGGTAAAGCCCGAACCGAAGCCAAGGCCGGAGCCCAAGCCCCGCACCGAGGCGCAACGCCGGGAATCGCGTCGTCGCGCCGCCGCGCCCTTTCCGCAAGGTGCAGCAGCGCCCGCCACCCAAGAACCTGCTTCTCCCGCCAATCAGGCCAACCCCGAGGACACGGGAACGAACTAGCGCCCCCGGCAGCCGGACCCCGGCGCTACCGGGCCGTGGTTCTCCACAACCGGGCACCGCCGGCGCCGCACGGACCCGAGGATCGTGTGCACTGGAGGGCATGGGCTCTCACGAGTGGGTGGATCATGCCACAAGGAGCAACCTGGCTCCCGTCCCGGGTCGCCTGCGCGTGCTCATTGGCAGGTCCGCCGCGATTGTCCTGATTCTCGGGGCCCTGACCTGGATCTCGGTGTCGCTGTTGTTCAACCCGCCGCCGCGTGCGCCAGGAGCCGCGGAATCCATCCCGCTGGAGACTGCCCCCATATCGCAGGCAAATCCCGTGCCGGCTCCCGACAGAGCAGACGCGCCACCGGTAACGCAGGGGATCCAGTGGCCGGAGGAAGATCCGCAGGAGCCGGGCGCCACTGCCCCTCCGGTGGCCGGCGCGACAGCCGTGGTCCATCTGGTCGGCGCCGTGAAGAAACCCGGGGTCTATTCCCTGCCGCTGGGCTCCAGGGTCCTCGACGCGGTGGATCTGGCCGGCGGCCTGGCCAAGGATGCAGCCCCAGAGGCGATCAACCTTGCCGCACAAATCCGCGACGGCGAACAGATCCGCATCCCGCGCAGGGGCGAGACCGGGCAGCCGCCGGCTGCCGGGGTCCCGGCTCCCGGGACGTCGGACGGAACCAGCGGGACCGGGACCCAGCCGGGGAAAATCAACGTGAACACGGCCGACCAGGGGCAACTGGAGGAGCTGCCGGGCATCGGCCCTTCCCTGGCGGGCAGGATCCTGGAGTTCCGGCTGGCCAACGGACCGTTCAAGAACCTCGGCGAACTTGATGCCGTGAGCGGCATCGGCCCGGCGCTGCTGGGCAACCTGCGCGAACGCGTGGTCTTCGATTGAGCGGCCCGGGCTGCGGTCGGGCGGGCTGGATCTTGCCCGTTGGTTCCCGCCCGACGTCCCGGGAGACGGGCATCGCCAGCGCGACTATGGCACGGCGGCCCTTTGAGCACATCGTCGTCTAGATACTGGTGTTCAATGTCTTCTTCTTGCCAGAACCTGTCGAGTTCTGAGATCTTCGGTGCCAAGTGGGACAAGTCCACTTCCTTGTCGGGGGCTGGAATGCACGAAAAGTGGGTTCGGGACGAGGACACCGAGTACACGAATCTCGTGTATGAGCGCGATGCCTTGCTTTGGGCGCAAAGGAAAGGGTTGGTCTGGCACGGTAGGATACCGAGTACTCAAGAGGCGTTTACCAATAGCTTCTATTCCAGGCCTGACGGTGAAGGTGATCCGGTTGACGACCATAGTCAAATCCAGAGGGCCGACCCCGAGGGCCAAGGCAATCTCGAGGCACGCTTCGACATGATTAGGTGGGTAATGAAATGATCCGGACACGATTCACTGCTGCCGTGTTGGTGCTGTTGGCGGCGCTTACCGGGTGCACGTCCGGGGCAGCGACCGGCACGACCGGAACCGAAGGGACTGCCCCCGTGGAGAGTGAGCTGACCTAGCAGGACGCCAAGGCCAAGGCCCAGGCAATGGAGCTGGAAATCGCCGACCTGATTCCCCAAGACAAGGTGGCCAAGATCGAGCAGCGGGAGACGGGCCTGCTGTTCAGTTGCTCCGAGACACAACACAATTGGAGTGGGTCAACCAACGTCACCTTAGCTGAGGGGACCCAGGAAGAACCAATCTTGAAGGCGATTGAGGCGCATTACCGGGATGGCCCCTTCGCCATCAAATCCGATCTGGACATCGTTGGAGACTATCGGGTGCAATTACGCTCACGAGACGCCGCAGAAAGCTACATCTTCGGCATATTCGAGCCCGGAACGATTCGCATTGCATCGGGGTCTGCGTGCTTTACCTTGCCGGAGGGCGTGCCTTCACGCGGCGAGTTCTAGGCATCGATGGCAGGGGTGGCTACATCCTGGCTCGCCCGTATGATGACGTGCAGTTGGCCTCCGCGACATCCGGCGATGAAGCCGTCAAGGTAAATGGCGACGGACCGGTCATGGAGACGCCCACCAGGATGGTATTTGCGGAGCGTTCATGCTCAAGGCGGCGGCGCAATCGTCAGCGTTGCCGGGCGGGTTGTTCGCTGAATCCGCTCACCGCCGATTGCGCCACGGATTGATCCACGATCGCGTTTTGCGCCGAGCGGGCGGCCATTCGCGGCCGGGGTGGGGTTGCTCAGCGTGGGACCGCTTATGCCTGACGTAGGGGAGGCCGCACCATCATCGCTACCGCCATTGAAGACAATTGGAAAACTCTCGGAGACGCGCACAAGAAGGTGGTCAGATGATCCGGACACGATTCACCGGCGCCACATTGGTGCTATTGGTAAGTCTCACCGGTTGCGCACCCTCTGATCCGTCGGTGGCACTGAACTATACGAAGACAACGGGGGGCGAACCTGTGGAGAATGAGTTGACGTGGCAGGAGGCCAAGGCCCAGACACAATCCATGGAACTGGAGATCGGCAAGCTGATTCCCGAAAAAATAGCTCTGGGACATTCTCAGTAATTCTTGTCGGTGGTGCCTCGGCAATGCAGTTTTCCGGTGCTTGATCTTGGAGCCGGCTGACCGAAACGGGAAGGGCCGCCGACCCGGGGAAAATCACGGAACCGACTGCGCCCGGGCCCCCGGTAAATGGATCGGGCCAGGGCATGGTTGATTTCGGGCTTGCGGACAAGGCTGAAGGAGGTGAGTGACTATGACGTTGCTCGACGCCCGTACGGAAGATAGCATCGGCCCTGAGCGTCAAGAATAAACTCAAGTGACAAAATCCCATGGACGTGCGACGAGCACACCCCCTTTGCCATCAGTGCCTAGAAGTCGCCGCCCGGATAGACACCCTCAGGCAACGTGAAGCAGGGAGATCCAGAATCGATACGAATTGTGTCGGGGTCCCATCCTGCAGCCACGATATAATTCTCTGCAGTGTTCAATGACCGTAACTGGATTTCGTAATTTCCCACATTGTCAATATCTGTTTCGATATCGAACTCGCTGTCCTGGTAGTGCGCTTCGATATCTTTCACCAGTGGCTCCGGTTCAGTACCCTCCGTCAACGTAACTGTGGCTGATCCGAGCCAGTTATGTTGTGTTTCGCTGCAACTGAACAGGGTACCGGTTTTCTTGTTATGGATCTTGACGGCCTTGGCTTCGGGAATCAGCTCCGCGATCTCCAGTTGCATGGCCAACGTCCGGGCCTTGGCCTCCTGCCATGTCAATTCGCTCTCCACAGCGCCTCCCTCCTCCGTTGTCGTCACGCTGGTCGGGTCCCCAGACTGATCACTTGGCATGCATCCGCTGAGACCTGCCATCAGCACCACCGCGGCGATGGCTGTCAATCGTGTCCGGATCACTTCATTACCTCGTTGAGCAGGTGCTTCAGCACCTTCCTATTCTCTTGGCTGTTGGTGGCGATGAGAGTGTGGTCGTCAATCGGGTTCCCATCAGGCAGGATACTTCCATGGTTAGGCCTGTTGTAGCCGTGATTAGTAAATGATTCATGTGTAATTGGTACCTTACCGTCCCAAACCTGACCCGTTCGTTGCGCCCAGAGTAGGACGTCGTCCTTATACGCGAAATTCGAGTACAGGGTCTCCGCATTCGGAACCCACTGTTCTTGCATCCCGGCCCCGGAGAGGGATATCGACTTCTCATACTCGGCACCGAAGATTTCAGAGCTCGTGAGGTTCTGGTACCCCCAGCTGTGCCCGATCCCGACCTGCTCGGTGCCCTGAAGGAGCGGATCGGTTTTCATCCCCGGCTGGAAGCTTGCCAGCTGCCGTCCAGCGTCCAATCCACGCCCTGGATCGTTAGCCTCACCAAGGCGGCCGAGATCCGTCCCGCGCTCACGCTGGTTTTCCCCCGGGAAGAGCCCGTCTTTGTACACGAACGCCACCGTACCCGGGGCTTCTTCCACCAGGTACCTGGAGAATTCCTGGGTTCCACCGTCGTAAAAACTCTTCAGGCTCGTAAACGTGCCCGGAACATACGTGGCCACCCGCCGCGTGTCCTCGCTCGGGGTGCCGATCATCTCAACACCGAATACCCGCTCGATGCACGAAGCTCCACCTTGCTGCCGGGGCCGCGTAGCCCGGCCCACCACTTGGCGACCAGTTCCGGGGGCACTGACGCCAGGGGGTTGACCCATTCCGGATTCCCCGACGCAATTTCCGCCTCCAGTGGAAAATCACGGAACCGACGGCGCCCGGGCACCCGATGAAAGATCCGGGCCAGGGCATGGTTGATTTCGGGCTTGCGGACAAGGCTGAAGGAGGTGAGTGACTATGACGTTGCTCGACGCCCGTACGGAAGATTGCATCGGCCCTGAGCGTCAAGAATAAATCCAAGTACCAAAGTCCCAGGGGCACCCGGCGAGCACCCATCTTTGCCATCAATGCTTAGAAATCACCATGCGGATACTCTCCTTCAGGCAAGGTGAAGCATGCAGAGCCAGAAGCGATACGAATTGCATTCGGGTCATCTCTGACGATGATGTAGGACGCTGCAGTGTCTGGAGAGCGTAGCTGCACCCGATAATTTCCAGTGATGCTGAGATCTGTTTCGATGGTGAAGCGGCTGTCCTGGTACTGCGCTTCAATCGCCTTGACGAGAGGCTCTGGTTCTGTCCCCTTGCTCAGAGTGACAGTGGTCGCCCCATTCCAATTGTGTTGTGTTTCACTGCAGCTGAATAGAGTACCGGTTTTCCCTTGGTCGATCTTCACCACTTTGTCTTCGGGAATCAACTTGGCGATCTCCAGTTCCATGGCTTGCGCCTGGGCCTTGGCCTCCTGCCACGTCAACTCGTTCCCCACAGGTGCGGCCTCTTTCGTTGTCGTCGATTTGGACGGTTCACCGTACTGATCACTTGGCGCGCATCCAGTGAAACTTACCATCAGCGCCACCGCAGCGACTGTGAATCGCACACGATTCATCTCTTCACCAACTCCCTCATGTCTTCGAGCACTTTCATATTCTCTTGGCTGTTAGTCGCGATGATGGTGTGATCTTTTTTGCTGTCAGCGGAGATACTGTTGTAAAAGGAGGTGGGTCTAATACCAGCAAGCATGCTTGAACAAGTTGCACGCGAAGCCCAGGGTCAGCCCTGCTTCTCCAACGGCTCCACCAGGGTGTGCACGCTGTGCTCCTGACGGGAAAGGGTAATCACGGCGCCGAAATGGGTCTCGGGGCATACTCAGTACTTCTTGTCGGTGGTTGCCTCGGCTATGCGATTGTCCAGTGCCGGATCGTGACCCGCGCAGTCGGCACTCCGCATTGGCGACCTGCTGGTGAAAGACCAACGCCCGGGACATGGATCTCGGCGTCACCGGCTCGCGACCTGGCCGCCAGCCGGCTGCCCGAAAACGGGAAGGGCCGCCGACCCGGGAAAATCACGGAACCGACGGCACCCGGGTACCCGATGAAAGATCCGGTCCAGGGCATGGTTGATTTCGGGCGTGTGGACATTGATGAGGCCGGAGGCTGACTAGGACTTTGGTCGACGTCAGTACAGAAGGCCGCATCGGTCTTGAGCACCCAGGGGCATCCAGCGAGCACCCACCTTTGCCAGCAATGCTTAGAAATCACCACCCGGATACTCGCCTTCAGGCAAGGTGAAACAAGCAGAACCAGAATCGATACTGATCGTCCCCTGGCCATCCTTGACGATGATGTAATTCTCTGCAGTGTCCGGAGAACGAAGCTGCACCCGATAGTCTCCGACAATGTCGACATCTGTTTCGATGGTGAAGCGGCTGTCCTGGTAATGTGCTTCAATCGCCTTGACGAGAGACTCTGGCTCTGTCCCCTTGCTCAAAGAAACAGTGGTCGCCCCATTCCAATTGTGTAGTGTTTCACTGCAGCTGAATAATGTACCGGTTTT
Organism: Paeniglutamicibacter sp. GQ140; assembly: GCF_059759235.1. Taxonomy (NCBI): domain Bacteria; kingdom Bacillati; phylum Actinomycetota; class Actinomycetes; order Micrococcales; family Micrococcaceae; genus Paeniglutamicibacter; species Paeniglutamicibacter sp. GQ140. The sequence continues at coordinate 135,600 of NZ_JCAXDW010000008.1, forward strand.
TCCCTGGTCGATCTTCACCACTTTGTCTTCGGGAATCAGCTTGGCGATCTCCATTTCCATGGCTTGCGCCCGGGCCTTGGCCTTCTGCCACGTCAACTCGTTCTCCACGGGGGTGCTCCTTTCTATTCCGACCGTACTGGTGGGTTCACCAGACTCGCTGGGCGCGCACCCCGTAGTACCTAACAGCAGCGCCACCGCAGCGACAGCCAATCGCACTCGAATCATTTCTTCACCAGCTTTTGCATGTCCTTTAGTACTTTCTTATTGTCTTGACTGTCGGACGCGATGACGGTGTGGTCGTCAGCCAGGCCGCCCTCACCGAAAGGCCTGGCGTAGACATGGTTCTCAAAAGCCTCATGGGCACGTGGCACTTTACCGTCCCAAACCAGCCCCGTATCTTGCGTTATGTACAAGCCATCTCCCTCGTATACGTAATTCGTGTATTGCGTTTCCGCATCGGGGACCCACTGTTCATGCATCCCGGCCCCCGACAGGGAAATGGACTTTTCGTATTCGGCACCAAAAATTTCGGAACTCGTGAGGTTCTGATACCCCCAACTGTGTCCGATGCCGATCTGCTCGGTTCCCTGAAGCAGCGGGTCCGATTGCATCCCGCGCTGGAAGCTTGCAAGCTGGCGTCCAGCGTCCAAGCCACGTTCCGGGTCGTTCGCCTCACTAAGACGAACATTATCTTGCTCGCCGGCGTAGGGGTCTTCCCCCGGGAAGATTCCGTCCTTATACACGAACGCCGTCGTACGAGGAGCCCAACGGACCAGGTACTTAGAAATTTGTTGAGTACCGCCATCGTAAAAACTCGCTCGGCTCGTAAAGGTGCCGGGAATATACGTGATCACGCGCTGAGTATCCTGATCCGGGGCTCCGATCATTTCAATGATCCGCGACTTCCCACGGTCGTACAAATACAACTGCACATCCCCGGACCTAACCTTCTTCAGGTACTCGATCTCCTTCACGAGGAATTCCCGGCGCCCCTCGGTCCGGTACGCCATCGGGTCACCGACAGCGACTTTCCGAAGCATGGCGAGCTCCGACTCGGCCGCCTCGATATCCGATCCCGCAACCAATTCATTGGCATACACACGGTCCAGCGCAGGGATTCCGTCCAAGGACCCGAACACCTTGGGTGCAGATCCCAGTAGAACCCGCTGCTGCACCGAATAGCCGTTCGATGCATCAAGCTCCACCTTGCTGCCGGGGCCGCGTAGCCCGGCCCACCACTTGGCGACCCGTTCCGGGGGCACCGAGGCCAGGGGGTTGACCCATTCCGGATTCCCCGACGCAACTTCCACCTCCAGTGGCGAAGCCGTGGCGAGAAACGTCAGGAGGGTCTCCCCGGGCACCTCGCTCGGGGAGATAGCCAGGGCCAGAGACGTCGTGGACAACTCAATCGGCACGGTCAAATCGGCGCCTTGCCCGGCGGTACGGAACGCGTCCGCAATCCACCACAATTTCTCGTCATCATCGCGGTCATCCTTGTTAAACCGAGAGACGGCCGGAGCGAACGCGTCCACGTCACTCAACGCCCACGAGCATGAAGCCTGGAACTGACCAAGGGCACGCACGACGCGTTCGCACGTCTGTTCAACGACTTCGCGCTGTTCGGTGAACAGTGCTGACGCCCGCTTCAAAGCGTCCGGCACGGCGGAACTCGTGCCCGAGCCCCCGCCGGTTGCCCACACGTGAGGCTCGAAGACCATCGGTGGGAGAACCACTTCGGGGCGGCGAACCTCGGACTCGGAGAACCATCCAGGAAACGTAAGCCCCAGAACCCGGGCCCTCACATACTCGGCACCAACAGCCATGAAGCCGTCCTAGGCCAGATGCCACAGGGCCTTCGCCTGCTCGTTCTTTAGTTCCTGGCGGGCCTGTTCGGCCTGGGTCTTCGCGAACCGCACCTGACTTGTCAGATTCTCCAGCGCCCCGACCACTATGTTCCGTGCCGCCGACTGCGCAGCAGCATTCCGCTGGAACATCACGGCGAACGGCCCACGAAACTCATCCAGCGCCCCTCCGGTCACAGATGCTCGCGGCCCACGCTGCTCGCTCAACACCGCAACTGCCTCATCGCACGCGGAGATCAGCTGATCGGCGACACTTTCGTCAAAGTCCATTCGAAACCTTTCCCATACGGAACCTTGGAACGCCCACCCGTGCGCTGGCAATGCCCAGCAAGCGGAAGACGGCACGCTGGCAGTCCTCAACAGTCAGAAGTAGCCCGGTCCTGCGGCAGCAACGGTGTCGCTAGGCGCCGCACACCGTGGTGACAACATCTTGAGAAGGGCACTGCAGCCGGGTCCACGCTTCGCGCTCCGTGCGCGCTTCATCGAACGTAGCCATCGTATCCATATACCGACGAATGACCAAATGGTTTACTAACTGCGAGGTTCCAAGATTCGCGATATGGAGGAACTTCACCCTCTACTCGCGGACGTAGGCCATGTCCATCGCGGGTGTGAGGCCATCGGGGCCGGTCAGCCCGTCCTTCTTGAAGGTGTTGCGCAGCAGCAGGACTTCGCTCGGGTCGATTCCCGACACGTGGAAAGTGCTGCTGACCCTGAGGCGCCCCTCGAATCCGGCCACGGGCAGCGTCTAGCTTGGCAACCTTGAACGCGCGCTACTCGACCACGGAGAAGCCGAATCGTTGCCGCCAAGCTCCTATTTGTGCGTCCGCATGTCCGAAACCAACCATGATGCCGGTTGAATCGGCCAGACCGAGCCAAGGTTGCGCCTCGGCAGCAGTGCCGATGTCGTGCTCCTTCCGCCTCCGATTCCCGGAAGGCACCGTTGTTGTCCACAGCCGGGCGCTGCCCGGACCGCATGGCAACGTTCATCGTATGGTCTTGAGTGCATGGGTTCTCACGAATGGGGCGATGCTGGAGCAGGAAGCAAGCGGCACCAGGATCCGGGCCTGGGGCGGCTTGCAAATTTCCTCCGCGCTGCGCTGGCACGGCGGCCGAAAGACGAACCGGAGCCGGAACCGGGGCCAATCGATGTGCGCGGTTGCTGGGCGTTGGCCGCGACCTGGGCCGCGGCGCTGGGCGGGGTGCAGCTGGCCGAAGCCCGCCAGGTGTATTGGGCGGTGGGGCTGTGGCTGGCCGCCGGCACGGGGTTGCTGGCGTTGCTGCGTCCCCGGCACGGGCGGCTGGGCGGAGTTGCGACGCCCAGCTTTGCAGCACCGGCACTGGCCTGTGCCGCTGCCGCGTTGGTCTTCACGCAATTGGTGCTGACCGGGGCTGGCAGCAACCCGGCCGAGCTGGAGGCAGCGGCGTCCGGCGGGTCGCCGGTGCGTGTCCAGCTCGCCTTCACAGCAGCCCCGAGGGCCGGGAGCGTCATCGACAGGTTCTCCGAGGACGCCCGGGAACATCGACAGTTCACCGTCGAGGCGCGCGTGCTCTCCGTGGCCCGGCGAGGGAACTGGGTCGTCTCCGGAGTGCCGGTGCGGCTGAGCTATGCCGAATCCCGCGCCGGAGGCGTCCCGCCGGCCGGCGGCAGCACCGTCGAGGTGCTGGCCAAGGTTTCGGCCGCCGAGCCCGGGGACCGGCAGCGCTTCTGGCTCAACGCCGCCGCGGACCTGCTGCCGGTGGGCGAGCCCAAGCCGCCTGGGGTGTTCGAGGCGATGCGCGCCCGCTTCGTGGCGGCCTGCGCATCGCTTCCGCAACCGGCCCGAACCCTGCTCCCCGGCATGGTGTTCGGGGACCGCAGCGGGACGGACGAGGCCCTTAATGAGGCCATGAAGGTGGCCGGACTTTCACATTTGAGTGCTGTCAGCGGGGCAAACTGTGCCATGGTGCTGGGCTTCGTCATTTCCCTTGGTCGCATGCTGGGACTCGGCCGGCTGCCTACGCTGGGGCTGGGTCTGGCGGCGTTGCTCGGATTCGTGTTCCTGGTGGGCTACGAACCCAGTGTCCTGCGCGCGGCGGTGATGGGGACCATCGCCGCGGTGGGCCTGCACGCTTCCCGCGGCAGAAACGCCCTCGCGGCCCTGATCCTCGCCGTCGTGCTGCTGTTGGCCATTGATCCCTGGCTGGCCGGCGAGCCCGCCTTCCAGCTATCGGTCCTGGCCACTGCCGGAATCGTGGTCATCGGCCGGCGGATGGCCGCTGGGCTGAATCGGTGGATGCCTGCCATCCTGGCGGAGGGGACGGCGATTGCGCTGGCGTCGCAGATCGCCTGTCTTCCGGTCCTTGTGGCGCTGAACCCCGCCTTCTCGCTGTACTCGGTTCCGGCGAATCTCCTGGTTTCGCCCTTCATTGCCCTCATCACCGTGGCGGGGACGCTGGCCGTGGTGGTCCTGATGGTGTTCCCGCTGGCGGGCATGGCACTGGTGTGGGTGGCCGGGATGCCCACCATGCTGGTGGGTCTGGTGGGAACCTGGATTGCGTCGCTGCCCGGGGCGCTGCGTCCGTGGCCGGTTGGGGTGGCGGGCGTTCTGCTCGCGTGGGGAATCGTGCTGGGAACGCTGGTGGCACTGGGCCACGTGCATCCGTCCTCCGGATCCTGGAGATCGCGCATGCCCCTGGCGGCACAGGGCGTGGTGACCGGGGTGCTGCTGGGCCTGCTGTTGCCGGTCACCGCGCTGGTGCCGGCACCCGTCGTCGACTGGCTGGTGGTTGCCTGCGATGTCGGCCAGGGCGACGGGTTGTTGATCAATGCCGGAGTCGCCGGGGCCGTGGTGGTCGACACCGGCAGGACCCCGGAGGACATCGCGGCCTGCCTGCAGCGGATGCGCGTGAGGAAGGTGGCCGCATTGTTCATCACCCACCGCCATGCGGACCATGACGGCGGGATTGCCGGGGTGGGTGAGCGGCGGCCCGTGGAGGACCTCTATTACTCGGCGGCCGATGACCCGGCGAACCCGCCCCGGCTCACCGACTCCCGTGGCATCAAGGTGCCCGCCAGCCAGCTCGGTTCCGGCGCGACGGGAACCGCCGGCACGGTGGCCTGGCAGGTCCTGGGCCCGATCCCCAACGGGGTGTTCACGGGAGAGAACGACGCTTCCCTCGTCATCCGCTTCGAGATCGAGATGCCGGGGAACCAGCGCCGGATCTCCATTCTGGCGACCGGCGACATGGAGGATGAAGCCATGGACCAGCTCATCGACAAGGGACTTATCGGGCACGCGGATGTGCTCAAGGTTTCGCACCACGGCGCCGAAAATGGCGGCGTGCGCACGGCGCCGACGGTCCGCCCGGCGCTGGCGCTGGTCAGTGTCGGCAGGGAGAACACCTATGGGCACCCCTCGGACGAGGCCCTGCGGGCCTTGGAGGAGAACAAGGTGGCCGTGATGCGCACCGACCTCAGCGGAACCATCATTGTCGGCTGGGACGGGGAAGGGCTGCGGGTCTCCTCGCTGGGTCCGGCCGAGGAATCGACACCGACACGGATGCCGGCAAAGGGCCGTGGGTGACGAAGCTTTTTCGGGTTGGCGATAGGATCGATGGGGTTCGTCAAACACTAGGTAAAGGTCGGTCATGGCAGCGCCACGAGGAGCATCCAAGAACGCGGGCATTTCATGGCGGTCCGTGGCCCCTGCCCCGCTGATCCTGTTGCAGGGTACCGAGGAGTTGCTTGCCACACGGGCCTTCGACACCGTGCGCAGCACCCTGCGTGCGGGCGCCGAGATCGAGTTGACCCGCTTCGAGGCGAGCAGCTACGAGCGCGGGGAAATGCTGCTGGCATCCAGCCCGTCCCTCTTCAGCGAAACGAAGCTGATCGAGGTCCGTGGCCTGGCGACCATGAACGAGGATTTCCTCAACGACGCCCTGGCCTACGCGAAGTCCCCGGCACCCGAAGTCACCCTGGTCATGCACCACGGCGGGGGAGTGCGCGGCAAGAAGCTGCTGGATGCCCTCAAGGCCGCCGGGGCGGTGGTGGTTGACTGCCAGCCGCTGAAAAAGGACGCGGAAAAGATCGACTTCGTCACCCAGGAATTCCGGGCCGCAAAGCGCAAGCTCAGTGCCGAGGGCGCACGCGCCCTGGTTGCCGCCCTGGGCAGCGACCTGTCCGAATTGGCTGCCGCCTGCTCGCAACTCTTGCAGGACACCACCGGAGCCATCGACCAGGACATGGTCGACAAGTACTACGGCGGGCGCGTGGAGGCCACCGGATTCAAGGTGGCCGACGCTGCGTTGGCTGGCCGGGCGGACATCGCGCTGAGCACCTTGCGCCACGCCCTGGCCACGGGCACCGACCCGGTGCCCATCGTTGCGACGCTGGCCATGAAGCTGCGCCAGGTCGCCAAGGTCGCCGGGGCGCGCAAGTCGTCTGGGCAGCTCGCCAGTGAACTCGGCATGCCGCCCTGGCAGGTCCAGCAGGCCCAGGAACAGGCCCGGCACTGGAACCCCGACGACCTCGCCCGCTGCATCCGGCTGGTGGCCGAAGCCGATGCCCAAGTCAAGGGCGCCTCGCGGGATCCGGAATACGCCGTGGAGCGTGCCGTAACCCAGATTTCCCTGGCCGCCCGCCGCTAGTACCAGGCCGGCGGGACGCTGAGTCGGGAGCACGGCGAAGAGCCTGCCATGTGCTTTCGATTTCCCCTCGCCGGCAGTCTCGAATTGCCGTGGAACGCAACCACGTCCCGCGCCAAAGCCGCGTCGATCGCTACCGGTTCCGGGCTATGCTCACAGCATGAAGCAGGGAAAGTCCGTTGTCCTGGCCGCCGGGTTGCTGGCGGTGTTCATCACCGTTGTCTTGGCCGTAGTCAAGCCCGGGGCCGCCTGCCCGGCTGTGGCGTGTGTTGACGTGGGCGACGTGGAGATCGAATTTGCGGCCGAGCCCTACTCGGTGGCTGCCTGCTTCGGGATCGAATGCAGTCCGCAACCTGTCGCGAGGTCGGCTGAGGGAAAATGGGCAGTTCCGCAGTCCCCGCCGTACCTCCCGCCGGAACCGGGTGCCCGCGGTGGGGAAATACGCGGTCACGTCACGACTCTTCGGGTGGTGGCCACAGGCTCGTCGGGCCTTGCGGTGGATCGCTCAAATGCCATCCGGTCGGAATCCACCGGTGCTTTCCGATTCTGGACCGTTTGCCCCGGTCCCACAAGATACTTGCCGGTGCAGGTGCCCTGAGCGCAGGGGTGAACGAAGGGTTCTCGACTTCGCGGAACGATCCCCACCCGACTAGCCCGTGAAGCGAGGGGCCCACACTGGGCCCGGATGATGGACGTCCACCGGAATTCCCCTAGATCGGCCCACAACGACGCACGTCGCGGGGGAGGACTGCCGTCATCAAACACGAAAGGCTCCCTTTCCCCTAGAAATGGAGGAAAAGGAGCCTGACGATTCAGTGAAGCAATCCTTAGAGGGCGTTAACCTTCTTGGAGATGGCCGACTTGTGGTTGGCTGCGTTGTTCTTGTGCAGCACACCCTTCGTAGCGGCCTTGTCGATCTTGCGACCTGCTGCAACCAGGGCAGCTGCTGCTGCATCCTTGTCTTCGGCTGCAACGGCAGTGTTCACTGCGCGGATTGCGGTGCGAAGCTCGGACTTGACGGCAGCGTTACGCTGGCGCGACTTCTCGTTGGTGAGAATGCGCTTCTTCTGGGACTTGATATTAGCCACTGTATTAAACTCTCTTGCTCATCGCTTGTATGGTCGGTGAGGGATATCTTCCGGGCCATTGACTGAGCGGCGTGGGGATACCTATGGCGACCCGGGAGAAGTGCCCGTCGACCTGCGCGGACACACAAGAAGTAATACTAGCAGGTTCGGATGGCCATCACGAGTCGAGATCGTGGGCCAGCGCTGTGAGCTACGACTGCCGTGGCGAAGCGGGGATCGCGGCTGTGCCCGTGCATTGCACGTGCCCGTACGGCGATGGCCGGCACCCGCAGTGCGGAGGCCGGCCATCGCCGTCGTGGTCGGGAGGCTAGTGGGCAAGTTCCATGAGTTCATCGATCGACACCGCGGGACCGGGGACCGGGCGCCCCAGGATCGAGGACAGCACCTCGAAGAGCGCGGCCCCGGGATCCTGGACCATGCGGTGGGAGCGCCATCCGATGTGCTTGTCCGGGCGGACCAGGATGACGCCGTCCTCATCGACCTCGCGTTGGTGCAGCCAGTCGCCGTAGAGGTCCTGCACCTCGAGGCCCTCGCCGATGACGACTGCGGCAAGTTCGATGCCCAGCCGCGAGGCGACCTCGGCTGCGGCGTCGGCCCATGCCTGCCCGGTGATGCCGGTGAAGAGGGTGAACCCGGTGCCCTTGGCAATGTCGTGGGTGGAGAACTTCCGGTCCCTGTCGCCGATCCAGGCGTGCGGCAGGCGCAGCCCGGGGTATGTCGACTTCTGGTGATGGAGCATCGGGTCCTGCGTTGGTTCGGGCCGCGTGCCGCCGTCGGAAACCACCGCGCTTGATTCGTAGAACTGGCCGATCTCCGTGCCCTGGGCATTGAATTCGTAGTCCTTGTTGTCCAGTGCGGCCCGCAGCGCCTTGCGGCGTGCCGCGCCCTCGGGCGAGTTCTCCTTGCGCAGCTTCAGCTTCTCGGTGAACTCCTCGTCGGTGGTCGCATCGGTGACACCCAGGGCATCGAAGATCGGCTTGTACTCGCGTCCGGAGTCGTTGGCGCGGGTGACGATCTGCTTGGCCACCGGTGCCCGTTCGGCCGAATAGGTCTCCAGCAGCTCCTCGCCGGCCTGGCCCTTGATGACTGCCGCCAGCTTCCAGGCCAGGTTGTAGGCGTCCTGGATGGAGGTGTTGGAACCCAGCCCGTGGCTCGGCGGGTGCTTGTGGATGGCGTCTCCCGCGCAGAAGACGCGCCCCTTCTGCAGGTGCGTGGCGTATTGCTCGTTGTTTCCCCAGAGCGAGTAGCCCAGGATCTCCACCTCGAGGTCCTCGATGCCGACCAGGTTGCGGATGACCCTGATGGCTTCGTCGTTGTCGAGGACCGGGGGCTCGCCGTTGATGTCGAATCCCCAGCAGATCAGCCACTCGTTCCACGGCCTGACCATGCGGATCAAACCGGCGCCCAGGCCGCCGATGTTGGAGCCGGGATTGAAGACCCAGTAGAGGATCGACGGACGGTGGGCGGCCAGGTGGGCGAGGTCGGCCTTGAAGGTGATGTTCATGGAGCCGCCGATGTCCATGGCGCCTTCCATCGGCAGGTCGATGTCCGCGGCCACCTTCGAGCGCGCGCCGTCGGCGCCGATGAGGTACTTGGCGCGGATCGTGTACTCGTGTCCGGTGAGCCGGTTCAATACCTGCACGCTCACGCCCTCGCTGTCCTGGGTGTGGCCGAGGTATTCGGTGGAGAACTGCGTCTGGGTGCCGCGCATGGTGGCGTTCTTGAGCATGATCGGTTCCAGCAGGGTCTGCGGGATGTCGCAGGGCATCGAGGGGGAGGCCAGCTCGTAGTCGGCGCGGCGGTCGGGGCGCAGGCCCCAGGTGGGGCGGCGGCCGATTTCCTCGCCCGCCATGGACTCGCAGTAGACGGTGTCACCCATCAGTTCGTGCGGCGTCGCCTCGGCCAGGACCTGGTCCTCGATGCCCGCGTCGCGAAGCACCTCCATGGTGCGCTGGTTGGTGATGTGCGCCCGCGGCGTGTTGGCGGTCCAGCGGTACTTGGTGATCATGATGTTCGCGATGCCCTGGTTGGACAGGAACAGCGCCGCGGAGCTGCCGGCCGGTCCGGATCCGACGATCAGCACGTCGGTCTGGACCACATTCGCGGTCTCCGGTGAAGCGGTTTCGGTGATTCCATCATTGAAAACAGGCATTTCGTGCCCCTCTTTCTTGGACTGGTGCTCATTGCCCTGGGGGGCGGAGCCGGGTATGCCTCGAGTGTTGCAGCTCACATGGCCGTCGCGGACCGGACTTGGCCCCGGTGGCCGCACAGTTCCAAAACATGTCCGTTGCGTGCAAATACCCGTGGCGAACCCGTTGGCTGCCCGGGCGGGACCTTTCGGGTGGCTGTGATTCGGGATACACTTTTGGGTCCATGGGCGAGAATCAAGATGATGTCACGCGGGTATCCGCTGCCGGGCAGGGAGTGGCCGGCGAGGCCCTCCCTGCGGTGCCCGGATCCAGGCCGGCCAGTCAGCTGCGTTTCAGCACCAATGGCATTCCGGCCACAAATCGGCTCGAGCTGTGGGAGCACCACAATGCCAGGGCATTGATTCCCCTGGATATCAGGACGATGGACGAGGCGCCGCTGGAGGCCAGGGAAATCAGCCTGCGCCACGGGGCGCTTCGATTCGGCGGGGTCACCGGCAGCGCGCAGGTGGTGGAGCGCAGTGAACGATTCATTCGGCAGAACCCCACGGACGCGATCGCCGTCTTCTTCACCCTGCGCGGGGAGGCCCTCTTTTACCACCGCGACGGCCACGAAATCGTCAAGCCGGGCCAGGCCGTGATCTGCGACGCGGACCGTCCGTTCATGCGCGGATTCAGCAGTGGCCTGAAGGAAATGGTCCTGACCATCCCGCGCGAGGACTATCTGGAACTTGCCGGAGGCGAGACGCTGTCCAGGCCCCGGATCACCGACTTCAACCAGGGAGCGGCGTCGAACCAGCAGATGCGGGCGCTGGCCACGCTCGTCAGCGACACGCTGTCCGGGCAGGCCGGGGACCCCCGGCATCGGCCGGGGGCCGTGCTGGACCTGCTCGCCCTCCTGGTTTCCGGCGACGGCGGCGCCTCCGGCACCGGGTACCTGGCCGCGGCCCACAGTCACATCGAGGACCACTTGTGCGACCCGCAGCTCGGCACGGCCCGGGTTGCCGCGGCCATCGGGATCAGCGAGCGGCACCTGTCGCGGATCTTCGCCGAGGCGGGGGATTCGCCCGGGACCTACATCCGGGAGCGGCGCCTGGAACTGGCTCGGGAGATCCTGGCCGATCCGGGAAGGCAGTCAACGCCGGTGGGGGCCATTGCCCTGCGGGTCGGATTCGCCTCGCAAAGCTACTTCGCCAGGGCCTTCAAGTCCCGGTATGGAATCACTCCGCTGGCGCAGCGCCGCGAGGCGCTCGGGGGTACCGCGCCGTAGTGCCGGCCGCGGGCGCTGCGGTGTGGTGCGGCCGGGACCCCGTCAGGAAGCGGCGAGGCGCTCGGCGACGCGGGCGAAGGCCTGCTGTCCCAGCACCGCACCCTCGCGCCGGATCCCGGCTTCCTGCAGGCGAATGATGCGGTCCAGTTTCACTTCGCTGGGGCGGCCCTGCCGGTCCCAGGACCCGGTGCCGATGTCCACGTAGTCCCAGTCCCGGGATTGCCCGTTGTTGCGGTCCTTCGAGGTGAGCATCAGCGCGAGCAGGTACTGCCCCTCCTGCCCGACCAGCAGCACCGGCCTGTCCTTGCCCTGGGCGTGGTCCTCCTCGTAGGGCACCCAGGCCCAGACGATTTCCCCCGGGTCGGGCCGGCCATCGGCGCGCGGGGAATACGCCGCATCCACCGTGCCGCGGAAGTCCCCGGGGTAGCCGCCGAACTCCCAGCTCCCCGCCCCGGCCGCCGTCCCGGGTGCAGTTGGGGCCGAGGGGCGCCGGCGGTCGGTGGCGGCGGGGCGCCGGCCGGCCGGGCGGCCGGTGCCGCGCTGCTTGCTGGCCGCGCCGCGGAGGGCGGAGGAGAGGGCGCGGCCAAGGAACCTGAGGACGGAGGCGGTGTTGAACTTCATGTGGTCAAACTACCAGTTGGAGCATGTACCTGAGTCGCAATGCGACACCGTGCCCCAATCATGGGAGAATGGCCTGTGCGAAGTATTTTGCACCCCCAAACATTTTCGTCCCCCATTAGCGAGGTCCCTTACGTGTCACCCATGGCCCGCACCGCACCGGTGCCTGCCGCGACTGATCCGGCGATCATCAGAAACTTCTGCATCATCGCCCACATCGACCACGGCAAGTCGACCCTGGCCGACCGGATGTTGCAGCTCACCGGAGTCGTCTCCCAGCGCGATATGAAGGCCCAGTACCTGGACCGGATGGACATCGAGCGCGAGCGCGGAATCACCATCAAGTCCCAGGCCGTCCGCATGCCGTGGGAGGTCGACGGGCAGTCCTACGCGCTGAACATGATCGACACCCCCGGGCACGTCGACTTCACCTATGAGGTCTCGCGTTCGCTGGCCGCCTGCGAGGGCGCCATCCTGCTGGTTGACGCCGCCCAGGGCATCGAGGCCCAGACGCTGGCTAACCTCTACCTGGCCATGGAGAATGACATGACGATCATTCCCGTGCTCAACAAGATCGACCTTCCGGCAGCGCAGCCCGAAAAGTACGCCGCCGAGATCTCCAAGCTCATCGGCTGCGACCCGGAGGACATCCTCCAGGTTTCGGGCAAGACCGGCATGGGCGTCGAAGCGCTGCTGGACAAGGTCGTCCGCGACCTGCCGGCACCGGTCGGCGATCCGAACGCCCCGGCCCGGGCCATGATCTTCGACTCCGTCTACGACACCTACCGTGGCGTTGTCACCTATGTCCGGGTCGTCGACGGCAACCTCTCGCCGCGCGAAAAGGTCCAGATGATGTCCACCGGCACCGTCTACGATCTGCTGGAAATCGGTGTTTCCTCCCCGGAGCCAAAGCCCAGCAAGGGCCTGGGCGTCGGCGAGGTGGGCTACCTGATCACCGGCGTGAAGGACGTGCGCCAGTCAAAGGTCGGCGACACCGTCACCAACTTCGCCAAGCCGGCCGCAAAGTCCCTGGGCGGCTACCAGGACCCCAAGCCCATGGTGTTCTCGGGCCTGTACCCGATCGACGGTTCTGACTACCCGGCCCTGCGCGATGCGCTGGACAAGCTGCAGCTCAATGACGCCGCGTTGACCTACGTCCCGGAGACCTCCGTGGCCCTGGGCTTCGGTTTCCGTGTCGGTTTCCTGGGCCTGTTGCACCTGGAAATCACCCGCGAGCGCCTCGAGGCCGAGTTCAACCTTGACTTGATCTCCACCGCACCCAACGTGGTGTACGAGGTCATGACCGATGACAAGAAGCTGCGCACCGTGACCAACCCGAGCGAGTTCCCCGACGGGAAGATCCTCGAGGTCCACGAGCCGATGGTGGCCGGCACGATCCTGGCCCCGAACGAATTCGTCGGCGCCATCATGGAACTGTGCCAGTCACGCCGTGGTGTCATGCGAGGCATGGACTACCTCTCCGAGGAACGCGTGGAGATCCGCTACTGGCTTCCGCTGGCAGAAATCGTCTTCGATTTCTTCGACGTGCTGAAGTCAAAGACCCGCGGTTACGCCTCGCTGGACTGGAAGGCCGACGGCGAGCAGGTCTCGGACCTGGTCAAGGTCGACATCCTGCTCCAGGGCGAACAGGTCGACGCATTCAGCGCCGTCACGCACCGCGACAAGGCCTACGCCTACGGGCTCATGATGACCCAAAAGCTGCGCGAACTGATTCCGCGCCAGCAATTCGAGGTGCCGATCCAGGCAGCCATCGGTTCACGCATCATTGCCCGTGAGTCCATCCGCGCCATCCGCAAGGACGTTTTGGCCAAGTGCTACGGCGGCGACATCAGCCGCAAGCGCAAGCTGCTGGAAAAGCAGAAGGCCGGCAAGAAGCGGATGAAGATGGTCGGCCGCGTGGAGGTTCCCCAGGAGGCCTTCATCGTTGCCCTGTCATCCGACGAGCCCAAGAAGAAGTAGCAATGCCCTCTGCCCTGCCCCTCGGGGATCCGGCGCCCTCGGACGGGTTGCTTCCGGCAACCTGCGCCGACGGCGCCGCGGAGCGCACCTTCTCGGTGTACGTCCACATTCCGTTCTGCGCGGTGCGCTGCGGCTACTGCGACTTCAACACCTACACGGCGCACGAGCTTGGATCGGGCTCCAGCCAGGACACCTACGCCGAGGCGGTTTCCGCGGAGATCGCCTTTGGCGCGCAGGTCCTGGAGTCCTCCGGCGTTCCCCGCCGCGAGGTTTCCACCGTCTTCTTCGGCGGGGGCACGCCCACGCTGCTGCCCGCCGGCGACCTGGTCCGGGTGCTGCGTGAAATCCGCACCCGGTGGGACCTGGCCCCCGATGCGGAGATCACCACGGAGGCCAACCCGGACTCTGTGACCCGCGAGTCCCTGCAGGAGCTGGCCGACGGCGGGTTCACCCGCGTGTCCATCGGGATGCAGTCCGCGGTGCCGCATGTGCTGGCCACCCTTGACCGTACGCACAACCCCGAGCGCGTGGGCATGGCCGTGCAGTGGGCCAGGGAGGCCGGCCTGCAGGTGAGCGTCGACCTGATCTACGGGACCCCGGGGGAGTCGATCGAGGACTGGCGCACCAGCTTGCAAACGGCGCTGTCCTACGATCCGGACCATATCTCGGCCTATGCGCTGATCATCGAGGAGGGCACCCGGCTTGCCGGGCAGATCCGCCGCGGCGAGGTCGCCAACATCGACGACGACGACCACGCGGACAAGTACCTGATTGCCGACGAGCTCTTTGCCGCGGCCGGCTACTCATGGTACGAGGTCAGCAACTGGTCCAAGGACGAATCCACCCGCTGCCTGCACAACCTTGCCTACTGGCGCGGCGGCGACTGGTGGGGAGCGGGCCCCGGCGCGCACTCCCACGTGGGCGGTCTGCGCTGGTGGAACGTCAAGCACCCGGCAGCCTACCAGCAGCGGATCGACGCCGGCAGCTCGCCGGCCGCCGGACGGGAAACCCCCGACGCGGAGGCCCGCTACCTGGAGAAGGCCATGCTGCTGACCCGGATCGTCGACGGCATGGACACCGCCGAGCTGGAATCGGCCGGCCGCACGGCCATTGCCGGGCTGATTGCCGACGGACTGGTGGTGCCGGAGGCGGCGTTCGCCAAGAAGGTCGTGCTCACCCTGCAGGGCAGGCTGTTGGCCGATGCGGTGCTGCGGCGGCTACTGGATTTCTAGCCCCCAGACGGACCGCACCCATGCAAAAAGCAAGGCGTGGCCGGTTGCCCCGAGGGGCAAGCGGCCACGCCTTGCTTGTGTGCGTGAAGTCGGGGCTGCTACCGGAAGAGGCGCAGGTTCAGCCCGTAGCGGTAGGGACGGGACTTGTTGGCGTTGATCCCGGCGCGCACGCCGCTGATGGTCAGGAAAAGCCAGATGGCCACCACCAGGATCGCGAAGAACCAGCCGATGCCGGGGATCATCGAGAACAGGTGCAGCACGATGGCCAGCACGGTCAGCGGGAAGGTGAAATTCAGCGCTTCCTTGGACTCCTGCGCAGTGAACGGTCCGCGGGCACGGAACACCGCGTAAATCACCAGCGAGGGAATGCAGCCGAGGATGGCGCCGAAGTGCGCGATCATGGCCCACTGGCGGTCCTCGGAGGGCGTCAGGGGCAAGGGTGCGGCCGAGGAGCCTTCGAATCGATCCGACTGGCTATCGCCCCCGGGTGCATTTCGTGCCTCGTTTACCACTGCTGATGTCCTCTTCGTTGGGTTGGGTGAACCGTTGGCCAGTTTATCCCCAATCCGGTGCCGACGGTGCACATGAAATGCCGCGTGGCGCGGAATCGGGGCCGGAGGGCGGGATTGGCCGGGAATCCGCGCCGTCCACGAGGCCCCACCTGCCCGTTCGCGTGCGACCGGTGAGGAACCTCACGCCGCACCCGGCCGGACGGGTGCCGGGTCCGGGTGTTTTTCAGTGGTCCTCGGCCGTCAGGAAGTCGATGACTTCCTCGACCCGGCCCAGCAGCGAGGGTTCCAGATCCGCGTAGGACCTGACCTGGCCAAGGATCCTCTCCCAGCCCTGGGCGACGTCGATTTGCTCGGCGTGCGGCCAGCCCAGTCCCTTGAGGATGCCCGTCTTCCAGTCGGTTCCGCGCGGGACCACGGGCCACGCCTTGATCTTCAGCACGGAGGGGCGGATGGCCTGCCACACGTCGACATAGGGGTGCCCGACGATCAGCACGTTGCCGGCGGCCCCGGGCACGCGCATGGCCTCGGCCGCGATCTTCGCTTCCTTGGTTCCCGCCAGCAGGTGGTCCACCAGGATGCCGAGCTTGCGTTGCGGGGACGGGGCGAAGGCGCGGATGGCTGCGGCAAGGTCGTCGACGCCGTGCAGCGGCTCGACCACGATGCCCTCGACGCGCAGGTCATGGCCCCAGACCTTTTCGACCAGCTGGGCATCGTGCTTGCCTTCCACCCAGATGCGGCTGGCCCGGGCGGTGCGTGCCTTCAGCTCGGTGACCATCCGCGAACCCGAGGCGCTGCGGGCGGTTCCCCGGGGGGCCGGGGGAGCGGCGGCCGGTTCGATGATTTCCACCGGCTCGCCCTCGAGCAGGAAGCCGAAGCCTGCGCGGAAGGACTTGGTGCGTCCGCGCCTGTCCTCGAGGACCAGCACGCGCATGCCGCCGGATTTCTCGGTGCGGACCACTTCGCCGACCCACCCGCTTTCCACGTCCTCCAGCACCAGTCCGCGCGCCAGCGGGACCCTGCGCAGTGCGCGTTTCTTGGGGGCGCTGATGTCCTGGGCGCCCCAGCCGTGGTTGCTCATCGTGTCACTTTCACCTAGTGGTCAACAGGTCCCGGACCGAGGCATGGGCCGGCGCCGATCGCCACGTCGCGGGCTTCGTGCCATGGTGCGACGAACCGGTGTGTCGAACGCGGCATCGCGGTCTGGGACCAAACCATGCTAACAAGCGATGTGAAACGTATTAGACTTGGCAGTTGAACGTGTCGAGTGCCAATGCGTGCCTCCGGACCCCGACCTTGCGCCGGGTCGAGGGCCGCACCCCGCCTCGGCCATGGTGACCCGGCTTGTCAGGAGAGGTGAGAATGACCGAACCGCGTCGGCTCGAAGTCCTTCGAGCCATCGTTGAGGACTACGTGCAGTCGCGCGAGCCGGTGGGTTCGCGCGCGCTGCTCGAACGCCACGACCTGGGCGTCTCCGCCGCCACGATCCGCAACGACATGGCCTCGCTGGAGGAGGAGGGGCTCATCGTCGCCCCGCACACCTCCTCCGGGCGGATCCCGACGGAAAAGGGCTATCGGCACTTCGTCGACCAGATCGGCGACATCAAGCCGCTCTCCGGCGCCGAGCGGCGCGCCATCGCGGCGCTGCTGGAGGGTTCCCACGACGTCAACGACGTGCTGGAAAACACCGTGCGGCTGCTGGCCAGCATCACCCGCCAGGTCGCCCTGATCCAGGTCCCGCACTACTCCAACGCCACCGTGCGCCACATCGAGCTGGTCGGCCTCGGCGCCGGGCAGACCCTGGTGGTGCTCATCGCCTCCAGCGGCAAGGTCGAACAGCGCGTGATCCTGCTCCCGCCCTCGGTGGGGGAGACCGACCTGCAGCGGCTGCGCGCGGCGCTGCTCGCGGCCCTTGACGGCAAGCCGATTGCCGATGTTGCCCGGCTGGCCCAGGTCGTCCCGGAGGCGGTCGAGCCGCGGCTGGCCCCGGCCGCCCGCGCCCTGGCCGAGGTCCTGGGCGCGCTGGCGCGCAACAGCGCGGTGGACCGGATCCTCACCGCCGGCACCGCGAACCTGGCCAGGGCCAACATGGACTTCCCGCTGAGCATCACCCCGGTGCTGGAGGCCCTCGAGGAACAGGTGGTGCTGCTGCGCCTCTTCTCCGAACTCGAGCAGGACGCCCACGGCATTGCCGTGGGCATCGGCACCGAAAACCAGTACGGGGCGCTGACCGAGGCCTCGGTGGTCGCCACCGGATACGGCCCCGGCGAGCAGGCGATGATCGGCGTGCTGGGCCCGACCCGGATGAACTATCCCACCTCGATGGCCGCGGTTCGCGCGGTCGCCCGATATCTTTCCCGAATCCTGGCCGGCTAATGCGGGTCGAAACACATTTTGTGAAGTACGAAAGGACACAGCGAGCACTGTGAGCACCCATTACGAAGTCCTGGGCGTCGGCAAGGACGCCACCGGCGAGGAAATCAAGAAGGCCTACCGGAAACTGGCCCGCAAGCTCCACCCGGATGTGAACCCCGGGGACGACGCCTCGGAGAAGTTCAAGCTGGTCACCCGCGCCTACGAGGTGCTTTCGGATTCCGACAAGCGCGCCAACTACGACGCCACCGGCCACGAAAACGGCACCGGCCAGACCGGCTTCGGCGGCGGCGGTGGATTCGGCGGCGGTTTCGGGGACATCTTCGAGCAGTTCTTCGGCGGCGGCGGGGCCCAGGGCCCGGCCTCGCGCACCCAGCGCGGCCGCGACGCCTTGATCACCGCCACCATCGACCTGGCCGATGCCGTCGCCGGCACCGTGTACCCGCTGGAGATGGAAACGGCAGTCACCTGCCCGACCTGCGAGGGCAGCTGCTGCCGCCCGGGCACCTCCCCGGTCACCTGCACCATCTGCCGCGGCGCCGGCCAGGTGCAGCGGCCGGTCCGCTCGTTCCTGGGCCAGATGATGACGGTGGAGACCTGCGCGGCCTGCCGCGGCTTCGGCACCACCATCCCGGACCCCTGCAACGAATGCAACGGCCAGGGCCGCATCCGCGAACGCATCTCCAAGCAGCTCAAGGTCCCCGCGGGCGTCGCCAGCGGCACCCGCATCCACCTGGCCAACCAGGGCGAGGCCGGCCCCGGCGGAGGACCCAACGGCGACCTCTACGTCGAGATCGAGGTGCGCCGGCACAAGATCTTCGAACGCGACGGCGTCGACCTGCATGCCCGCATGAACGTGCCGATGACCGCCGCGGCGCTGGGCGCCGACCTGGAGCTGGAGACCTTTGACGGTACCCAGGTCATCGAGGTCGAATCCGGTGCGCAGTCGGGGGACACGGTCCGCCTTCCGGGCCTCGGCGTGCCGCGGCTGCGCGGCGGCAAGCGCGGGGACATCATCGTCCACCTGCAGGTGGAGACCCCCACCAAGGTCGATGCCGCGCAGCGCGAGCTGCTCGAGCAGCTGGCCAAGCTCCGCGGGGAGGAATTCGCCGAGGGGCGCATGGAAAACAGCGGCGGCATGTTCTCGCGGCTGCGCGGGAAGCTGGGCAACCTGGGCGCATGAGCAACCAGTGCTTCTTCCTGGCTCCCGGTGAGCTCAAGGACGCGCGCGTGGGCGCCGGGCTGAGGCTCGAGGGCCCCGAGGGCCACCATGCGGTGACCGTCAAGCGCGTGCGCGTCGGCGAAAGCATCGACCTGGTCGACGGCACCGGGCTGCGGGCGGTCGCCGAGGTCACCGCGACGCAGAAGGCGGCGCTGGACGCCGTCGTGCGCGAACTCGAATCCGAGGCGCTCCCGCCGCTGGCCATCACCCTGGTGCAGGCGCTGGCCAAGGGGGACAGGGACCTGCAGGCGGTGGAGTCGGCCGTCGAGCTGGGCATCGACGCGGTGCGGCCCTGGCAGTCGGACCGCGCCATCGTGCGCTGGAACGACGCGAAGGCCGCCAAGGCGCTGACCAAGTGGGAGGGCACGGTGCTCGCCGCGCTCAAGCAGTCCCGCCGCGCTTTCCTGCCCGAGGTGCGCCCCATGCTCAACAGCGCCGACCTCGCCCGGGACATCGCCGGGCGGGTCTCCGGCCCGGACCCCGTCCTGGTCATCGTGCTGCACGAGGCCGGCACCGAGTCCCTCTCCGCGGTCGTGGCCCGGTGGCTGGACGAGAACCCCGTGCCGGCATCGGCCGGACCCGGGAAGCGTCCGGAGATCCAGCTGGTCGTGGGGCCCGAGGGCGGGATCTCCGATGCCGAAATCCAGAAGTTCACCGCCGCCGGAGCCCAGGTGGCGCTGCTGGGAAGGCACGTGCTGCGGGCCTCCACCGCCGGCCCCGCCGCCCTGGTGCTCACCCGGCACCTGGCCGGACAGCTCTAGCAACATTCCGCGCAATTGACGGCGCGGACGCACGGAACAAAAAGATCCCCCGGGAACCGGCCGGCATGCAGGCGGGTTCCCGGGGGATCTGCGTTGGGACGGGGCGCCGGGAAGCGGCGCGCCAACGCTACTGCTTGACGGTGAAGTCCTTCGATTCGGTCCCGGCGCGCTGGCCGGTCTGCGCATCGACGCCCCAGGCGGAGAACGAGTAGTCCCCGGGGGCCAGCACGTAGGTGAAGGAAAACTCGTTGTGGCCCAGCGCCTCGCCCCCGGTGTGAAGCGCCCCGGAGGCCACGACGGTGCCCTGGTCCCCGGATTCGGCCCGGCGGGTGATTTCCCAGAACTCCCCGCCGGAGAACATCGCGCTGACCCCGTGGAAGGTGACCTGGCCTGCCTTCTGGGTGGTGCCGAACTGCGGGTCGATGATCCACAGCGGCGCGGCCAGGCTCGCGTCGCGCGTGAAGTTGTGGTCCAGCGCAATGTGGCCGAAGGCCTCGTGGCCGGATTCCCCGTCGACAAGGATCCGCACGCTGGGTTCCAGCCCCTCGGTGAGGATCCCGGCATTGGAGGCCGCTGCCGTGGCGGTGAACACCAGCTGGGCAATGGACCGCTCGGCCAGGCCGGCATCGACCGCGGAGCCGAAGGCCTTGGCCGAGAGGTCCAGGGTGATGACGTTGTCCGGGCTGATCGAGGCACCCACCGCCGCACTGGGGCGCCAGGCGCTGAAGTAGCGCGGGTCGGCGGGTTTCTGCGAGAGCATGTAGCGCACCGAATCGGCGATCGGGTCCGCCGCGCCCTTGACGCGGACAAACTCGCGGTAGAGGGACACCGTCCCGTCGTTTTCCGCCAGCCAGTAGACCGGCACGTGTGCCGTGGTGTTCAGCGATTCCATTTCCACGCTCGGCAGCGGCGCGGGCGTCTGCACGCTGGTGGCAGCCTTCGGCATGGAATATCTCTCGCCGGGCACCCCCAGCCCGCAGGCGGCAAGGGTGCCTAGCACCACCGTGAGCCCCAGCACCGCAAGGCGGGACCGGGGGGATCGACTGGAACGGAACATCGGGATATTGGGACTTTCTGCAGGTAGCCGGGGGGACGTGTCGGGACCGGGGTGGCGGGGGGATCGCCGCCGGTCATTCCCCAGCTTGGCATAGGTTGACGAACGGTAGGGCGGGAAATCCGCGATTCGCGTGGACTGTTGCGTGATTGATATGTACGAATGGAAGTTGTGCCCGAATCGTTGCACAACCCCGCCAGATACCTTACGTCCATTGGTTTTGGCCGGGTGCGGGCGCCGAAACGCGGCCGCGGTTCGTCCCGGCCGCCGTGTCCCGGTACCGGTGCCGCCATCCACGATAGGATTGGGAGTGTGCAGGGAACCATGGCCGCGGAAAGACCGCAGGCGCCATTCGCCGGCACGGAATGCGGAGGCTGCAACAGTCGTATGGACCAACAAGTGAGCCAAGTCGGCCAGCCCCGGGGAACGGACGCGCTGGTCCAGTTCGACAGTTCGGACCAAATGGTCGCCACGCTCGGCGCACACGATGAATTGCTGCGCGTCATCGCCGGAGCCTATCCGCAGGTGGAATTGCACGCACGCGGCAACGAGCTGCGCGTCGCCGGCGATGCGGCCCAGGCCCACAAGGCGCTGCGCGTCATCACCGAGGCCCGCACGCTGGCCGGAAACGGCACCCGCATTTCCGCGCAGACCATCGAGCAGCTGGTGCGCATGCTGGAAAGCTCCGGCGCGGACGAGGCCCAGTCGGTGCTGGGGCTGAAGATCCTCTCGGGACGCGGCAAGGCCATCCGCCCCAAGACCGTGAACCAGAAGAGCTACGTCGACGCCATCGACGAGAACACCGTCATCTTCGGCATCGGCCCCGCCGGCACCGGCAAGACCTACCTGGCCATGGCCAAGGCGGTGGCCGCGCTGCAGGCCAAGGAGGTCAGCCGCATCATCCTGACCCGCCCGGCCGTCGAGGCGGGGGAGAAGCTCGGCTTTCTGCCCGGCACCCTCACCGACAAGATCGACCCCTACCTGCGCCCGCTCTACGACGCCCTGCACGACATGATCGAACCCGACTCGATGCCCCGGCTGCTGGCCGCCGGCACCATCGAGGTCGCCCCGCTGGCCTACATGCGCGGGCGCACCCTGAACGACGCCTTCATCATCCTGGACGAGGCGCAGAACACCACGCCCGAACAGATGAAGATGTTCCTCACCCGGCTCGGCTTCGGCTCCAAGATCGTCATCACCGGGGACATCACCCAGGTCGACCTGCCCGGCGGCACCAAGTCCGGGCTGCGCGTGGTCACCGAGATCCTCGAGGGCGTGGACGACATCGCCTTCTGCGAACTCGACGCCACCGACGTGGTCCGCCACCGGCTGGTCGGCGCCATCGTCGGCGCCTACGAGCGCTGGACCGCGCGCCAGGACCCCAACTTCAACCGTTCCAAGGCCCGCGCCCGCCGCCGCGCCACCACCGGGAAGAACCCCGAGCACCCGCCCGAAAAGAAACAGCAGGGCCGCGCGCCCGAAAACCAGGAGCAGTCCCCATGAGCGTAGAGGTCAACAACGAATCCGCGATCGCCGCGGACCTGGAGCGCGTCAGCGCGCTGGGGCGCCACATCCTGGCCGAACTCTATGTGCACCCGGAAACCGACGTCTCCATCATCCTGCTCGACGAGGAGCCGATGAGCGCGCTGCACGTGGAATGGATGGACCTGGAGGGGCCCACCGACGTGATGAGCTTCCCGATGGACGAGCTGCGCCCCGGTGTCCCCGGCTCGCCCACCGAGGCGGGCATGCTCGGCGACATCGTGATCTGCCCGCAGGTAGCCACCGTCCAGGCGCAGGCCGGCGGGCATTCGGTGGAGGACGAGATCCTGCTGCTGGCCACCCACGGCATGCTGCACCTGCTGGGCTTCGACCATGCCGAGCCGGAGGAGAAGGACGTCATGTTCTCCCTCCAGCGCCAGCTGCTCGAGGGCTTCCTGGGCCGCCCGGCTCCCCGGGAGACGATGGACTAGTGACCGCGGTCATCCTCGCGTTCGGCGCACTGGTCTTCATCCTCAGTGCAGCCCTCCTCACCGCCGCCGAGTCGGCATATCTCTACCTCTCGCGGCAGCAGGCCGAAACCCTGCGCAACGACTACGCCTCGCCGCACCTGGCCAACATCCTGGCCGACTCGCAAAGCCACACCCACGCCGTGCGCTTCTGGCGGATCTGGTTCGAGACCGCCGCTGCCGTGGCGATCGCGATCCTCTACCTTGACCGCCTCGAGAACGTCTGGCTGGCCGGGCTGCTGGCCACCGCCACCATGGCGGCGGTCGGCTTCGTGCTGGTCGGGGTGTCCCCGCGCCGGCTGGGACGCAGCCACGCGGACACCGTGGTGCGCTACACCGCGCCGCTGGTCCGCTTCCTGCGCGTGGTCCTCGGGCCCATCCCCACCTGGCTGGTGGGCATCGGCCAGGCGCTGAGCCCGCGCTCGGTCGCCGAGGAGGACGGCTTCCTCTCCAAGGAACGGCTGCGCGACCTGGTCGACAGGGCCACCGAGGGCGACGGGCTGGAGGACGAGGCGGCGGAAATCATCAACTCGGTCTTCGACCTCGAGGACACCTACGTCCGCTCCGTCATGGTCCCGCGCACCGACATGGTCACCATCGACAAGGGCGAGGGGCTCAACGCCGCCATGGACCTGTTCCTGGCCTCGGGCTGCTCGCGCGTCCCGGTGATCGGGGAGAGCGCCGACGACATCTTCGGCATCGTCTACCTCAAGGACGTGGCCTACAAGCTGCACCTGGGCCCGGAGAGCACCGACAAGGTGGAGGACCTTGCCCGCAAGGTCCGCTACGTCCCGGAGTCCAAGTCCGTGGCGGAGCTGCTGCCGGAGCTGCAGCAGGAATCCACGCACATGGCCATCGTCATCGACGAATACGGCGGAACCGCCGGACTGGTCACCCTGGAGGACCTCATCGAGGAAATCGTCGGGGAGATCGACGACGAGTACGACAGGCAAAAGGTCGAGATCGAGGAGGTGGGCGACGGCAGCTTCGTGGTGCGGGCCCACACCTCCATCGACGAACTGGGCGAACTCTTCGACATCGACATCGACGAGGACGAGGTCGACTCGGTGGGCGGGCTGCTGGGCAAGGTGCTTGAATCGGTGCCGGTGCTCGGATCCCACGCCACCTTCGAAGGCATCGAAATGAAGGTCCTCTCCCTGAGCGGACGACGCAACCGGATCGGCAAGATCCTGGTGCGCAAGGTAGAAAAACAACCCAAGACCGGCGAACACCCCGCCGCCAAAGATGCAGGGCATCACAAGGAGCAATCATGAGCCGGAACATCAAGAAGCCACAGATGCTGCCCACCGGAGGCTGGCCCGAGGACTTCCGCGCCGGATTCACCTCCTTCGTGGGCCGCCCCAACGCGGGCAAGTCGACGCTGACCAACGCGCTGGTCGGCCAGAAGGTGGCCATCACCTCCTCGAAGCCGCAGACCACCCGCCACACCATCCGCGGCATCGTGCACCGCGAGGATTCCCAGCTGATCCTGGTCGACACCCCGGGGCTGCACCGCCCGCGCACGCTGCTGGGCCAGCGCCTGAACGACCTGGTGGCTGACACGCTCTCCGAGGTCGACGCGATCGGCTTCTGCCTGCCGGCCAACGAGAAGATCGGCCCGGGCGACAGGTTCATCGCCACCCAGCTCGCGCAGCTGCAGAAGAAGCCCATCGTCGCCATCGTGACCAAGGCCGACACCGTGGACCGGGCAGCGCTGATGGCGCAGCTGATGGCCGTCACCCAGCTCGGGGTCGACACCCTGGGCGAGGGCGGCTGGGCCGCGGTGGTCCCGGTCTCGGCCACCGGGGACTTCCAGGTCTCCGAGGTCGCCGACGTGCTGGTGGCCCAGATGCCGCTCTCCCCGCCGCTGTACCCGGACGGTGAACTGACCGACGAGCCGGAGGCCAAGATGGTTTCCGAGCTGATCCGCGAGGCGGCCCTGGAGGGCGTGCGCGACGAGCTTCCGCACTCCCTGGCCGTGGTCGTGGAGGAAATGGTCCCGCGCGAGGGGCGCCCGGAGGACAGCCCGCTGCTGGACGTGCGGGTGAACCTGTACGTGGAGCGCTCGAGCCAGAAGGCCATCGTCATCGGCAAGGGCGGCGCCCGGCTGCGCGACGTGGGCACGCGTTCGCGCAAGGCCATCGAGGCGCTCCTTGGCACCCGGGTCTACCTCGACCTGCACGTGAAGATCGCCAAGGAATGGCAGCGCGACCCCAAGCAGCTGGGCAAGCTCGGCTTCTAGGCGCGCACCGCCCGGTGC
The DNA here is from genome assembly GCF_059759235.1 of Paeniglutamicibacter sp. GQ140. Taxonomy (NCBI): domain Bacteria; kingdom Bacillati; phylum Actinomycetota; class Actinomycetes; order Micrococcales; family Micrococcaceae; genus Paeniglutamicibacter; species Paeniglutamicibacter sp. GQ140. The sequence continues at coordinate 160,611 of NZ_JCAXDW010000008.1, forward strand.
CTCGGGATCCCCGGGGCACCGGCGGCTTTGTGACACGCAAATGCAATATTGTGCGACCGGCTTCCGGTGCGGCCGACACCTGGTGCTAGGGTGAAGTTGTGCATTTCGGACTACTTCTACTAAGCCGCCGCGGCGAGACCCAGACAGGACTCTAACGCGTCCTTCGGCCGACCCCTCGCTGCGGAGTCACCCACCGTCCCGGCCCACTTTCTCACCACCAAGGAAAAGGCCCCCTGAAATGCAAAACCTGCAAAAGCCCTCCGGAATGCCCGTCCACAAGTATGTGCCGTTCCAGGACCAGATCCACGTCTCGCTGCCCGACCGCACCTGGCCGGACAAGTACATCACCACCGCCCCGCGCTGGTGCGCCGTGGACCTGCGCGACGGCAACCAGGCGCTGATCGACCCGATGAGCCCCGAGCGCAAGCACAAGATGTTCGACCTCTTGGTCAAGATGGGCTTCAAGGAGATCGAGGTCGGGTTCCCCTCGGCCTCGCAGACGGACTTCGACTTCGTCCGCCAGCTCATCGAGCGCGGCATCCCGGACGACGTGACCATCCAGGTTCTCACCCAGTCCCGCGAACACCTGATCGAGCGGACCTACGAGGCCCTCGAGGGCGCAAAGCAGGCCATCGTGCACCTGTACAACTCCACCTCGGTGCTCCAGCGCCGCGTGGTGTTCAACCAGGACGAGGACGGCATCGTCGACATCGCGCTGACCGGCGCGCGGCTGTGCAAGAAGTACGAGGAGCAGCTGGTCGGCACCAAGATCACCTACGAATACTCCCCGGAGTCCTTCACCGGCACCGAGCTGGAATTCGCCAAGCGCATCTCCGACGCCGTGGCCGAGGTCCTCGAGGCCTCCCCGGAAAACAAGATGATCCTGAACCTGCCGGCAACAGTGGAAATGGCAACGCCCAACGTGTACGCCGACTCCATCGAGTGGATGCACCGCAACCTGGCCAACCGCGACTCCATCGTGCTGTCCCTGCACCCGCACAACGACCGCGGCACCGGCGTCGCCGCCGCCGAGCTCGGCTACCTGGCCGGCGCCGACCGCATCGAGGGCTGCCTCTTCGGCAACGGGGAGCGCACCGGCAACGTCGACCTGGTCACCCTGGGCATGAACCTCTTCGGCCAGGGCATCGACCCGATGCTTGACTTCTCCGACATGGACGAGATCCGCCGCACCGTCGAGTACTGCAACCAGCTGCCCGTCGCCGAGCGTTCCCCCTACGGCGGGGACCTGGTCTTCACCGCCTTCTCCGGCTCCCACCAGGACGCCATCAAGAAGGGCTTCGAGGCCATGGAGGCAGAGGCCGCCGCGGCCGGCAAGACCGTGGACGAGATCACCTGGGGCGTGCCGTACCTGCCGATCGACCCGAAGGACATCGGCCGCTCCTACGAGGCAGTGATCCGCGTGAACTCGCAGTCCGGCAAGGGCGGGGTCGCCTACCTGCTCAAGAACGAGCACTCGCTGGACCTGCCGCGCCGCGCGCAGATCGAGTTCTCCGGCGTCATCCAGCGCAAGACCGACGGCGAGGGCGGGGAAATCTCCTCCGCCGAGATCTGGAACGTGTTCCAGGACGAGTACCTGCCGGTCACCGAGGGCTCGGACGCGCAGGAGTGGGGCCGCTTCAAGCTGGGTTCGGCCACCGCCGAGACCGCCGAGGACGGCAGCTTCGCGCTGACCGCGACCCTGCTCATCGACGGGGTCCCGCACCGCCGCACCGCGGCCGGCAACGGCCCGATCAACGCGCTGGTGAACATCCTGGGCAACGAGGGCGTGGACGTGCGGGTGCTCGACTTCACCGAGCACGCCCTCTCCGAGGGCGGGAACGCCGCCGCCGCTGCCTATGTCGAGGCTGCCGTGGGCGAACGCGTGCTCTGGGGCGTGGGCGTTGACACCAACACCACCATGTCCTCGCTGAAGGCGCTCATTTCCGCGGTCAACCGCGCGGTGCGCGACCAGCACTGAGGCCGGGAAACGCAGTAGAGGGGGTCCCGTGCGCCGCAACGGTGCACGGGACCCCCATTATTTTGAGATGATGGACAGCGTGGCACGTTCAGGGTTTACCGCAAAAAGCTACCGCACCCGCGGCATTGTCCTGCGCACCCACAAACTGGGCGAGGCCGACCGGATCATCACGCTGCTGAGCCCCGAGTTCGGGATCGTGCGCGCGGTGGCCAAGGGGGTGCGGCGCACCAGTTCCAAGATGGGGGCGACCCTCGAGCCGTTCATGGAGGTCGATGCCCAGATCGTGGCCGGCCGCTCGCTGCACACCATCATCCAGGCCCAGCTGCGCCACCCCTACGGGCAGGCACTGGTGGCGGACTACTCCGCCTACACCGCCGGCGCGGCAATGCTGGAGACGGCCGAGCGGCTCACCGATGCCGACGCCGAGTCCATCGCCCCGCAGTACCGCCTGCTGCACGGCGCGCTGGCCGCGCTGGCCCGCGGCGGGCACGAACCCGGGACGGTGCTGGATTCCTACCTTTTGCGTGCCCTGGCCACCGCCGGCTGGGCGCCGAGCTTCACCCACTGCGTGCGCTGCGGCGCGGTGGGTCCCCACCAGGCCATCAACGTGCCCCTCGGCGGGGTGGTCTGCCACGACTGCCGGCCCGCCGGATCGATGTCCCCGCCGCCGGCCACGGTGGCCCTGCTTGCCGCCCTGCTTGACGGCGAGTGGGCAACGATCGACGCGGCCGACGGGGCCACCCGTGCGCAGGCGGCCGCGGTGGTGGCCAATTACCTGCAATGGCACCTTGAACGCGCAGTGAAATCCCTCAAACTCGTGGAGCGAAGATGAGCAAGGCCCCCAAGATCACCGGCAAGCCCGGACCCGTGACCCCCGCGATGCGTCCGGGCGATGCCCCGATGCCGCAGATCCGCCCCGAGCTGGTGCCGCAACACGTCGCCATCGTGATGGACGGCAACGGCCGCTGGGCCAATGCGCGCGGCCTGCCGCGCACCGAGGGCCACCGGGCCGGGGAGGCGGCGCTGCTGGACGTGATGGCCGGCGCGGTGCAGATGGGCATCAAGTACGTCTCGGTGTATGCCTTCTCCACCGAAAACTGGAAGCGCAGCCCCGAGGAGGTGCGCTTCCTCATGGGCTTCTCCCGCGACGTGCTGCGCCGCCAGCGCGACACCCTCAACCAATGGGGCGTGCGCGTGCGCTGGGCAGGGCGCGAGCCGCGGCTGTGGCGCACCGTGGTCAACGAGCTCAAGGACGCCGAGAGGCTCACCGCCGCCAACCAGACCTGTCAGCTGACCATGTGCGTGAACTACGGCGGGCGGGCGGAAATCGCGGACGCGGTCAGGGCCATCGCCGAACAGGTGGCCGCCGGCACCCTGAAGCCCTCGCAGGTGAGCGAGAAGACCGTGGCCAGGCACCTGGACGAGCCCGAGATGCCCGACGTCGACCTGTTCCTGCGCACCAGCGGCGAGCAGCGCACCTCCAACTTCCTGCTCTGGCAGTCGGCGTACGCCGAGATGGTGTTCATCGACGAGCTGTGGCCCGACGTGGACCGCACGACGCTGTGGGACGCGGTGCGCGAATACGCCAGCCGCGACCGCCGCTACGGCGGTGCGGTGGACAAGCCGGTGACCGCGGCCCCGGCCCCCGGAGCCTGATCCCGCGGGGCCCGGGGCCGGGGTCAGGGGCTCACGGCGTCCGCGCGCGCGGCATGTCCCGGCAGGTAGCCGGCGCCCCACCTGTCGATGGCGGCGTAGGCGGCGGCCCGCGGTTCGGGCTGGGACGCGAACACGTCGTGCATGGCCCCGGCGATGAGCGTGTTGGCCACCTCGGAACCCAGGCGAAGGGAGCGGTCGCGCACCACCTGCACCTCCAGCACGGAGTCGTGGTGAAGCATCGACTCGTCGAAGGCGGTGCCCAGGTGCGAGGTCTTCGAGGTCAGCACGAGCACCGGCACCTTGATGTCCAGGCCCCGTGAGACCTCGCGGTGCCCGGCCATCACCGCGGTGATCCAGCCCGCTGTCACCGGGAACGCCACCGCCGGACGCCACAGCGGATGCAGGTCCCAGGAACCCTGGGCCTGCCGGCTCATGGAACGCCAGTAGTTGTCCAGTTCCGGCAGGTGCAGCTTGGCCCGCGGCCGCCGCCGTGCGATGGGCTCGACCACGCCCTGGGCGGCGTAGCGCACCAGGTAGCTGCCCTGCATCTCCAGCCACGGGCTGTTGAGGATCAGTGCGTGGAAGGCGCCCGGGTGGCGGTTGACCCAGAGGCTTGCCACCAGTCCGCCGGTCGAATGCGCCACGCAGATCCCCGTCGCGTCCGGCCCCTCCAGCGAGCGGATCATGTGCAGTGCGGCGTCCAGGTCGGCGTCGTACTCGTCCAGGGACGCGGTGAAGCCGGGGTTCAGGTGGTGGGGGCGCAGGCTGCGCCCGTAGCGGCGCAGGTCCAACGCATAGAAGGCGTAGCCGCGCGCGGTCCAGTAGCGGGCCAGTTCGGCGTTGTAGAAGTAGTCGCTCCAGCCATGGACCGCCAGCACGAAGCCCGCCTTCCGGTCAGGTGTCCCGGACGCGGGCGCGGGGGAGGGCGAACTTGGCCGCGGCCACAGCCGGTCAAGGGCGGCACGCAACCTCGAACCTGCAGTGGTTCCCGCGTGCTCCGGTTCCGGGGTGGGGAGCCGGTGGCGCACCAGCGTGGCGCACAGCTCGCCCTCCGCATCCGCGCCCAGCGGCAATGTCGTGTAGCTGAACCCCTCGCCCAGGATGTCGGGCTCCCAGGCTCCGGGCCGGGTCGTTGCGCTGAAGTCCGGCCAGGCGGCGCTGGGATCGTTCTCCGGCGGGAGCGCCGACCTTGAACCGAGGGAGGAGGCGTGCGACATGTGTTGAGCATAACGAACTTGAAGTTGTTTGGAAGCGTGGTTGCGGGGAAGACTAGGAGTCATGCGCATATACCCCACGATTTTCCGCCTGGTCTTCACGAAGATGGACCCCGAAAAGGCACACCACTTTTCCTTCGATGCCCTGCGGCTGGCCGAGAAGCTCGGGGTGTCGGTCATCGCGCGGAAGCTGTGCGCCCCGGACCCGGCGCTGCGCCGCACGGTGATGGGCATCGACTTCCCCTCGCCCTTCGGCCTGGCGGCGGGATTCGACAAGGAAGGCGCCGGCATCCCGGCGCTGGCGGACCTGGGCTTCGGCCACGTGGAGGTCGGCACCATCACCGGTGTCGCGCAGCCGGGCAACGAGAAGCCCCGGCTTTTCCGCCTCGTGGAGGACAAGGCCGTCATCAACCGCATGGGGTTCAACAACGACGGTGCGCGCGCGGTGGCGCCGCGCATCCGCGCCGCACGGCTGCGCCTGGCCGGGCGCTTCGGGGCCCGCCGCCCGGTCATCGGCGTGAACATCGGCAAGACCAAGACCGTGGAACTCGACGACGCCGTCGCCGACTACCTGGTCTCCACCCGCGAGCTGGCGGCCCATGCCGACTACCTGGTGGTCAACGTGTCATCCCCCAACACCCCGGGGCTGCGCTTGCTCCAGGGCGTCGAAACGCTGCGGCCCTTGCTGGAAGCGGTGGGCGCGGAGGCCGACCGGGTCGCCGGGCGCCATGTCCCGCTGCTGGTCAAGATCGCCCCCGACCTCAATGACGCGGACATCTCCGACGTCGCCACGCTGGCCACCGAGCTGAAGCTCGACGGCATTATTGCCACCAACACCACCATTGCCCGCGAGCCGCTGGTCTCCGACGCCTTCAAGGTCGCCGAGATCGGGGCGGGCGGGCTGAGCGGGGCCCCGCTGAAGGCCCGCTCGCTGGCGGTGCTCAAGTTGCTGCGCGAGAAGGTCCCCGCCGACATGGCGATCATCTCCGTGGGCGGGGTCAGCACCGGGGAGGACGTCATCGAGCGCCTCCAGGCCGGCGCGGACCTGGTCCAGGGCTACACCGCATTCCTCTACGAGGGCCCGCTGTGGGTCCGCGGCATCAACAAGGCGCTGGCCGCCGCGCAGGCACAGGGCAGGTCCCTGGCCAGCAAGTAGCCGCCGCCCCGTGGGCCCCGTCACCGAGCAGTCGGCGACGGGGCCCACGGCGTTTGTGCCGTGCCCCGGGGGAGCGCGGCGGGCGCGGCAGCCGGATCCCGGGCAGCGAAAAGGCGTGTGGCTCCCCGGCCGGATCCAGTCCGTGGGGTGCCACACGCCTTGGTGTGGATTCTTGAACGCCTGTGCGTGGTGTTAGCGCGGGTCCTCGCCGCGGCGGACCTGCGGCTTGGGCAGGCGCAGCTTGCGGAACTGCAGGCCGCGCATGATGCCGTAGTAGGTGACGCCGCGTTCGACCGAGCCGAAGCGGGCGACCAGGCCCTTCCGCAGGCCGCGGGACATGATGAACGCGTCCACGGCCACCAGCGCGACCAGGATCCACAGGGCAAAGGTCACGTACACGGTCACTTGCGGGTACCTGGAGAGGCTCAGCGAGACGATCAGGAACGCGAAGACCGCGAACATCAGGTATTCGCCGATCATGAAGCGGCGGTCCACGTAGTCGCGGGCGAAGCGCTTCTGCGGTCCCTGGTCGCGGGCAGCCATGAAGCGCTCGTCACCGGTCTCGTTGGCCAGCCGCATGCGGTTCTGCGCCTCGAGGCGCTGGGTGCGCTCGGCCGCGCGCGCCAGCTTGCGGTCGGTGGGCACCAGCGGGCGCTGGTTTTGCGCCTGCTGCGCACTGCGCTTCGGGGTCGGGGCATTCTTGCCGGCGGGCTTTGTGGTCTCTTCTGTGGGCGCTTCTACGGAAGCTGCCTGATCTTTCTTGCGTCCAAACACCCTGCCAGTCTAGCTTGCACCCGGCACGCCATCGTCATCGGGCGCCCGGCGCGGTTGTAGGCTTTTTCCCATGACTACCAAGAACACCGCCGCCCCGGCCACTTTCGGCGTGGATCGGGACTCCCTGGACGCACACGTCGAGATGGACTTCGAGCGCATCGTCTCCGAACTGGGCAGGCTCGTGGCGATTCCCGGCATTGCCTGGGAATCGTTCGACCCCGCCCAGCTTGACCGCAGCGCCGAGGCAGTGGCGCAACTGGTGCGGGAGGCCGGCATGGAAAATGTCGAGATCCTCCGCGTGCCCACCGCCGCCGGCGCCATGGGCGGCCCGGCGATCGTGGCCAACCGCCCCGCCCGCGACGGAAAGCCCACCATTCTGCTCTATGCGCACCACGATGTGCAGCCCCCGGGCGACGAGGAGCTGTGGAACACCAAGCCGTTCGAGGCAACCGAGATCGACGGCCGGCTCTACGGCCGGGGAGCGGCCGACGACAAGGCCGGCATCATGGTGCACATCGCCGCCCTGCGCGCGGTGCTTGACACCATTGCCAACTTCGGCCTCGGCGTCACGTTCTTCCTCGAGGGTGAGGAAGAGGCCGGTTCGCCCAGCTTCCGCCAGTTCCTGGAGACCCACCGCGACCGCCTGGAGGCGGACGTGATCGTGGTGGCCGACTCCTCCAACTGGAAGGTCGGGGTCCCGGCGTTGACCACGTCCCTGCGCGGCATGGTCGGGGGAGTGGTCGAGGTCCGCACGCTGAACCACGCGGTGCACTCGGGGATGTTCGGCGGGCCGGTGCTCGATGCCCCCACCGTGGCGGCCCGCCTGATCTCCACCTTCCACGACGCACAGGGCAACGTGGCGATCGAGGGGCTCGTGTCCAACGAGCACGCCCTGGTTGACTACCCCGAGGCAGCCTTCCGCGACGATTCCTCCGTGTTGGACTCGGTGCAGCTCGCCGGCAGCGGCAACATTGCCGACCGCCTTTGGAACAAGCCGGCACTGTCCATCATCGGCATGGACATTCCCTCGGTGGCGGTGTCGTCAAACACCCTGTTGCCGTCCACGCGTTTCAAGCTGAGCCTGCGCGTGGCCCCCGGCCAGGACCCGGAGGCGGCCACCGAGGCGGTGCGCCGGCACATCCTGGGCCAGGACCTGGGAGGCGCGCAGGTCACCTTCGAGGCCGAGGAGGCCGGGCAGTCATTTGCCACCGACACCTCGGCGCCCGCGGCCCAGGCCAGCCTGTGGGCGTTGGGGGAGGCCTGGGGCGTTCCCGCCGTGGAGACCGGCATCGGCGGATCGATCCCGTTCATCTCCGACCTGCTGGATGTCTTCCCGGCGGCCCAGATCCTGGTCACCGGCGTGGAAGACCCGGATTCCCGGGCCCATTCGGCCAATGAGTCGCTGCACCTGGGCGATTTCCGTCACGCAATTTTGGCCGAGGCCCTGCTCTTGGCACGCTTGAACAACCACGGGCTATAGGACCCGCACTTCGTCGCCGCGCCAGCATTTGCGGTCTCGTCGTACCATTGAAGGTGAGGGGCCACGCTTGAGGCGTCGCCCAAGTGAGCAGTATATGGAGGATCACGCATGACAACTGCAGCCAATGAGACCACCGCGGACACCACGGAGCTTCCGAGCCACGAGGTCAAGCTTTCGGACGTCGCGGCAGACAAGGTCCGTTCACTGCTTGAACAGGAAGGCCGCACCGATCTTCGTTTGCGCGTCGCCGTTCAGCCAGGGGGATGTTCGGGCCTGATTTACCAGCTCTACTTTGACGAGCGCCTGCTTGAGGGCGACGCCGTCAAGGACTACGACGGCGTTGAGGTTGTCGTGGACAAGATGAGCGTTCCCTACCTGGACGGCGCTTCGATTGACTTCGAGGACACCATCTCCAAGCAGGGCTTCACCATCGACAACCCCTCTGCCGGGGGCTCTTGCGCCTGTGGAGATTCCTTCCACTAAGACGGAACCAAATGCACCGCCCATACGTTGAGACATCTTCGTCCCTGGGCGGTGTTTTGGTCGGCATTCGCATGCCCGAGAGGGTAAGCTCTACGATAAGTAGTAAAACTATGGTTTTCTTCGACCTCATCAGCGTTGATTCACTTGAGTCCGGCCGCTGGGAGGCGAAGACTCATTCAGCACCAACAAAGAGGAAGGGCCGTCTGTGAGTTCGCAAGACCGAACCAGCAGCCGCCGGAAAGGCATAGCCAAAGTCTTGGCGATTGCTGGTTCCGGTGCATTGTTGTTGACGGGATGTTCAGCGGAAGTCCAGCGAGGTTGGCTCCCAAACGTCGAACGTGACACCACCAACCACACCGGTATGATCCAGGATCTCTGGGTCAACTCGTGGATTACCGTACTTTTGATCGGTATCCTGACCTGGGGCCTGATGCTTTGGTGCATCATCGCCTACCGCCGTCGCAAGAATGACACTGGCTACCCGCGCCAGCTCAGCTACAACCTGCCCATCGAGATTTTCTACACGGCCGTTCCGCTCGTGCTGGTCCTGACGTTCTTCACGTTCGCGGACAGCACCGAGAAGTCGATCAACGCCAAGGTGGAATCCGAGCTTGTCGTAGATGTCCGTGCCAAGCAGTGGGCATGGGACTACAACTACACCTACGGCGGCCAGGAGAAGTACGACGCAACCGTTCAGGCGCACCTGACCGGCAAAGAGGGCGTCGAAGACACCCTGCCGACCCTGTACCTGCCGGTTGGAAAGAGCGTCACGCTTGAGTTGAACAGCCGCGACGTCATCCACTCGTTCTGGGTCCCCGCATTCCTGCAGAAGATGGACATGTTCCCGGGGCACACCAACTACATCTACCTCACCCCACAGGTCGAAGGACGATTCGACGGCAAGTGCGCGGAGCTCTGCGGCGAGTACCACTCGGAGATGCTCTTCAACGTGGAGGTCGTGTCCGAAGAGGAATTCCTCGACCAGCTGGCCGTCATGAAGGACGGCCACATTGGTGAGGAACAGGACCGCAAGCCGGGCGAGGTCAATCAGGCCTCGGCCCACGCCACGGAAGGGAAGTAACCCGTCGTGACTACTTACGAATACGCCACCGACGAGGTCAAGACCCTCGCGCCGCGCGTGGTCCCAATTTCCAAGGGACGGATCTTCGTCAACTGGATCACCTCCACCGACCACAAGACGATCGGGTACATGTACCTGATCACCTCGTTCATCTTCTTCTGCATCGGCGGCGTGATGGCCTTGGTCATCCGCGCCGAGCTGTTCGAACCGGGCATGCAGATCCTGCAGACCAAGGAACAGTACAACCAGCTGTTCACCATGCACGGCACCATCATGTTGCTGATGTTCGCGACCCCGTTGTTCGCGGGCTTCGCCAACGTCATGATGCCGTTGCAGATCGGTGCACCGGATGTCGCCTTCCCGCGCCTGAACGCGCTGGCATTCTGGTTCTTCTCCTTCGGCTCGACCATTGCGTTGGCCGGTTACCTGACCCCGCAGGGTGCAGCCTCCTTCGGCTGGTTCGCCTACGCACCGCTGTCCAACACCACCTTCAGCCCCGGCGTGGGCGGGGACCTCTGGGTCTTCGGCCTGGCGCTCTCGGGCTTCGGCACGATCCTCGGTGCGGTCAACTTCATCACCACGATCATCTGCCTGCGTGCACCGGGCATGACCATGTGGCGCATGTCCATCTTCACCTGGAACACGCTGATCACCGCGATCCTGATCCTGATGGCCTTCCCGCCGCTGGCCGCGGCACTGTTCGCACTCGGCGCGGACCGGCGGTTCGGGGCGCACGTCTTTGATCCCGAGGCAGGCGGCCCGATGCTGTGGCAGCACCTGTTCTGGTTCTTCGGCCACCCCGAGGTCTACATCATTGCGCTGCCGTTCTTCGGCATCGTCTCGGAGATCTTCCCGGTGTTTTCCCGCAAGCCGATCTTCGGCTACAAGGGCCTGGTCTTCGCGACCATCTCGATTGCGGCACTGTCCGTCTCGGTGTGGGCGCACCACATGTACGCCACCGGCCAGGTCATGCTCCCGTTCTTCGGCTTCATGACGATGCTGATCGCCGTACCGACGGGCGTGAAGTTCTTCAACTGGATCGGCACCCTCTGGCGCGGATCGATCACCTTCGAGACCCCGATGCTCTGGAGCATCGGCTTCATGGTGACCTTCCTCTTCGGCGGCCTGACCGGCATCATCCTGGCGGCACCGCCGCTGGACTTCCACGTCTCGGACACCTACTTCGTGGTGGCGCACTTCCACTACGTTGTCTTCGGAACCGTTGTCTTCGCGATGTTCGCGGGCTTCTACTTCTGGTGGCCGAAGTGGACGGGCAAGATGCTCAACGAGCGCCTGGGCAAGATCCACTTCTGGCTTCTGTTCATCGGCTTCCACGGCACGTTCCTGATCCAGCACTGGCTGGGCGTCATGGGCATGCCGCGTCGCTACGCCGACTACATGCCGGAAGACGGGTTCACCACCATGAACCAGTTCTCCACCGTGTTCGCCTTCATCCTGGGCATGTCGATGATCCCGTTCTTCTGGAACGTCTGGACCACGCACCGCAACGGCAAGAAGGTCACCGTGGATGATCCGTGGGGCTTTGGTGCATCGCTGGAATGGGCAACCTCTTGCCCGCCGCCGCGCCACAACTTCCACTCGATCCCGCGCATCCGCTCCGAGCGCCCGGCTCTTGACCTCCACCACCCGGAACTGAGCGCACGCTCGACCCCGGAAACCGCGGTGGCCAAGATCTTCGGCCCGGCAGACCAGAAGGACATGTAGAGATGAAAATTGAATCTTGGCTCTTCCTGGGCGGACTCTTCTTCTTCACCCCGGTGGGGATCGTCTACGGCATCATGACCGAGTGGGAGGAACCGGTCGGCTTCCTGGCCCTGTTCATGCTCTCCGGCATGTGCATCATGATCGGCTGGTACCTGCTGCACACCTCGCGTCGCGTCGGTGCCCGCCCCGAGGACCGTCTTGACGGCGACATCCACGAGAACGCCGGCACCGTCGGCCTCTTCGCCCCGTGGAGCTGGTGGCCGCTGGCCCTCGGCACGGGTGCGGCGATCGGCTTCGCCGGCCTTGCACTGGGCTTCTGGGTCCTGTACATCGGCGTTGGCCTCACGATCATCGGCCTCGTTGGCTGGGTCTACGAGTTCAGCCGCGGCAACCACGCCCACTAACCCGGGCCGGTAGCAAGCGCAGTACCTCGGCGGAAGCGGTGCTTCTTTCCCCTCGCGGGGAGGGAAGCACCGCTTCCGCTGTTTAAGCGTCCATCGGCTGCATGCGGGACAATGGGAAGATGAGGGGCCGGGTGCCGGCCCGCCGACACTGGAGCAAACGTGAAACCCTACGCGCCACAGCCCAAGGTGCATGGCCACATCGACGAGGACTCGCCGGTCAGCAAGTACCGGCAAATCCGTGAGATCCTGCGCACCCACGCGGCGACCGTCTGCAAGCCCGGCTACCGGCTGCCGCCCGAACGCGAGCTGTCCGAGGGATTCAACGTGGCCCGCAAGACCCTGCGACAGGCCATCGACTCGCTGGTCGAGGACCAGGTGCTCAAGCGGGTGGTCGGAGTGGGGACCTTCGTGGCACACCCGAAGCTCGACCTGCAGATCCGGTTGAACTCCTACAGCGAGGAAATGGTCCGGCGCGGCATGGTCCCCGATGCACACGTGCTGCGCTTCGAGGAAGCGCCCGCCTCCAGCACCCTGTCGCGGCACATGGAGATCGACGAGGGCGAACCGGTGATCCGCTTCAGCCGCCTCCTGCTGGCCGACGGCAAGCCCATGAGCCTGGATGAGAACTTCATGCCCAGCGCGCTGGTGCCCGGCTTCCTGAACGACCCTCCGCCCATTTCGCTCTACCAGTCGCTGCATGAACGCTACGGCCTGATCCTGGAGTGGGGCGAGGACCAGATCGAAAGCACGGCCGCGACGAGCGAGCATGCCGGACTGCTGCAGGTCGAGGTGGGTTTCCCGCTGCTGCGCATCACCCGCTACGCCTTCGTCGGCGAGGTGCTCGTCGACTACTCGATCTCCCTGTACCGCTCGGACCGCTACAAGCTGTTCGTCCCGCTGCAGCGCCAGGGAACCCGGAGCCCGCGCTACACCACCCTGCGGTAGCCCCGGACCCTCCAGCGCGGCGTCAGGCCCCTCCTAGGTGCAGATGGCGCCGCTCCGCGGCCCCCAGGGGATGGTCGGCGCGGCCACGGGGACTCCACGAACTTGCGGACCGGCTGTACAGCCGTTGGCGACAGCCCGGTGGTCATGACCGGCGGACTCAGGGCAGGGAAGGTCACTTCACTGCCGTCGAAACGGTTGCGTCCGGCAAGGGGCTGTCCGGATCAGGGTTTGGCAGTGTGCCGGTTGGCGGTCGACGACCGGTAGCCAGATTCTGGGTGGTCGGACGCAGGACGGTCACCGCCTGGCCCGTCCGCAAGAGGAACGCTCAATGGGACGCGATCAAGTTGCCCAAAAGATGGTGCCCGACTGACTCCCTCTCATCAGTCAGCAATGGCTCGGCGGGCATTGGGGGCGCAACAGCGGACCGCACCTTGGATTTGAAATCGGAGCGAGGCGCCGCGGTGCTTGGCAGTCTGCGAGGGGTCATCGGGTCAGGATTCCGCGAGGGCGCGCACGGTGCGTTCGATGGCGGGGCGCATGTCGAGCCCGGGGTCGACGGTGATGCGGTGCAGGAGCAGTCCGTCGCCGAGTGCCATGAGGGCCCTCGTCGCCGGCACTGGGTCGGCGATGCCGACGGCGATCATGATCTTCTCGGTCCACCGCTCGAACTCGTGTCGCTGCCGCCGCAGCGGCTCGCCAAGCTCAGGGTCGTCCGCGAGTTCGAGGAAGAGGGCGTAGCGTGCGCGGGTGCGCGCGGCGAATGGCCCGGCCTGCAGCTCGGCCATGGCGCACAGACCCTCGATCAGCTCGTCGACTCCCGAGATCGTCGGCATCGCGGCCGGCTTCAGGTCGGCGCGCTCGCGCTCGGCGATCCAGTCAACAATTCCGCCGAGTAGCGCCCGACGGGTGCGGAACCAGTTCGAGGTCGACCCGGGAGGCAGGCCGGCTCGTTCGTCGACCCGCGCATGGGTCAACGCGCGCACGCCCTCCGCGCCCAGCAATTCCACGGCCGCCTCGAGGCCGCGCTCCCGGGTCATTCCCGCCATCGACGCTCCTTCCCCAAAGGTTTACTATGAAAATAGTATCTGCTTCGTCGGAAGGAGTCGCCATGTCCACGCCTGCCTCGGCCTGGTCGCCGCCGCTGCCAGATGCCTCAGGCTTCGACCATTTCGTCGTCGAGACACCCGGCCTGCACACTCACCTCGCCGCCATCGGCGAGGGCGAGCCGGTCGTGCTGTTGCACGGATTTCCCCAGCACTGGTGGCAGTGGCACGCCATAGCCCCGGCCATCGCCGCGAGCGGCTACCGCGTCTACTGCCCCGACCTGCGCGGGGCCGGCTGGACCGTGGCCGATGACCCGCGTGTCGAACGCGAGACACGTCTGCGCGACCTGCTCGGCCTCTTCGACGTCCTCCATGTCGACCGCGCCCACCTCGTCTCCCACGACATGGGCGTCATTACCGCGATGCAACTGACCTACGACCACCCCGAGCGAGTTCGAACGGCAGTGCAACTCTCCGTGCCGCCAGCCTTCATGAGGTTCAGCCCAAAGGCCCTTCCGGCTGTCCGGCACCTGCCCCCGTACATCTGGCACCGCCCGGGCGCCTCACTGCGCGGAGTCTTCTCCGAGGAGTTCGTCGCCCGCCCGATGTCGGAGGCAGACATCGAAGCCCACCTCGCCCCAATGAGTCGACCCGACATTGACGCCGCGGTGCGTCCGCTCTTCCGCGGCATGGCGCTGCCCGAGGCCATGCGCCTGGCGCTCGGCGTGTACCGACGCCGGCGGCTCACGGTGCCGACGCTCGTCGTACTTGGTCGCCCCGGGCGCCCCTGGACCGAGGAGATCGTGGCGCGCGTCTGCCGCAATCCGGAGCGGTACGCCGATCGCGTCGAGTTCACCTACGTCGACGACGCAGCGCATTTCATCGCCGACGACGCCCCCGCCGCAATCGCCGACCTCGCGATCGACTGGTTCGAACGAGCAGCTTGACGGGGCGGAATGGGCGCATCGCCGAAATGCAGCCGGAGTGCCCGGGAAAACGCCTGATGCGTGCGGGCGACTCCAGACGGCACCGGACGCCACGAGGACTAAGGCGGTTGGGGGTGGCCGGGGGAGCGGGGTTGCGTTGGGCCATGCTCGTTGTTGTCGGCTGGGGCGGCACGGGCACAGATGGGTTAAAAAACTGCGGGGGCCCACCAATTGGTGGGCCCCCGCAGTCAGGATGATTTCCTGGCAGGTACTACTTTTCGATGGACTCCGTGGAGGAGCCTTCGATTTCTGCCGGTCCGTGTCCATGCTCGGCATGCAGTGCTGCCAACTCGGAAGGAGTCACCGGGGCGACGCGATCCTCGAAGAAGAACTTGGACAGGGCGCCGCGGCGCTTTTCGCTGCGGCTGACGTGGCCGGCTGCATTCGGCTGGGCCGGGATGACCTTGCGGTCCTCGTAGTTGACCAGCGTGTGCAGCTTGTAGGCATCCAGGGCCTCGTGGCGTTCCGAGAAGGTGCCTTCCGGCGTCATCTCGATGATGCCGGTTTCGCGGCCGTGCAGGACGATCTCGCGGTCCTTGCGCTGCAGCGAAAGTGCGATGCGGCGGGCCACAATGAACCCGAGGATCGGGCCGAGGACGAACAGCACGCGCAACCAGTAGGTGACGTCGTTCAGCGACACGTGGAAGTGCGTCGCGATCAGGTCCGAGGAGGCAGCTGCCCACATCACGCAGTAAGAGACGACACCGGCAACACCCATGCCCGTACGGAACGGGGCGTTGCGCGGCCGATCCAGCAGGTGGTGTTCGCGCTTGTCCTTGGTGATCCAGCTTTCGATCCACGGCCAGGTGAACATGATCGTGAACATGATGCCGGCCGGTACCAGCGCCGGCAACAGCACGTTGAGCGTCAGGGTGTTGGTGCCCCACGGCAACGGGACGAGCCACTCGAAGGAGAAGTTGCCCAACATGCCCGGCATCAGGCGCAGGGCGCCGTCGACGAAGCCGATGTACCAGTCAGGCTGGGTGCCTGCGGATACCGGCGACGGGTCGTACGGGCCGTAGTTCCAGATCGGGTTGATGGTCAGCAATCCGGAGATTGCCGCCACGATGCCGAAGACGATGAAGAAGAATCCGCCGGCCTTGGCCGCGTAGACCGGACCGACCGGGAAGCCCACGACGTTGTCGTTGGTGCGGCCCGGGCCGGGGTACTGGGTGTGCTTGTGCACAACAACCATGAACAGGTGCAAGGCAACCATGAGCAGGATGATCGCCGGAACGATCATGATGTGCAGCGAGTACAGGCGCGGAATGATGACGGTGCCCGGGAATTCGCCGCCGAAGAGGAACAGCGAAAGGTAGGTGCCGACGAGCGGGATCGACTTCATGACCCCGTCGATGATGCGCAGGCCGTTGCCGGAGAGCAGGTCATCGGGGAGCGAGTAACCGGTGAAGCCGGCAGCCATCGCCAGGATCAGCAGCACGCCGCCGACTACCCAGTTCAGTTCGCGCGGCTTGCGGAATGCGCCGGTGAAGAACACGCGGAGCATGTGGACCGACACCGCGGCGACGAACAGGATCGCCGACCAGTGGTGGACCTGGCGCATGAACAAGCCGCCACGCACGTCGAAGGAGATATCCAGCGACGAGGAGTAGGCGGCGGACATGCCGATGCCCTTGAGCGGGTTGTACGAGCCGTTGTAGATGACGTGTGCCATCGACGGATCGAAGAAGAACGTCAGGAACGTTCCGGAGATCAGCAGCAGGACGAAGGTGTACAACGCCACTTCGCCGAACATGAAGGACCAGTGGTCCGGGAAGATCTTGCGACCGAATTCCTTGACGATGATCGAGCCGCCGACACGCTGGTCGACGAAGTTGGCAATCCGACCGGTGGAGGTCTTCGGGGTGTACTCAGTTGTGGTGCTCATGGATTAGCCACGCTCCCAGTAGCTCGGTCCAACAGGCTCCTGGAAGTCGCTCTGGGCGACGAGGAAGCCGTTGGAGTCAACCGTGATTGGCAGCTGCGGCAGCGGGCGACCGGCCGGTCCGAAGATGACCTTGCATTCCTGCGTGAGGTCGAACGTCGACTGGTGGCACGGGCACAGCAGGTGGTGCGTCTGCTGCTCGTACAAGGCCACCGGGCAACCGACGTGCGTGCAGATCTTCGAGTAGGCAACAATGCCGTCCACGTGCCAGTCCTCGCGACCCGCGGAGACCTGCATCTTCGACGGATCCAGGCGCATCAGCAAAACAACGGCCTTGGCCTTCTCGTTGAGCATGTCCTCGGCCTCGTCAAGTCCCTCGGGAATGACGTGGAACGCCGAACCGATCTGAACATCCGCTGCCTTGATGGGGGTGCCGGACGGGTCGCGGGTAAGGCGAACATCCTTGTCCCACATGGTGTGGCGGAACTGCTCGATCATTTCGCCGGCATTCTTGCCGGAGCGGTCAAGGTCGCGGAACATGAAGATGGCCGGGATCGGAGCCAAGGCAATGGCGCCGATGAGGGTGTTGCGAATCAACGGACGGCGCTTGATGCCGGTCTCTTCGATCACCTGGTTGATGATTTCCTCGGCGTCCTTGCGATCAGCCTCGGTGGTGATCTCATGGCGCATTTCCGAGATTTCGTGGTCCGGCATCAGGGTCTTTGCCCAGTGGACAATGCCGATACCGATGCCGAGCATGGCAAATGTGGTGCCAAGGCCGAGCATCGCGTTCTGGACACGGATTTCCGAGATGTTTTCCGGACGTCCGAGAACGAAGTAAGCAATAAAGAACGACAGCGTTCCGATGATGGAGATGATAAACAGCAGCGCTACCTGACGCTCTGCTCGCTTCTCTGCATGCGGGTCGGTATCTGCCAAGCGCTTCCGATGCGGCGGAAGGCCGGGATCCTGGAATTTCTCCAGGGTTCCCGTGCCAGCCTTAGCAACGGTGCCCGAGTCGTCCGGACTGCCGTGACTATGGTCGCCCATGTTGTCTCTCATCCTTTTCTCAAGATTCATTAGTACGTAGTGATGTTGGCGGCACGGGCCGCCAGCGACCTAGGAAGGACGCGAGGTGAGCCAGATGGTGAAGGCGATGATGATGCCCAAACCACCGGTCCAGATGAAGAGACCTTCAGCGACCGGACCCAGCGAGCCAAGCTTGGCCCCGCCCGGTGAACCCTGTGCTTCAATTTCCTTCAGGAAGGTGATCACGTCACGCTTCTCTTCGGGGGTGATGTTCGAGTCGTTGAAGACGGGCATGTTCTGCGGGCCGGTAATCATGGCTTCGTAGATGTGCTTCTCGGATACACCGGCGAGGGCCGGGGCAAACTTGCCGCGCGTTAGTGCGCCGCCGGCAGCGGCGGCGTTGTGACACATTGCGCAATTCACGCGGAATACCGTACCGCCTGCGGCAGAGTTGCCATGGGATGTATCAAGCATGTCTTCGGACGGGATTGCCGGTCCGGCACCCAGGCTGGCTACGAATGCCGACAGCTGGGAGATCTGGGTTTCATCGAACTGTACCGGCTTGGCCTGAGCCTGGGGCCCCTGCATCTGCATCGGCATACGTCCGGTTCCGACCTGGAAGTCGACTGCAGCGGCGCCTACGCCAATCAGCGAAGGACCGTCAGCCGATCCTTCTGCATTCAAACCGTGGCAGGTAGCGCAGTTCGCGACGAAGAGCTTGTTGCCCTCCTCGATGTCACTTGCGCTATATCCTGTGGCCGCCTTGGCCTCGTTGACGCTGCCGGCGGCCATGTACAGGCCTCCAGTGATGAGCAGGCCCATCAACAGCAGTGCGACGGCGGCGAGTGGATGGCGGCGCCTTTGCGAAAGAGCCTTCACTTGCTGGTTCCTCACTTATTTCTTAGAACGGGGAAGTTGCCGAAAGCAGGCAACGTAGTTGGTTGCGCTACTTCAGGAAGTAGATGATCGCGAACAGGGCGATCCACACGACGTCGACGAAGTGCCAGTAGTAAGACACAACAATCGCACCGGTTGCCTCGTAGTGACCGAACTTACGTGCAATAAGCGCACGGCCGATGATCAGCAGGAAGGCAATGAGTCCGCCAGCCACGTGCAAGCCGTGGAATCCGGTGGTCATGTAGAAGACGGAACCGTAGGCATTGGAGTTCAGCGCAATACCGTGAGCGATGAGCTCGGTGTATTCGTAGGCCTGAACGGAAACAAAAATGGCACCGAGGATGAAGGTCAGGACGAACCATTCGACCATTCCCCATTCCTTCAAGTTGAACAGTCCGCCGGTGCGGCGAGGCTTAAGATCCTCGGCACGGAAGACACCCAACTGGCAGGAGAACGAGCTCGAGACCAGGATGATCGTGTTGATAAGTGCGAACGGAACGTTGAGTTTCTCGGTTTCGGTCGCCCACATTTCCGGCGATGCAGCGCGGAGTGTGAAGTACATGGCGAAAAGCGCGGCAAAGAACATCAGCTCGCTGGCAAGCCAGACGACAGTTCCTACCGACACCATGTTGGGACGGTTCGGCGCAGGATGCGCCGGGGCAATTAGGGCATGAGTCGCAGTTGTCACAGAGCCATTATGTCTATAAAAGTACCTCCGACACCAATGCATCTGGCCCCGCGTGGCGGGAAATTTCACCGCTTCACGCCTACAGCCGCGGAAACACGCGGGATTAACATTTCAGACTTTCTACGATTCGTAGATAACCTAGTGGCGTGTCAACGATTCGAACGAACCCAAAGTTCCCCACATGGCCGTCAATTCTCTCTGCGCTGATCGCCGGCGGCGATCTCGAGCGGGACCAAGCGTATTGGGCCATGGGCGAGGTGATGACGGGCAATGCCAGCGATGCGCAGGTGGCCGGGTTCCTTGTCGCGCTCCGTTCCAAGGGCGAAACCGTTGCCGAACTCACCGGCCTGGTCGAGGCGATGGTTGCCAATGCCCGGCCGCTTGTTGTCGAGGGCGAGCACCTGGACATCGTGGGCACCGGGGGTGACAGACAGAACACCGTGAACATCTCCACGATGTCGACGCTGGTGTGCGCCGGGGCCGGGGCGCGGATCGTGAAGCACGGGAACCGGGCCTCGTCCTCCTCGTCGGGTTCCGCGGATGTGCTCGAGGCCCTGGGCGTCCGCCTCGACGTACCCGTCGAGAAGCTGCATGACGTCTTGGACGCGGCGAACATCACCTTCTGCTTCGCCAACATCTTCCATCCCTCCATGCGCAACGCCGCAGTGCCCCGGCGCGAGCTGGGCGTGCCGACCGCGTTCAACTTCATGGGGCCGTTGACCAATCCCTCCGAACCGACAGCATCTGCCATCGGCTGTGCCGACCTGCGCATGGCGCCGCTGATGGCCGGCGTGCTGGCAGCACGGGGCGTCCGCGCGCTGGTCTTCCGCGGCGAAGACGGGCTGGACGAGCTGACCACCACGGCCGACAACCGGGTGTGGGAGGTGCGCGACGGAAAGGTCACCGAGTCGCGATTCGATGCCAGGGACCTGGGCATGGCCCGGGTGACGCTCGATGACCTGCGCGGGGGAGACGCGCAGTACAACGCCCAGGTGGTGCGCGATGTGCTCGACGGCGCCCAGGGCCCGGTCCGCGACGCGGTCCTGCTCAACGCCGCGGCCGGGCTGGTCGCGTTCGACCTGGACGGCTCGGGGTCGGTGCAGGAGCGACTGGCAGTGGCCGTCGGGCGGGCGGCGGAGTCGATTGATTCCGGTGCCGCGCGCCTGGTCCTGGAGAAGTGGATCCAGGCGACGGCCTAGCTTTTCGGGGCGTGCGGCTTCGCACCCCGGCTGGCGCGTCTCCCGTCCCTTGCGGATGGGAGACGCGCCAGTGCCGTTTCAGGGGCCCGGGACCCGGTTTGCCGGCCTCCGGCCGGGATTGCATTTTGCGGACGCTGGCGAGCGCCGTGTGGTTTTTGGGGCTGGGGCCGGCGGCGGGACCGCGTTTCGGGGTTAACCGGCGGTGGCGGGTGTGCCGCGGTCCCCGGTCGGGGTCGCGGCACACCCGCCACGGGTCGTGCGCCGTGCGAAAGCCGTTCGGCTACTCGAGACCGAGCGAGAAGGCAGCATCCAGGTCGTGGCTGGAGTAGGCCCGGAAGGCGATATGGGTTTGCGTCCCGGTGATCCCGGGGACCTTTGAGAGCTTGTTGGCGATGACCTCGGCCAGGTCCTCGTGGTGGCGGACCCGGGCGATGGCGATCAGGTCCCAGTCGCCGGCGACCGAATAGACCTCGGAGATGCCGTCGATGTCAGAGATCTTTTCGGCGCACTCGGGAATGCTGTCAGAAGCGGTTTGGATCATGACGAATGCAGTGACCACGTTGATACCTCCAGATGGTTATGGGCGGTGGTTTTCCGGACTTGAAGCGAGCCTAGTTCAGGATCCGGGCGTGCGCACGCGGCGGCGCGCAATAAGGGTGGTGACCACTCGGCGGCCCACCAGGAGCACGCCCAGCACGATCGTCGCGACAATGATGAACGGCACCGCCGCGGTGGCGCCGAACAGCACGCGCAGGGCCAGGCCCAGGGCAACGGTTCCGAGCCAAACGAGGACCCCGGTGGGCCAGATTCGCGAGTGCGTGGTCCAGGGGCGCGAGAGCAGCGTCAATGCCGCCAGCGCCAGCAGGAAGGGCGCCGCCGTTTGGAGCACCCCGAGGATGGTCAGGGATTCTTGGTGGGAGCCCCGTCCGGTCAACGCGAAGATCAGGACGAGGACCACGTCGATCGCGAAGTACTCGATCCAGGTCTTACGAGAGGTCATGTATCTATTCTACGGCCCGTAGTACGGTGGTGCGCCCGCGAACGACGGGACCTCCGCTTGGCCAAAGCCTAGGTGTATTAACCACGGACGTTAGTGACATGCGGCGTGGCTAAGTGACAAAAAGAAGACCTCCAAGT
>NZ_JCAXDW010000009.1:0-173596 GCF_059759235.1 Paeniglutamicibacter sp. GQ140
CAACGGCGTGCTCTACAAGAAGGGCGAATGCCTGGAAGCTCCTAAGGAAACGATTGCTCGATTGATTCGCGTCGGTGTTGTCCAGGATCCAGCAGTAAAGGCAGCAGCTGATAAAGAAGCGAACGCCGGAACTGCCGCAGCTGAAGCGAAAGCTCAGACGATCATCGACGCGGCTAAAGTCGAAGCAGCGCAAATGGCTGATGACGCGAAGTCAGCAGCCGACAAGGTAGCCGAAGAAGCTGCCGTGAAAGCTAAGGAAGTCACAGAGACTGCCGCAGCTAAAGCGGAGGGGAAAGTCAAGACGGTTACTGAAGAAGCAATCGCGGAAGCCGACAAGCTAGTTGACGACGCTAAAGCGGAAGCAGCGAAGATCGTCAAAGACGCGCAGGACGCCGCTAAAGCGCCACAAACAACCAAGACAGCTACTACATCAAAGTAGAAGCTGCAACGCAACACAGCTAATGAGAGCGCCTACGACGGGCGCTCTTACTATTTGTTGGAGCCCGGACCGTAGTTCTTAGTGATGTCATTTACGACGCCGTCAATTATTTTTTCTCCATCAGCCTTCAGCTTCGCCAAGGTTTCGGGATCGGGTTGATCAAGATTGATCTCACCGACGCCGCTAGCTACTCGGATTGTATTCATGAATGTGTATTTGGCCCGTTCAAATTCTCGGAGACTCTCGGCTGGATATTCTTTGCGAAAAGCCATCATCGCAAGAACTGAGGATGCAACACTGAGTTGCTTACCCGTGGCTAATGCATCGTCGTGGGCAAAGAGCTCGAACTTCCCCCACTTTGCGTTTGCCGTGATTAGCGCCGATTGTATGGCTGGTGGGTAATCCGTCACAGACAGTGCTCTACTGGGATCAAGCTGAGTTCTAATCCGATCAGCTAGTGCATTTGCGGCATCGAGATACTCCAAGCCCACGGACCGCGTGTCGATCATGATGCGTTCGTCTCTATCGCGCGACGCTTTCCTGGAATCAGCGTGCCAAGTTGAGAAATAGGCAATGCCAGCACCGAGAAGCACAAACAGACCTGGTAGTAAGACATCGACCCATGAAGTGCCACCTGGTTCGGGCAGGTTGACGACTACCTCTGGATGCGTCGGCGAGGGCAGCGGGAGCATCGAAAACATGGGCAGTTCCGCCTACTTGGATTCTGGAGGCGTTGGTGACTGCATCGATGACGTGATGATGGCCTTGATTGCTTCCGATTTTTGTTCGGGTTCAAGGTGCTCTAACAGTCGTTCAGCGCCCAGTAACTGGGAAAACGCCACGGGCTGCATGAAGAAACTTCCAAGTTGCTTGGTGGCCTCAGACTGGGACTTCATGAATGTGGCCCCAATGTACGCACTGAGTCCTCCACCGACTACGCCAACTGATCCAGTGGCAATAGCTGCGGCGGTAGTGTCGGCACTGGCTGCTACGAATCCCATGACCACAACCAGGATGAAGCCAGCAACAGTCGCGATCTGTGTACTAATAAAACTTCGACGTGCCTGCTTTGTCGCGATTGAGTGATAGTAGTCTATTCGCTTCTGAGTGACCGCCCAGAGTGATCCAAAATCAGTATTTTTGTCCAGCGACTCAGAAAGCGTGCTTTCTTCCGATTGGAGATTTATGAGAATCGTATGATTTTGACTATCGTCTCTTTTCGCTCTGAAACTCGAATATGAGAACAGTCCGATGATCGTCGCAATTAGTGCTCCAAAAGTGCTGGCTAACGCGCTCAGGGCATCAGGATCCAGGATACTTGTAGATAAACTCTCAATTACTATCGGGCCGAAGATAAAGACTGCCATAAGTATCAATACTGCCGGAGTGAGGAATTTATTGAACGTTTGAAGTGTCGCCTTGATCCATAGCTTGGCGTCTTGTCTGTCCGACATATATTCCCTCGTCCATTAATTGGTTGATATAACTTGAAGTTTGTTACATACTCAAGATATATGGCAGTAACACTTATGATCGATTCGTTTAGCGAAGCAAACCTAGAAGAGCGCAGTGAGCTCAGCTTTGACTATATCGCTGAGTCTCTGATGCTAAAGGTACGCAGCACCGAAGGTTACTCGGACGGCCAGACGATCTACGTTGGCCAACTATCACGCAAAGGCTGTGAGAGCGCAGTCATTGCGTCCGTCGTCGATGAGACGACCATCAACCTGGTTTCTCCACTCAAGCTGCCACGCGCGCTATGAGCCTTTCACAGCAGTATTTGGCGGCTCGATTCATATCTACCGAGCGCCAAACACGACGGGCAATGTTCCGTCCGACGATCAGTTCACGGTCCTGACTACTCGAACCATCGACCCAGACCTGCTGTCCACCTATTACCGGGATTCAACCGGCTCTAGTGACTTCTGGTATTCGTATGCTTACTTCAATCCAGTGACGAAGGAAGAGACGGAACGCTCCACGCCATTCCGCGGTGACGACTTCGAACACTATGCATCCATTACCGAGATCCGAAAAGCAGCTGGCTTTGAAAAGGACTACAACCTTCCAGATAGCGACATCGAGCTGCAGCGACGCATGGCGGAGTCTGAGATCAACGCATCCTTGAGCGGCGCCTATACCGTGCCCTTCAATCCCGTCCTCGTTCCGCAAAGTCTGCAGTATACGAATCCGGTCAGCTGGTGCTTGCGTGCATAGGTGCGCTTGCCATGGAGGGAGTGCCCACGCTTGATAGCCACATACAGTGCCTCCCACGTCTCCCTGCTGATAAGCGGCGGCCATTGGGCCGGGTATTCATCGTTGTTGTGAACACGGGAGGCGCCATCCAGCTGCGCCAGCACGGCAAGGGGGACGTGGGCTGATTGCGCTCGCCGACGGGTGGGTGCCTACCTCGCGATGGCACGCCTGGCCGGGGAGAGCGCCTTGACCAGCAGGGCCAGCAGGCCGTCGAGCACCAGTGCAAGGGCAGTGACCAGGGCGGCGCCAACCAGCACCTCGCCATAGTCGTAGAGGGCAAGCCCGTCGAAGATGTAGCGGCCCAGCCCGCCCAGGTTCACGTAGGCGGCAATCGTCGCGGTGGCCACGACCTGCAGGATCGCCCCGCGCAGCCCGCCCAGAATCAACGGCAGCGCCAGCGGAAGCTCGACCTGCAGGATGATGCGCGAGTCCTTCATGCCGATCGCCCGGGCTGCATCCACCACCGAGGGCTCGACATTGGCAACGCCCGCATACACCCCGGCCAGGATCGGCGGGATCGCGATCAGCACCAAGGCCGCCAGCGGCGGCAACAGGCCGATTCCCATCAGGAGCACCAGCAACGTCATGATGCCCAGTGAGGGCAGTGCCCGCAGGACGTTGGAGGCCGACACCAGGAACACCCTGCCGGTGCCGGTGTGGCCGATGAACACGCCCACCGGGAAGGCGATCACAGCCGCTGCCAGCACCGCAAGCAGCGAATACCAGAGGTGTTCGCCCAGCCGGGCCGGGATCCCCGCGGATCCGCTCCAATTGGCCGCGTCGGCAAAGTAGGCGAGCATCTCGTTGATCACTTGGGCTCCTCCCGGTTCGCGGTGTCCTGCACTGGAATGGTGGCGACCTTGGCGCGCCCGATCGCGGGGCGCCGCCTGCCGGGCGCTTGGGTCGGGGCTGCCCCGTGGTGCAGCCAGGGTGTCAGTACGCGGGCGGCGCCGGCAATGAGCCGGTCAAGGACCAGGGCGAGGACCAGGATGACGATGATGCCCGCTAGGATCTGGTCGGGGTAGTTGCGCTGGTAGCCGGCCACGAAGAGTTGGCCCAGGCCACCTACCCCGATCACGGCGCCCACCGACACCAGCGACACGTTGGTGACCGCCGCGACCCGGGTTCCGGCCGCAAGCGGCGCCACGGCCAGCGGCAGGTCAACGAACACCCTGCGCCGGGCGCGGGAGTAGCCCAGCGCCTCGGCGGCGTTCAGCACCTCGGGCGCCACGGCATCCAGCGCGTCAAACACCGTGCGCACCAGCAGCGAGGTCGCATACAGGCTCAGCGCGATGACCACGTTCAGCGGGTCAAGGATCTGCGTGCCGATGATCGAGGGAATCACCACGAACAGTGCCAGCGAGGGGATGGTGAAGATCGCGCTGGCCACCCCGGTGATCACGGCCCGCGCGCGCGGCCGGTTGCCGAAAACCAGGCCGAGCACCAGCGCCAGCACCACGCCCACCACGGTGGGGACGATGCTGAGGAACAGGTGTTCGAGTGTCAGGGCCCAGGCCTGCCCGGGATTGTCCAGCAGCCACCTCATGCCGGGTCCCGGACGCCGTGGCGCAGGTAGGGCGCCAGGTCGTCGATGGTGACGCAGGCGCTTGGCACGGAGTCACCGTTCAGCAATAGCGCCGCCGAGACCGGGGAGGCCAACACGGCATCGAGAGCCGAGCGCACCGTGTCCCCGCGCCGGACCGCGGGCCCGGCCGCAAACTCCACGCCGGAGGGGTCCAGCCACACCGCCCTGAGGTCCGCGGGGTCAAGCCGAAGCTTCCAGCCAGGTGCCAGCGCCCCCAGCTCGATCAGCCCGTCGGCGCCGGGGGCGGGAAGGGCGGTGGCCCGGACGTCCTCAAGGGTGGCGAAGGAGAGCTGGCGGAAGCCACGGTCCTTGGACACCATGGAGGTGACGAACTCGGTGGCCGGGCGGGTGAGGATCTCCAGCGGCGATGCATATTGGTGCAGCACGCCGCCGGGGGCCAGCACGGCGATCCTGTCGCCCAGGGTGAGCGCCTCGTCGATGTCGTGGGTGACCATCACGATGGTCTTCTTGATCACGGATTGCAGGTGCTGGACTTCCTGCTGCAGCTCGAGGCGCACGATCGGGTCAACCGCGGAAAAGGGCTCGTCCATGAGCAGGATTGGCGGATCGGCGGCCAGGGCGCGGGCGACACCGACGCGTTGCTGCTGCCCGCCGGAAAGCTGTGCCGGATACCGCGTGGCCATGGAGGCATCGAGTCCCACCCGTTCCATCGCCTCGTACGCCTTGGTGCGCGCCTGCGCCTTGGAAAGGCCCAGCAGGCGCTGGACGGTGGCGACGTTGTCCAGCACCGTGCGGTGCGGGAACAGGCCGGCGTTTTGCAGCACGTAGCCGATGCCCAGGCGCAGGGTGACCGCACGGATGTCGGCGACGTCCTGCCCGTCGATGCGGACGCAACCGCTGCTGGGGGCAACCATGCGGTTGATCATGCGCATCGAGGTGGTCTTGCCGCAACCGCTGGGCCCGACCAGGACGGTGAATGAGCCGGTGGGGATCTCCAGGTCAAGGTCGGTGACCGCCCGGGTGCCGCCTGGATATGACTTGGACACTGATTCGAAGGTGATCATCGCGGGTTCTTGGGTCCTATCGGTGGCGGTTCGGGGGGAAAAGCGAGCGGAAAATGGGTGGCTCCCACCGGCGGGTGAGAGCACGCGCCCCCGAATCGAACAAGTTTTCTAATCTTGTCGATCCGGGGGCGGAATCCTGCGCTAGTTGCCCAGCAGGCCCTGCTCCGTGAGCCAGGTGATCGCCGCCTGTTTCGGTTCGACCTTGGCGCTGCCGGAGACCTGCTCGTTGAGCTTGATCAGCTCCTCGGTGCTCAACTTCGCGGAAATGGCATCAAGAGCCTGTACTGCATTCGCGTCGAGCTTGTCGGCGGCGGCCACCGGAACCACCTGTTGCGCCGGGAAATTGTTCTTGGGATCCTCCAGCACCACCAGGTCGTTGGCGGGGATGGCCGTGCTCGTGGTGAAGATGTTCGCGGCGGTGACCTTGCCGTCCAGCAGCGCCTTCACGGTTGCAGGGCCGCCGCCATCGGAAATTGGCTCGAATTTGGAGGGCACGAATCCGTAGTTCTTCTCCAACCCCGGCAGGCCCACCGGGCGCTTGTTGAATTCGGGGGGACCGGCCATGACCACCTCGTCGTTGTGTGCCGCCAGATCCTCGATGGACTTCAGCGACCACTTGTCCGCGGTGGCCCGGGTGACCACCACCGCATCCTTGTCCTCGGCCGCGGCCGGGGTGAGCATGGTCAACTTCTTGGACTCCAGCGCCGCCGGCAGCGCCGAGACGATTGATTCGGGCGAGCTGACATCGGCTTTCGCGTCCAGGGCCAGCAGCAGGTTGCCGGTGTAGTCGGGGATCAGGTCGATGGACCCGTCCGCCAGCGCCGGAATGTAGGCCTCGCGACTGCCAATGCGGAACTTCGTCTCAACCGTGTACCCCTTGTCCTTCAACGCCTCGGCGTAGAGGTTGCCGATGATCTCGGATTCGGTGAAATCCGCCGAAGATACGGTCACGGTTCCGCCGGCCGCGGACGATGCACCAGGCGCCGGAGCCGCTGTGGGGTTGGAGCATCCGCTCAGGATCAACGAACCGGCCACCACGGAGAGGGCTGCGATAAAAGGAAGCTTCATTTTATTCATGTGTGATGCCTAGTTTCGTGTCAGTTGTTCCCACCGGCGAAACGCTCCGGATGCTCGTTGCCGTCGGCAGGCGGGCTGAATCCATCGTTGCCTATTTGGAGCCCCACAAGCAACATACATAAGCGCCCGACATGCGGTGTTGCACCCGAGGAGTTCCCGCAAGGTCCACGCGCCGACCGTTTCCACCGGCATCGGCACCACTTGCCCACACAACAGAACCCGCAGGGCCCACGTTTGCCGCGGGTGTCCCCAGCGCGTGGATCCGCTCCTTCCGGCGTCGTGGGCGAAAGGCACGATGAGGGGAGCATCAGGAGCACTCCCACCGGTACCGGCACAACTTACGCAGGCGCGGCACCGGGGAACCGACCCAAGCGCCGGTACCACGGAACCAAACCAGCCGGAAGCGACAGACACATGAGCAACGCAGACCCCGAGGTCCTGGCACGCGCAGGCCTCACCCACATCATCGAACCCAACGACCAAACCGGGTCTGCACTCGTGAAGGTCGCCGGGGCGGTGGAAGCCTACCGCCTTATCCGCGAGCACAACGGACCAGCGCCGGCACACGAACAGCAACAGGTCGCCGAACTGCTCGATGCCCTCGGCGCCAGCCGCGCGAGCCTGCGCCTGGACGCCGGACTTGAACGCTGGCGCCCCCGGGCGGCGCTCGCCGACCCGGAATCCGACCTCAAGCTCATGGCAGCACTCGGGGGAGGGGTCATCCACCCGGCAGACCGGAACTGGCCGCAGGGCTTCGACGCCCTCGGGCTGGCCGCACCCCTCGCCCTCTGGTACCGCGGCACCGCCGACCGGGGCATCCTGCGCGACCCGGCAAACCTCGCAGCCATCGTCGGATCACGCGACGCCACCGAATACGGGCGCACCATAACCGCCGAACTGGTTCACGGCCTGCGGGCACGGGGAATCTGCATCGTCTCCGGGGGAGCCTACGGCATTGACGCCCAGGCCCACCAGGCCGCGCTCGCCGAAGACCCGCCCACCGGCGGCCGCCCGGGAGTACCCCCGCCGCCTGCCACAATTGCCGTCATGGCAGGGGGACTAAACCGCTTCTACCCCGTCGGCAACGACGACCTGCTCAAGGCCGTCCACCGACAGGGACTCCTCATCGCCGAAGTAGCCCCCGGGGCGACGCCCACCCGATGGCGCTTCCTCCAACGCAACAGGTTGATAGCCGCCCTATGTGCAGCAACCATCGTCGCCGAGGCGCGCTGGCGCTCCGGCGCCCTGAGCACCGCACGCCACGCCGCGGAAATAGGCCGTGAGGTAGGCGCGGTCCCGGGGTCAGTCTTCTCCGCCAACTCCGCGGGCTGCCATCGGCTCATCCGTGAGGGAGCGGCAACACTCGTGACCGATGCCCCCGAGGTGCTCGAACTGCTCAAGATCACCGAACACCCGCCCGGAGCCCCCTCTGGCCCGCAACCCGCACAGGCCGACACTGCCGAGAAGGCGGAAGAACCACGCGACTACGATGGACTGGCTATCCAGGACCTGTTGCTCCTCGACGCCCTCCCCGTGCGCTCCCCGCGGACCCCGGACCAACTTGCCGCGCTCGCGGGACTGGGCATGGGCTCCATCCTCGGCGGACTCTCGCGCCTGGCCGCCCGGGGACTTGCCGAACGCACGGGCAACGGATGGATACGCCGTTTCCCCAACGGCAGGGAACAGCAGCGCGGTGCCCCAAACCTGCACTGAAGGACGCCGGGTGCGCATCAACCGGCGTGGCACCGTTGCCCCAAGCCGCGACACGGGAGACAGTAGAGACGTGTCAGCGCCAATCGAACAAAGAACCGAACCCCCGTCCGTGCCCGTCGAGCTACAAAAAGCCCACGACGGCTTCCTGCGATACATGGGGCTGGAACGCGAACGCAGTGAACACACCCTGCGCGCCTACGGCAGCGACATCACGAACCTGTATGCCTACGCCATCCCGCGCGGCGCCACCACCCTTGCAGGACTCGACCTCACCCTCCTGCGCGCCTGGCTCATGACCCTGCAGGAATCGGGACTCGCCCGCGCCACCCTGGCGCGCCGATCTGCAACCATACGCAGTTTCTTGACGTGGGCGGTACGCGAAAACCTCATCGCCGCCAATCCCGCCATCCGGCTAAAGTCTCCCAAGCGCGAACAACGCCTCCCGCACATCCTGCAAAACAACCAAATCGAACGAATCTTCCAACCCCTGCCCGCCCCCGCGGGAACGCCCGATGCCAAGACACCCGAGCCGACCCGCGAACAGCTCGCGCTCGCCGACCGCGACAGGCTCATCCTGGAATTGCTGTACGCCACCGCCATCCGCGTTGGGGAGCTGGTGTCGCTGGACATCAACGACATTGACCTGGACCGGCGCACCCTTCGGGTCATCGGCAAGGGCAACAAGGAGCGCACGGTGCCATTCGGCCAGCCCGCACTGAACGCGGTCGATGACTGGCTGCGCCGTGCGCGTCCGGTATTGCGCACCGACGACTCCGGACGGGCTCTGCTCCTGGGCCGCCGCGGGAAGAGACTCGATGCCCGCCAGGCGCGCCAGGTCGTCTCAGACGCCCTGGCGGCTCTGGGGGACACCGCGGCCCGCGGGCCCCACGCGCTGCGCCACAGTGCGGCGACCCACCTGCTGGACCGCGGCGCAGACTTGCGCGCCGTGCAGGAGATCCTGGGGCATTCCTCCCTGGCGACCACGCAGCTCTACACCCACGTCTCGGTCGAACGGCTCAAGGACAGCTACCAAAATGCCCATCCCCGCGCATAATCCGAGGTCATGGTCGAAAGACGCTGGCCGAACGCCGTATAATCGTGCACAATACTAATCAGGACCTACTGGACTTCGAATCAGGGCTGTTGACGTTGGGGAAGACGTTCCAACAGCACATCGGAGGAAAGCATGTCTGACGCACTGACGAGGGGCGTACTTTTCGTACACTCAGCCCCTTCAGCGCTGTGCCCGCACATCGAGTGGGCGATCGGTTCCGTTGTCGACCAGCGGACCGAATTGCACTGGACCGAACAGAGCGCCGCCCCGGGCATGTCCCGGGCCGAAGTGAACTGGACCGGCAAGCCCGGCACCGGTGCTCTTTTGGCGTCCGCTCTTCGCGGCTGGGCGCACCTGCGCTACGAGGTCACCGAGGAAGCCAGCCCCGGTGTCGACTCGAGCCGCTGGTCCCACACCCCGGAACTGGGTATCTTCCACGCCACCACGGATGCCGCCGGCAACATCATGGTCAGCGAGGAACGCATCCGCTGGGCATACGAAAAGGGTGCCGGCGATCCTGCCATCGTGTACCAGGAACTCTCCATCGCGCTGGGCGAAGCCTGGGACGAGGAACTCGAACCCTTCCGCTACGCCGCCGAGGGTGCCCCCGTGCGCTGGCTGCACCAAGTCATCTAACCGCTGCCGGCGCCTCTTGCGCGATGGCAGCGTCTCGTGTGGGCCGGTTGGCTGACCATTCCTCCTGGTCGATGAGCCGACCGGTGCACACTTCAACCTGTAGAGAAAACAACTCGTAGGAGTGTCGACCGGCTGCGTACCCTCCGCGGAACATTGACGCAGACATGACACCAAAGAGCCCGGGCCCGAAGTTTCACTTCGGGCCCGGGCTCTTTGGTGCTGCAGGCGGCGCCTGCCGGCAGACTAGACGCTGCGAATGGCAACCACGGCGTTGTGCCCGCCGAAGCCGAACGAGTTGTTCAGCGCAACGATGGAGCCCTCGGGAAGTTCGCGGGGGCTGCCAACAACGACATCCAGCGGAATTTCCGGATCCTGGTTCTCCAGGTTGATCGTCACCGGTGCCTTGCGGTGGTAGACCGCCAGCACCGAGAGCACCGACTCGACGGCGCCCGAGGCACCCAGCAGGTGGCCCATCTGCGACTTGGTGGCGGATACGCAGACATTGTCCAGGTGGTTTCCCAGGGCCGCGCGCAGTGCCGTGTACTCCGGCTTGTCGCCGACGGGGGTCGACGTTGCGTGGGCGTTGACGTGGACAACGTCCTCGGGCTGGATGCGGCCGTCGAACATGGCAGCCTTCAACGCACGGGTGGCGCCGAGGCCTTCCGGGTCCGGAGCCGTGATGTGGTAAGCATCCGCGGTGACCGACGTTCCGGCAAGCTCGGCGTAGATCGTGGCCCCGCGGGCAATGGCGTGCTCCTCGGCCTCGAGGACCAGGGCGCCTGCGCCCTCTCCCATGACGAAGCCGTCACGGTCGACATCGTACGGACGCGATGCGTGCTCAGGGTCGTCGTTGCGCTTGGACAGCGCCTGCATGGCGGCAAAGGAGGCCATCGGCATCGGGTGGATTGCGGCTTCGGCACCGCCACACACCACGACGTCCGCCTTGCCCGAACGAATCAGCTCCAGGCCGATGTGCATGGCCTCGGTGCCCGAGGCGCAGGCCGACACGGGGGTGTGGGCACCGGCGCGGGCGCCAAGGTCCAGGGAGACTGCGGCGGCCGGGCCATTGGGCATCAGCATGGGAACGGTCATCGGCAGCACGCGGCGCGGACCCTTTTCCTTCAGCGTGTCCCAGGCGTCAAGCAGGGTCCACACGCCGCCGATGCCGGTGGCGAAGGCGACGGCAAGGCGGTCGTGATCGACCGTTTCAATTTCGGAGTCCTTCCAGGCTTCGCGCGCGGCAACCACGGCGAACTGGGTGGAGGGGTCCATGCGCTTCATTTCGATGCGGGAGAGGACCTCGGAGGCCGGGGTGGAGGCCTTGGCGGCAAACTTCACCGGCAGGTTGTAGGTTTCAACCCACTCGTCGGTCAGGGTATGTGCCCCGGAGACGCCCTTGAGGGCATTGGCCCACAGGGTCGGGACGTCGCCGCCGATGGGGGTGGTGGCACCAAGGCCGGTGATAACAACTTTGCGAGCCATGTTGAAACTCTCTACTGGTTGGGGCGAAACGGCTAGCGAAGCTAGCACGCGATCCAAGCGTCGGGCCGTGGCCAAATGGACGGGATCCGGATTGAATCGAAAATCTGGGGATCGGTTACGAAACCGGCAAAGCGGGTCGGCTGGCGCGTGGGTGACAGCCGGTAAACATGAAAGGGGGGGAATCGATGCTCCCCTTGAAACGCGAACCCGTGAGGGAACCCGCTTCAAGGGGATGCATCATTGCCAGGCTAGACCTGTGCGCCGGCGATGAAGTTCACTGCATCGGCAACGGTCTTGAGGTTCTTGACCTCTTCGTCCGGGATCTTCACGTCGAACTTCTCTTCGGCGTTGACGACAATGGTCATCATCGAGATGGAGTCGATGTCCAGGTCCTCGGTGAAGGACTTGTCCATTTCGACTGCCTCGGTCTCCAGGCCGGTCTCTTCGTTGACGATCTCGGCCAAGCCGGCCAGAATCTCTTCGTTGCTAGCCATGATGGCTCCTTTTCTGTGTTTGCCGGTATCAAGCCCGACGACTATGCAGACCACAGGTGTGCGGTCCGAATGATGGGTTGTATCCCTGGGAGTAAAGCCTAGGGCAGGACAACGACCTGTGCGCCAAAGACAAGCCCGGCGCCAAACCCAATTTGCAGCGCGAGGCCGCCGGAAAGCTCGGGGTTGTCCTTGAGCATCCGGTCCATGGCCATCGGGATCGAGGCCGCGGAGGTGTTTCCGGCATTGGCGATGTCGCGGGCGACGACCACGGTTTCCGGAAGCTTGAGCTGCTTGACCATCTCGTCGATGATTCGCATGTTGGCCTGGTGGGGAATGAACGCGACCAAATCCTCCGAGGTGATCCCTGCCTTCTCCAGCGCGAGCTTGGCCATCTTGGCCATTTCCCAGACGGCCCAGCGGAAAACGGTCTGGCCGTCCTGGCGCAGGGTCGGCCACAGCTGTGCCTCGGTGGCTGCCATCAACGAGGCGCCTTCGGGGGAGGACTCGGCCTGCAGGACCGCATCGCGCAGGTCAAGCTGGGAGTGGGTCATGCTGATGGCGCCCCACTTCGAGCCGTCCGAACCCCAGACCGAGGGAGAAATGCCGGGGATGTCGCTCGGGCCGATGACCACGGCGCCGGCGCCGTCGCCCAGCAGGAAGGAGATCGTGCGCTCGTGGTTGTCGATGTAGTCCGACAGCTTCTCGGCACCGATGACCAACACGTACTCGGCCATGCCGGAGCGAACCAGTGCGTCGCCCTGGGCCACGCCGTAGCAGTAGCCGGCGCAGGCGGCGGAAATGTCAAACGCCGGGGCCGGGGTGGCGCCGATGCGGTCGGCCAACGCGGCGGCTGCCGACGGGGTGGCATGCGGGAAGGTCACGGTGGAGACGATGACCGCGCCAAGCTGGCTGGCCTCGATGCCTGCCGACTTCAGGGCTTCGCGCGCAGCCCCTTCGGCCATGTCCAGCAGCGAGGTGTCCGCTCCGGCGCGGGCGCGGGTCACGATGCCGGTGCGCTGCTGGATCCACTCGTCCGAGGAGTCGATCCACTGGCAGACATCTTCGTTGGTGACGATGACGTCGGGGCGGAATGAGCCCACGCCATGGATGCGGCTGAATTCGCGCGCGGTGGTTTGGTTCATCACTGCAGTCATGATTCGGGAACTTCCTATGCTTGGGTGTGTTCAAGTACGAAGGCGCGTGCCGCTTCGAGGTCTTCGGGGGACCTCAATGCCAGGGTCGGGATGCCCTTGAGGCCACGGCGGGCCAGGCCCACCAGCGTTCCCGCCGGCGGAAGCTCGATGATCCCGGTGACTCCCTGCGCGGCAAGCTGCTCCATGCACAGGTCCCAGCGAACCGGGCGGGAAACCTGGGCAACCAGCGAGGCCAGGTTCTCTTCGCCTCCGGCCACGGACTGGCCGTCGTAGTTGGACAACAGCGGGGTGGCCGGGTCCTTGGCTTCCAGCGTCGCGGAGAGCTCCTGGAGCACGTTCACGGCCGGGGCCATGTGGTGGGTGTGGAAGGCTCCGGCGACCTTGAGCGGAATCACGCGGGCCTTGGCCGGGGGATTGGCGGCGAAGCCCTCGATCTGCTCCAGGGTGCCCGCGGCAACGATCTGGCCGCCGCCGTTGGCGTTGGCCGGGCTCAGCCCGGCGGCGAGGATTGCGGCGTTGACTTCGTCGGCGTCCCCGCCCAGGACAGCGGCCATGCCGGTCGGGGTGGCCGCGGCCGCCAGTGCCATGGCGTTTGCGCGCTCACGCACGAAAACCATGGCGTCCTGCTCCGAGAGGGCACCCGCCAGCGCGGTGGCGGTGATTTCGCCGACGGAGTGCCCGGCCAGGATCGCGTTCGCCGGGAGCGTGTCGCCGAAGAGCGCGCGTGCGGCAATGAGGCCGGCCGCCACGATCAGCGGCTGGGCCACCGCGGTGTCCTTGATGGTTTCTTCGTCCGACACCGTCCCGTGGGCGGTGAGGTCGCGTTCCGTGATGGCTGAAAGTTCGGCGAGGTGTTCGGAAACACCCGGAACCTCGAGCCACGGGGAAAGGAATCCGGGGGTCTGGGAGCCCTGTCCAGGGCACACGATTGCTAGCACTACTCCAGCTTTCCAAAGAAGTCGATCACGACGGCTGTTTTCGCACACCGACTTGTCGGCATGCTTTTGTATGAATCCTACAAGGCCGCAGGGCCCTTGCGCGGCACCGGTTGCCGTGTTTCGGGCAAGTTTTCCGTAGTTTCGGCGTCCAGCCTACCCACCACCAGCGCGGTTTGCAGCACGAACGCCTCGCGGGGAACCAGCGGATCCCACCCCGTCACGTCGCACACCCTTTTAAGTCTATAGCGCACCGTGTTTGCATGAACGAACAGCTCCCGGGCCGTTCCTTCCAGCGAATGCCCCAGCGAGAGGTAGCTCGATAGCGTCTCAATCAGCCCGTTTCCTGCCTTAATCAGCGGGTTGTAGATCCCGGACACCAGCGCCTCGCGGGCCTCGGAGTCGTTGTTCATGACCCGCTCTGGCCACAGGTCATCGGCGTCCACCGGCCGCGGGGCCAACGGCCAGGCGCGGGCCGCGGCGATGGCTGCAAAGGCGGCCTTGGCGCTGGCTGACGCCTCCTTGAGCGTGGGGGCCAGGGGGCTGTAGACCACCGGGCCGTCGCCGAAGAAGGAGGCCAGCCGGTCCAGTCCGGTTCGATCGGCCTCAACGCCCCCGAGCATCAGGATAGCCCGTTCCCCGTGGACGCCGACCAGCGAGTCGCGGGCGTAGCGGGCGGCCGCACGCCGGAGTTCGCTGACGAACCCGACCTGGGAGGATTCAGGGGTCGCGCCGATCATCACCAAGATGTTCTCGTGCGATTTCCATCCCACCGCGGCAATCCTGGAGCGGAGGGAGTCCTGGGACTCCCCGCGCATCACCGCGTCCACGACCAGGGCCTCGAGCCGCGAATCCCAGGCACCGCGGGTCTCCGCCGCCCGGGCGTACACGTCGGCCGCGGCGAAGGCGACCTCCCGCGAATAGCGCAGGACCGCCTCGCGCAATTGGGTATGTTCGGATTCCGGGGCAATGTCCGGCACCTGGGACTCGACGACCTCCACGATGGTGCGGATCAGTTGGAGGGCCTTTTGCAGGCTGATGGATCGCGTCAATTCGGTGGGTGCCGCGCCAAAGACGTCGTTGAGCACCCACTGGGGCGAGGTGGTGGGCCGCTCATACCAGGAGACGAAGGAGGCGATGCCCTTTTGCGCAACCAGGCCCAGGGCCGCACGTTCCTCGGGACGCAGGCCGCGATACCAGGGAAGAGATTGGTCAAGGTGCTTCAGTGCCACGGTGGACAGCACGCCCAGGTGCTGCTTGAGCCGTTTGAGGGTTTCCGGGCTGGCCTTGGCTTGCCGGAAGGGCCGGATCCGCTGCGCCGGATTCGACGTTTGCTCATCACTCATAGAACGAGCATACGCATCATCATGCCCGTGAACTATTTTGTATGTTTCTCACAACGACATCCGCTGTGCGCGGCAGGGCGACGATCCGCAGCGGAGGGCGAGGTGCGGCACCCGTGGCGATCACAATTCGAGCCGCCCAACGCAAAACAGCGGTGGCGCGGACCCCCTGGGGGGAATCCGCGCCACCGCTGTCAGCCGGTGCTCAACCGGTTAGGCGTCTCCACCTGCGTTGCCGCTGGTGCCGGCGGTGACGTCGTCGAGCTTGTACTTGGCGAAGGCGGCGGCCGGTGCCGAGGCGTCGACCTCTCCGCGCTTTGCCAGCATCTGCAGGGTGCGGACCACCACCGAGTGCGCGTCGATCTTGTAGAAGCGACGTGCGGCGGCGCGGGTGTCGGAGAACCCGAACCCGTCGGCGCCCAGGGTGGCGAACTCGTTGGGCACGAACTGGCGGATCTGGTCCGGCACGGCCTTCATGTAGTCGGTCACCGCAACGATCGGGCCGGTGGCACCGGCCAGCTGCTGGGCAACGAACGGTACGCGCGGCTCGGCGGTCGGATCGAGGAACGTCTGCTCCTCGCACTCCAGGCCGTCGCGTCGCAGCTCATTCCAGGAAGTCACCGACCAGACGTCGGCCGACACCCCCCAGTCCTCGGCAAGGATGCGCTGGGCATCGATGGCCCACGGCACCGCGACGCCGGAAGCGAGCAGCTGGGCCCGCGGTCCGTCGACGGTGGCCGGGGAGACCTGGTAGATGCCGCCGAGGATGCCGGGAACATCGAGGTTCTCCGGCTCCTTGGGCTGCTGGTACGGCTCGTTGTAGATCGTGATGTAGTACATCACGTTCGGGTCCTCGTGCTTGCCGCCGTACATGCGCTCCAGGCCGGCCTTCATGATGTGGCCGATCTCGTATCCGTAGGCCGGGTCATAGGTGATGACCGCCGGATTGGTGGAGGCGAGGATCGGGGAGTGCCCGTCGGCGTGCTGCAGGCCCTCGCCGGTCAGCGTGGTGCGACCTGCCGTGGCGCCCATGATGAACCCGCGGGCCATCTGGTCACCTGCCGCCCAGAAGGCGTCGCCGGTGCGCTGGAAGCCGAACATCGAGTAGAACACGTAGATCGGGATCAACGGTTCGTCGTGCGTGGCGTAAGAGGTTCCCGCGGCGGTGAATGCCGCAACGGCGCCGGCCTCATTGATGCCCGGGTGGATCAGCTGTCCAACCGGGGACTCCTTGTAGGCAAGGACCAGTTCGCGGTCCACCGACAGGTAGTTCTGGCCATCCGGGTTGTAGATCTTCGCGGTCGGGAAGAACGAGTCCATGCCGAAGGTGCGGGACTCGTCGGGAACGATCGGGACCACGCGCTTGCCGAAGTCCTTGTCGCGCATCAGGTCCTTGAGCAGGCGGACGAAGGCCATTGTGGTGGCCGCCTGCTGCTTGCCCGAGCCGCGGGCAGCGACCTCGTAGGCCTTGTCCTCCGGCAGATGGATTTCCTTGGATTCGGTCCGGCGCGAAGGCACCGCACCGCCCAGGGCCTCGCGGCGCTCCATCATGTACTTGTACTCGGCGGAGTCCTGCTCCGGACGGTAGTACGGCGGCAGGTACGGATCGGCTTCGAGCTGCTCGTCGGTGATCGGGATGCGCAGGTGGTCGCGGAAGGCCTTGAGGTCCCCGAGCGTCATCTTCTTCATCTGGTGCGTGGCGTTGCGCGCCTCGAAGTGCGGGCCCAGTCCGTAGCCCTTGACGGTCTTGGTCAGGATGACCGTCGGCTTGCCCTTGAACTCGGTGGCTGCCTTGTAGGCCGCATAGACCTTGTGGTAATCGTGGCCACCTCGCTTGAGGTTCCAGATTTCCTCGTCCGTCAGGTTGGCAACCAGTTCCTTGGTCTGCGGGGACTTTCCGAAGAAGTGCTCGCGGACGAAGGCGCCGTTTTCGGCCTTGTAGGTCTGGTAGTCGCCGTCCGGGGTCTGGTTCATGATGTCGACCAGCGAGTTGTCGGTATCGGAATCGAGCAGGGCATCCCACTCGCGGCCCCAAACGACCTTGATGACGTTCCAGCCCGCGCCGCGGAAGAATGCCTCAAGTTCCTGCATGATCTTGCCGTTGCCGCGAACCGGGCCGTCGAGGCGCTGCAGGTTGCAGTTGACCACGAAGGTGAGGTTGTCGAGCTTCTCGTTGGCAGCAAGCTGCAACAGGCCGCGCGATTCCGGCTCATCCATTTCGCCGTCGCCGAGGAATGCCCACACGTGCTGGTCCGAGGTGTCCTTGATGCCGCGGTTCTGCAGGTAGCGGTTTGACTGCGCCTGGTAGATCGCGTTCATCGGGCCGATGCCCATGGACACCGTCGGGAATTCCCAGAAGTCCGGCAGCGAGCGCGGGTGCGGGTAGGACGGAAGTGCGTGTCCCTCGCGGGACTTTTCCTGGCGGAAGCCGTCCATGTCATCTTCGCTCAAGCGGCCCTCGAGGAAGGCGCGAGCGTACATGCCGGGGGAGGCGTGGCCCTGGAAAAAGACCTGGTCTCCGCCACCCGGGTGGGACTTGCCGCGGAAGAAGTGGTTGAAGCCCACTTCATAAAGGGTCGCTGCGCCGGCGTAGGTGGAAATGTGTCCACCGACTCCGACTCCGGGGCGTTGGCCGCGGTGCACCATGACCGCCGCGTTCCAGCGCATGTAGGCACGGTAACGACGTTCAACCTGCTCGTCGCCCGGGAATTCTGGTTCCTGATCCACCGGAATGGTGTTCACGTAGTCGGTCGTGGTGACCATGGGGACGCCCACGCTCTTGGCGCCGGCGCGCTGGAGCAATGAACGAACAATGTACTGGGCACGCTCGGTGCCCTGGGTTTCGACCAGATCATCGAAGGACTCAATCCATTCGGCGGTCTCCTCCGGATCCCGGTCCGGCAACTGGCTAGTCAAGCCGCTACGGATGTGAGAAATGTGTTCCTCTACAGCCACGTCCATCTTCTCCTCGTTATGGGGTACAGCGGGGACTGCGGGGCGAGCGCTATTTTGCATGCCTCGAACCGCAGTGGCGGTGCAAGCGCCAAAGTTGTGGCCCGTTCCCCAAGGGTGGTTGGTCGCGGACCGCCGATTACACTCTAATGCGCATGGGGACCCAAAACGTATCTGGGCCCTACACATGCAATGATTTGGAGTTAACAGGCAATGCGCCGAGAGCCGAAAGTAGGTCGAAGTCGTCACTATTTCGGCGTGTTGGAGCCTCTGCGCTTGATGGGAGCGCAAAAAGGGTGTTTGGTTGTAACCAGACGCTTTACAGCAGCAGGAGGAGTGACGTGAGCGACGCCGCACCGGCAAAGCACGAAGCCGCACACAAAATGGGCTTCAAAGACGGGGACCTGATCCAGGAACTCGGGTACGACGACGATGTGGACTTTGATCTGCGCGATTCCCTTGAGGAAGCAGTGGGTTCCGAACTATTGACAGAGGAAGACCACGAGGTTGTGGACGGAATCGTCTATTGGTGGCGCGCCGACGACGGGGATCTCATTGATGCCCTGGTCGATTCGCTGGTTAATCTGGATGAAAAGGGGGTCGTATGGCTATTGACCCCGAAACCGGGACGAGACGGCCATGTGTCGCCCGCCTCAATCCAGGCCGATGCGCCCACCGCAGGCCTCCATGTCACAAACACCGAGGGTGTTTCGGAGGATTGGTCGGCCACTCGACTTGTTGCGCGCCGCAAGAACTAGCGCGTGGAATCATCACATTCGGCAGCGGGGAGCACATCCCCGGTGCCTCGGGCCGGTCAAACGGCTCCGGGCTTCGCCCTTCCCAACCAGCACGGTGAACTCATTGAGTCCCGGGCCTTGGGGGAGCAGGCCTACTTCCTGGTTTTCTACCCGTTCGCGTTTTCCGCGGTCTGCGGGTCGGAGCTTGAAGAGTTGGAAAAGGTTCGCGAGGAATTTGCAGCACTGGATACCCGCATCATGGGTGTTTCGGTGGATCACAAATACGCACTGCGCACCTACGCGGACCAGGCCCATTTCGGGTTTGATCTGCTGGCCGATTTCTGGCCGCACGGTGCCGTAGCGAAGAGCTATGGCGCATTCAATAGCGAGTCCGGCGCGGCAACGCGGCACACGTTCCTCATCCAAAAGGGACATGTGGTGGATTCGTTTAGTTCACCCATCCATCAGGCGCGCGCCATCGCGCGCTACCGAGAGGCGATGGACCTACTCACTTCATAGCTGTCGAAGAATCTTTGCGTCTATTCGACAGCTCGGGCGGGTACGTTGCCACAGCCACATTCTTGTCACGAACACTTCCGGCGGATTTCCAACCAAACGAATTCAGTAGTGCCAAGGGCCTTTAGCTCAGCTGGTAGAGCGTCACGTTTACACCGTGAATGTCATCGGTTCGATCCCGGTAGGGCCCACCAACACCTCATCAGGCCGCGCACGCCTGGTGCCCGGTCCGCCAAATCGCGGATCACCTGTACCGACGGCG
Source organism: Paeniglutamicibacter sp. GQ140 (assembly GCF_059759235.1). Classification (NCBI taxonomy): domain Bacteria; kingdom Bacillati; phylum Actinomycetota; class Actinomycetes; order Micrococcales; family Micrococcaceae; genus Paeniglutamicibacter; species Paeniglutamicibacter sp. GQ140. The sequence goes on from NZ_JCAXDW010000009.1 coordinate 19,661, forward strand.
CCGTCCGCAGTCCCCGGCGCCAACGCCCGGGTCCCTTCGCGTGGCTTCGGCAAGCCGCGAGCCCCGACAGGGCACTAGGCCGTGCGCCGCATCGCGGCCGAAGTGAATTCGCGATCAAGTGATGGCTTCCCACACGCAGTTCCCCCTGCCCGTCAAGCGCGCGCCCATCGCCCGTGGAAATGGCCGAGTCAAGGACGGTCCCCATCACCCCGGCGCCGCACTGCCGGACGGTGCCGTCGGCGTTCTTGCCGCCATGGGCCTGCACCGAACCCCCCGGGTGGACTCCCAGTGATGCACGTAACAAATTTTTGCAGATTCCCGTCAAATCGGGCCGCTGTGTTACGAGATCCATTCATCCTCGGTGCCACCGGACCCCGGCGATGAGAGACTCATCGCGGCCCTTTTCAGATTTGATAGTGGGAATACGGCCGCCCCATGACCACGAGGAGTAGCAATGTCACACGCCCCCAGCGAAGCGACCATGGCTGAAATCACGAAGCTGATTGGCTTCGACACCACAAGCCGGGACAGCAACCTGCCCTTGATTGACTACGTCGTTGGCAGGGTGGAGGCACTCGGCATTGCATCGACCCTGATCCACAACGCCGAGGGAACCAAGGCCAACCTCTTGGCAACGATCCCGGCCGCCGACGGCACGCGCACCGGCGGCATTGTGCTGTCCGGACATACCGACGTGGTCCCGGTTGACGGCCAGGTGTGGAGCAGCGACCCGTTCATCCCCGAGATCCGCGACGGGAAGCTGTACGCCCGCGGCACCAGCGACATGAAGTCCTTCATTGCCGTGATCATGGCCAAGCTGGAGACGATCGCCGAGGCCAAGCTGGGCGAACCGATCCACCTGGCGTTCTCCTACGACGAGGAAGTCGGGTGCATTGGCGCCGTGGACCTCGTCACTGCCATCACCGAGGCGGGACTGGAGCCGCGCGGCTGCATCGTGGGGGAGCCCACCAGCATGCGCGTCGTGCGCGGACACAAGTCGGTCAACGTCATCCGCGTCGACTTCCACGGGGTTGCCGCCCACTCGTCGCTGACCACGCAGGGCGTCAACGCGATCTCGGCCGCGGCCGAGTTCACCGCATTCGTCGACTCCGCGGCCCGCGGGTTCACCCAGGACGGCCCGTTCGACGAGGCGTTCATTGTTCCGCACACCACCACCACGGTGAACAAGATCGAGGGCGGGATCGCGGTCAACACGATCCCGGCCGACTGCACCTTGCACTTCGAGTTCCGCTCGATCGCCGAAGACGATCCGGCGGCCCTGATTGAACGCTTCCGCGCCGAGGCACAGCGCATTGAATCCCTGATGAAGCAGCGCAATGCCGACGCCCAGGTCACGTTCGAGGTCCTGGCCAAGACGCCGGGCCTGGACACCCCCGAAGACGCCGGCATCGTGGCACTGGCCGCGGAACTGGGCGGCACTCCCAGCCCGGACAAGGCCACCTACGGCACCGAGGCGGGGCTGTTCTTCAATGCGGGAATCCCCACCGTGGTCTGCGGCCCCGGCGACATCGCGCAGGCCCACGCACCCGACGAGTTCATCGAGCTGGACCAGATCGTCCAGTGCGAGGACTTCATCGACAACCTGATCGCGGCCCTGCGCGCCTGAGTGCGCCGCAGCACCACGACCCACCCATCCACCTTCCCCAAGGAGAGAATCATGGCCAGCACCCAAGCGGTCACCCCGGCGCAGCTCTTGGCCGCCAGAAAGGCAGTGGTCAGTAGCTCGATCGGTGCCGCCCTGGAGTGGTTCGACATCATCGTCTACGCCACCTTCGCGGTGGTCATCGCCGAGAACTTCTACCCGGAGTCAAACGGCACCTTCGGTCTCGTGCTCACCTTCGCGACCTTCGCGCTTTCCTACGTGATCCGTCCGCTCGGCGGAGTGATCCTGGGCAGCTACGCCGACCGCAAGGGCCGGAAGAACGCCCTGACCCTGACCCTGATGCTGATGATGGTCGGTACGCTCATCATGGCGTTGGCGCCGACCTATGCCCAGGTCGGCGTCTGGGGAGCGGTGATCATCCTGCTCTCGCGCTTGATCCAGGGGTTCTCCGCCGGCGGCGAGTTCGGCACCGCGACGGCCTTCCTGATCGAGACCGCGCCGCACAAGAAGGCCTTCTACTCCTCGTGGCAGGTTGCCAGCCAGGGTGCGTCCATGCTGCTGGCCTCGGCCTTCGGCTACGGGCTGACCCAGTGGCTCTCCGAGGAGGACCTGTACAGCTGGGGTTGGCGCGTGCCGTTCTTTGTCGGCCTGCTCATCGGCCCGGTCGGCCTGTACATCCGTGCCAAGCTCGACGAGACCGAGGAGTTCATCCAGAGCGAGAAGGAGAAGGCGCCGCTGAAGGCCTTGGTGGTCCACCACTACGGGCGGCTGCTGGCTGGCGCGGCGGTCATCGGCGTTGCCACCATCTCGGTCTACATGATCCTGTACATGCCGACCTTTGCCGTGACGAACCTGGGCATCCCGGCGACCGCGGCATTCCTCGGCGGCGTCGTTGCAGGCTTGATCGTGCTGGTCGGTGTTCCGTTCGTCGGCCACCTGGCCGACCGCGTCGGCCCGGCCAAGGTCATGACCTATGCGGCCGTCGGCGCCTTGCTCTTGGCCTGGCCGTTGTTCCAGCTCATGGTGAGCACGCCGACGGTGCCGGTGATGGTGGTCGTCATTGCGCTGCTCGGCGTCATCATGGCGTTCTACTTCGGCCCGATGCCCGCACTGCTCTCGTCCCTGTTCCCGGCCGCCATCCGCGGGACCGGACTTGCCGTCACCTACAACGTCGGCGTCACCCTGCTTGGCGGCATCGCCCCGCTGGTACTGACGTGGCTCCTGAGCGTTACCGGGTCGTTGAACGCGCCCAGCCTGTACTACATGGCCATCGCGGTCATCTCGCTGGTGGGACTGTACTTCGTGCGGAAGCGCTACCTGCTGCCCTAGGAAGTATCTCGGCCCTCGAGGGCGGTGTGGACCGGATCGGACGGACCGCCCTCGAGGGCGATTTGCCAAGTCAGTGAAGTCTGTATTAGATTATCTTCTTGTTGCAACGCACTGGATCGGAATTCTTCCAGGAAAGACGTTGTTTCAGGGGCCTTTAGCTCAGCTGGTAGAGCGTCACGTTTACACCGTGAATGTCATCGGTTCGATCCCGGTAGGGCCCACATGCAAGATCCCTCGGGATAGTCGACAAAAGTCGATTATCCCGAGGGATCTTTTCGTTAAGCCGTGGGCCGCGAACGGGGGCCGGAGCGCTGAGCGGTCCTTTGGCGGTGGCGGCTAGTTGCCGGTAATGTCCTTGGCCGCGTCCTTCACGTGTTCACCGGCCTGCTTCGCCTTTGCCTCCGCCTGCTCCTTGAGGCCCTCGGCCTGAAGTTGTTCGTTGTTCGTGGCGTCGCCGAGCCTTTCCTTGGCCTCGCCGGATACTTCCTGTGCCTTGTTGCTGATCTTGTCTCCGAGTCCCATGGCGGGTTTTCCCTTCGTTGATCTTGCATGAACGATTCCCACGCTAGGAACAGAACCTTGGCACTAGCTGGGAGCCGCGGCAAAACCGCCGGAGGGGCCGCTGGGATTTCCGCAAGGGAGGCGGCTGGATCCGCATGCCGACGGCGATCCCGACGTTGCCGAACCCGTCCAAAAGATCCTGGTGAAAGGTCGTGTTGACACTTCGTCTGCGCAGATCTAGTCTGTATAAATCAGATTTATGTTGGACATCACGTTGTTATGTCGGACATTACTTTCGGATCCACGATGGAGTGACGATGAACAGCCTTGCCAACCCGCCTATGGTCGTTATGGGCGTTTCCGGATGCGGGAAATCCACGGTGGGCAATATGCTGGCCCTGGAGCTGGGCTCGACGTTCATCGACGGCGACGATCTCCATCCGGTGTCCAACAAGGAAAAGATGGCAGCCGGCCAGCCGCTGGACGACACCGACCGCGAGCCATGGCTGGCCACCATTGGAGAGGCGCTGCACAGGAGCACGGAAAGCGGCACTCCGGCGGTCATCGCGTGTTCCGCACTCAAGCGCAATTACCGTGACGCGCTGCGCGCGCACGAACCGGCGACCCTCTTCATTCACCTCCGCGGTGCTGCAGACCTCATCCAGCACCGCCTCGACGAGCGCAACCACGAATACATGCCCTCGACCCTGCTCGCCTCGCAGCTGAACACGCTCGAGGCCATCGAGGAGGACGAACCCGCCATCGAGGTGGACGTCAGCCAGAGCCCCGCAGACATTGTGGCCATCGTGGCCACGACCCTGAAAAACCGCTAGCACCCGGAACCATCAGGTTCCATCCCCACCACCCGACATCCTTACACCTCCGAAGGACAATGATGACCGAAGAGCTAGTCATGAACTGGACGCTGGGCACACCCGCGCTCCTTTCCATTGCCGTGGGCGCGATCCTGCTGCTGCTCCTGTTCATAATCAAATGGCGCATCCACGCATTCGTGGCCCTGGTCGTCATCTCCCTGCTGACCGCGGTCGCCACGGGCATTCCGGTGGCGTCGGTGATCCCGACCCTCACCGGCGGCTTCGGCGGCACGCTGGCCTCCGTTGCTCTGCTGGTCGGCCTGGGCGCCATGCTCGGGCGCATGCTCGAAACCAGTGGCGGGGCAGAGGTGCTCACCAATGCGTTGATCAACAAGTTCGGCGAGAAGCGCGCACCGCTGGCGCTGTCCATCGCGTCGCTGCTCTTCGGCTTCCCGATCTTCTTCGACGCAGGCCTGGTCGTCATGCTGCCGATCATCTTCACCGTCGCACGCCGCCTGGGCGGATCGTTCCTGGGCTACGCCTTCCCGGCGGCCACCGCCTTCTCCGTCATGCACATCTTTGTCCCGCCGCACCCCGGACCGGTTGCCGCCTCCGGCCTGCTCGAGGCGAACGTCGGCCTGGTCCTGCTGCTGGGCCTCGTCGTGGCCCTTCCGACCTGGTTCTTCGCCGGCCACCTCTACGGCAAGTACGTGGGCCGCAAGTTCAACATCGCCATCCCCGACATCCTGGCCGGCACCGAGGCCGAAAAGCACGACTTCGCCTCCAAGCCCAAGCTGGGCACCGTCGTGACGCTGCTGCTGCTGCCGCTGGTCCTGATCTTCATGAACACCGGCCTGAACACCCTGGCCTCCGCCGGGATCGTTGACAAGCAGGCCCAGTGGGTCCAGATCCTGCGCCTGGTCGGGGAAACCCCCGTCGCCCTGCTGATCACCGTGCTGCTGGGCATGTACCTGCTGGGCTACAAGCAGAACAAGGACAAGACGCTCATCGAGACAGTGGTCGACTCGGCCCTGGGCCCGGTCTGCTCGATCATCCTGATCACCGGCGCCGGCGGAATGTTCGGTGCGGTGCTGCGCGCCAGCGGCATCGGCGACGCCGTGGCCGACTCCCTGGACACCCTCGGCCTGCCGGTCATCGTCGCGGGCTTCATCATCGCCGCCGTGGTGCGCGTCGCCCAGGGTTCGGCCACCGTCGCCCTGACCACCGCGGCCGCCATCATCCAGCCCGTCGTGGTGGGCAACGCCGACCTGAACCAGATCGAGGTCGTGGCCATCGTGCTCGCCCTGGCCGCCGGCTCCGTCTTCGCCGGCCACGTCAACGACTCCGGCTTCTGGCTGGTCAGCCGGTTCTTCGGCATGGACGTCAAGACCACGCTGAAGGTCTGGACCGTGGGACAGGCACTGGTCGGCGTCATCGGCTTCGCCATCGCGTACCTGATCTACGCCGTCGCCGCGGCGTTCTAGCCAGCAACCCCCACGAACAACACCAAGGTTAGGACAGCCCATGGGCAGCAACCTCTTTGACCTCACCGGGCGCATTGCGCTGGTCACCGGATCCTCGCGCGGCATCGGGCGGGAACTTGCCGCCGGCCTGGCCGACGCCGGGGCCACGATCGTGCTCCACGGCCGCAATGCCGAGACCCTGGCGGCCACGGCCGCCGAGTTCGAGGCCCGCTACGGGGCGGAGCGCATTTTCTCCTACGCGTTCGACGTGACCGACGCGGACGCGGTGGCCGGAAACATCGCCGCCATCGAGGCCGAGGTCGGCCCGCTGCGCATCCTGGTGAACAACGCCGGGATCCAGCACCGCGTCCCCTTGCTGGAACTGGAGGTCGCGGACTGGCAGCGCGTGCTGGACACCAACCTGACCAGCGCCTTCCTGATGGGCCGCGAGGCCGCCAGGGGCATGCTGGAGCGCGGGGAAGGCAAGATCATCAACATCTGCTCCGTGCAGACCGACCTGGCCCGGCCCACCATCGCCGCCTACACCGCGGCCAAAGGCGGGTTGCGCAACCTGACCCGGGCCATGACCGCCGAGTGGGCCTCCGGCGGGCTGCAGGTCAACGGCATCGCCCCGGGCTACATCCACACCGAAATGACCCAGAACCTGGTGGACGACCAGAAGTTCAACTCCTGGATCCTGGGCCGGACCCCGGCCGGGCGCTGGGGCACCGTGGCCGACCTGGCCGGACCTGCAGTCTGGCTGGCCTCCGACGGCTCGAACTACGTCAACGGCCAGACCATCTTCATCGACGGGGGAATGACAGTTGTCGTCTAACACCAGCACCGCGACCGCCGTCGTCGCCCACGCGGCAAACGACCTGCGCGTAGAGACCATCCCGGTGGCCGCCCCGGCTTCGGACGAGGCCCAGGTCGCCATCGCCTACGGCGGCATCTGCGGTTCGGACCTGCACTACTGGAGCCACGGCGCCGCGGGGGAGTCAATCCTCAAGGCACCCATGGTGCTGGGCCACGAGATCGTCGGCACCGTCACGGTGGCCGCGGCCGATGGCAGCGGCCCGGCGGCCGGCACCTCCGTCGCCGTGCACCCGGCCACCCCCGGCGGCACCGGCGCACGCTACCCGCAGGACCGGCCCAACCTGTCCCCGGGCTGCACCTACCTGGGCTCGGCGGCGCGCTTCCCGCACACCGAGGGCGCATTTGCCAGCACCGTGAACCTGCCGGGGCGCATGCTGCGCGAGCTGCCCGAGGGACTCTCGCTGCGCGATGCGGCCCTGGCCGAACCCGCGGCTGTCGCCTGGCACGCGGTCTCCCGGGCCGGCGAGGTCGCCGGCAAGCGCGTCATGGTCATCGGCGCCGGCCCCATCGGCGCCCTGGCGGTCGCCGTGCTCAGGCGCGCCGGCGCCGCCGAGATCATCGCGGTCGACATGTTCGACCGTCCGCTGGAAATCGCCGCGGCCGCCGGGGCGACCGAGACCCTGAAGGCCGACGACGTGGAGGCCATCGCCGCCGTCGAGGCCGACGTGGTCATCGAGGCCAGCGGCAATTACCGAGGCCTGGCCTCGGCGGTCCGCGGCGCGGTGCGCGGCGGGCGCATCGTCATGGTCGGGCTCTTGCCCTCGGGCGAGCAGCCCGCGCTGATCTCCCTGGCGATCACCCGGGAACTGGAGCTGGTCGGTTCCTTCCGCTTCAACGACGAGATCGATGACGTGCTCTGGGCCCTCGCCGACGGCACGCTCGATGTCTCGGCCATCGTCACCCACGAATTCGGCGTCGATGATGCGCTGGAGGCCTTCGCCGTGGCGAAGAACTCCGCGGAATCGGGCAAGGTCCTGCTGAGGTTCTAGGCGCAGGAATCCGGGCGACAAGAAATCGCACAACACCCGCAAGAAGCCAAGGCGCTGCCCAGGTCCCCGAAAGGGGGTCCGGGGCAGCGCCTTGGCTTTTCCCCTCGTGATGTCCGGGCCCGGCGGGTGCCGGCCCGGGCCGTTCGACGCCTACTGCCAGAGACCGCGCAGATACGGGATGGTTCGTACATTGCCGGCCACGAAGCGCGACCCGAAGTAGCCCAACTCCATGACCACGCCAAGCTCCAAGTCGATCAGTGCATGCCCACGCTGGCTGGCCTCGCGCGGTGCATCCTTGTTGCCGAATTCCAGGCGGATCACCCCGGCCGAGGCAGCTGCGGATTCAGTAACCCGTGCCCCGTCGTACTGTCCGCCCCAAATCGGCAGGTCCAACGGGCTGAGCATGCCCAGCACCGGAGGACTCGAGGGCAAGCGGAAGACATTCCTGCGGCGGTGCGGTGCGCCCATTGCCTCGGTGACGACCAACGTTGACTCGCCAGGGGATTATACAAAGGAAAACTTGTCCGAGGGGCGCCGGCCAGTACAGTCGAACTCGTGGGTGCCGCGCTCGGTCCTGGCCCTCACCTCGTAGCTGCGCATGCTGCGGCCTTCGGCATCAAGCTCCTCCACCGTTGCGTGCAGGCTTGAATCCGTCCTGGTTGAGCGCAAGGCACCTATCAAATCGACAAGATGCGCGAGCCCATCCCCTTCCGGGGAGTTCTGCATGGTTCCCTCCACGACATTGCCTCCGCGATGAGTCGGACCCTTGAGACCCGGATCCTATCGGTCGATGGCACGCTTCGGCTAGGGGCGCGGCGGCGGGAAGAGCCGCGGCCGATCGGCCCAGACGCCGCAGATTTCCTGGTTGGTGCGGCGCATGATCAGTTCCATGGATTCCCGCGCCCGGTGTGGCTCGTGGGCGGAAATCGCGTCGGCGACGGCCTGGTGCCAGGTGAGCGCCTCCTCGTGGGGGTGCTCGGGCATCAAGCCGAGTTCGGTGCGGCCGCGCAGCGTCTCGCCGATCGGGTTGGCCAGGTTCGCAAACATCTCGTTGCCCGAGGCGGCAAGCACCAGGGCGTGGAAGCGGATGTCCAGTTCCAGGAACGCCTCCAGGTCCCCGGAGCGGCCGGCATGGCGCATCCGGGCGGCCACATTCAGCAGCTCTCCGCAGAATTCCGGCGGCGCGTGCTCGGCCGCCAGTTCGGCGGCCATGGGCTCGACGGCGACGCGCAGCTCGGTGAGGGAACGCAATTGCGCGCCCTGCCCGTCGCCGGCCAGGCGCCAGCGGATCACCAGGGGGTCAAAGGGGTTCCAATGCTCCGCGGCCAACACCCGGATCCCGACGCGCTTGGTGGATACCACCAGTCCGGCCGAGGCCAGCACCCGGACGGCCTCGCGGACCACCGAGCGGGAGACACCCAGTTCGCCCTCCAGCTCGGAGGCCAGGATCACTTCCCCGGCGGGCAGGGATCCGTCGACAATCCGGCTTCCGAGATGGTCGACGGCTTGTTGGTGCAGGCTATTGGGCATGAGGCAATCCTATCGGCAATCGAGTGCGCAAATTCCCCAGTGAACACGCAAAAAGGCACGTGTTTCCGGGGCAACTTATGGCAACGAAGCGTGTTCTTCTGGCAATGGGCACGCCTGACAAACTAAAGTGGGTAGAAGTCACGGAGCCGTGCCCGGCGCTCCTTCGTGCCGGTATCCGCCCGGCCCAGCAAAATCGCAACGATGGAGACTTCATGCCTGCACAGATTGGCGTCACCGGCCTAGCCGTCATGGGCGCAAACCTCGCCCGGAACTTCGCCCGCAACGGATACACCGTCGCGCTGCACAACCGCTCGGTTGCCAAGACCGACGCACTGCTGGCGGCGCACGGCGAGGAAGGCGACTTCATCCGGACCGAGACCCTGGAAGAACTGGTCCAGAACCTTGAGACCCCGCGCCGCGTGCTGATCATGGTCAAGGCCGGCGACCCCGTCGACTCGGTCATCGACTCCTTGGTCCCGCTGCTCGATGAGGGCGACATCATCATCGACGGCGGCAACTCGAACTTCGTTGACACCCGCCGCCGCGAGGCGGACCTGGCGGCCAAGGGCCTGCACTTCGTGGGCGTCGGCGTTTCCGGCGGCGAGGAGGGCGCACTGCTCGGCCCCTCGATCATGCCCGGCGGCTCCAGGGAGTCCTACGACGCCCTGGGCCCGATGCTCGAGAAGATCTCCGCCAAGGCCATCGACGGCGCGCCCTGCTGTGCCTGGATCTCCACCGACGGTGCCGGCCACTTCGTGAAGATGGTCCACAACGGCATCGAGTACGCGGACATGCAGGTCATCGGCGAGGCCTACGACCTGCTGCGCACCGGCGCCGGCATCGAGCCGGCCGCCCAGGCGCAGATCTTCGAGGAATGGAACAAGGGCGAGCTCGCCTCCTTCCTCATCGAGATCACCGCCGAGGTGCTGGCACACGTTGACGCGAAGACCGGCAAGCCGCTGGTCGATGTCATCGTCGACTCCGCTGGCCAGAAGGGCACCGGCCGCTGGACCGTGCAGTCCGCCCTTGACCTCGGATCCCCGACCTCGGCCATCGCCGAGTCCGTCTTCGCCCGCGGCCTGTCCTCGCAGCGCGATCAGCGTGCCATCGGCCAGGAGGTCCTGGCCGGCCACGAGGTCGCCGTCGAGCTCGGCGAGAACTTCGTCGAGGACGTGCGCCAGGCGCTCTTCGCCTCCAAGCTGGTCTCCTACGCCCAGGGCCTGGACATGCTCACCAGCGCCGGCAAGGAATACAACTGGGAGCTGAAGCTCGACGAGATCGCCTCGCTGTGGCGCGAGGGCTGCATCATCCGCGCCGCGCTGCTGGCCGACATCACCAAGGCCTACGCGGCCGAGGAAAAGCCGGCCAACCTGCTCTTCGCCCCGGCATTCTCCGAGGCCATCGCCGCCGCGCTTCCGGCCTGGCGCCGCGTGGTCTCCACCGCCGTCCAGCTCGGCGTGCCGGTTCCGGTGTTCTCCTCCTCGCTGGCTTACTACGACGGCCTGCGCCGCAAGCGCCTGCCGGCAGCGCTGACCCAGGGCCTGCGCGACCTCTTCGGTGCGCACACCTACAACCGCGTTGACACCGAGGGCTCGTTCCACACCCAGTGGAGCGGCGACAAGACCGAAATCGAAGCCGAAGACACCCACTAGTCTTCGGTTCCCATCCCACAGGGGCGGCGCCTCCGGTATTTCCGGAAGCTCCGCCCCTTCTGGTTTCCCAGTCCGCACGGCGTCTTGAAGGAAACACGGTTCTGCACTGCATCCCTGTAGGGCAGTTGAATTGACGCAATAATGTAGCTATATGTAGACGCTATCAATGCTAGAGTTGGTAAATAGCTACGTTAGGTGGACAAGATGATGGAAATGGAACGGCTCGGTGTGCATCTGCGCGATTGGCGCATCATCCTTGGTCTTTCCCAGGAGCTGGTCGCCGAACGGGCCAACATCTCCCGCTCCACCTTGATCAAGCTGGAGCAGGGCACGGGCGGCAAGTTGGAAAACTTTCTGACGGTGGCCAAGGTGCTTGGTGTCAATGACCGGATCGATGCGGCGGTCGACCCGCTGAATACGGATCTGGGCCGCGCGCGGGCCTACATGCTCAGCCGTCAACGAGCTCCTAGGAGAAACTGATGGCCAGTCGTTCCCGAAGGGAAATCCGAACCATCGATGTCCTTGTCAACGACACCAAGGCCGGCTCCATGGTGGTGGAATCCGATCTCCATTCGCCGCTGGAACACATAGCGTTCAGCTACGCCGATGCATGGCTCGGAGAGGGGTCCTCCTTCGAAATCTCTCCGGAATTGCCGTTGCTCCGAGGCGAACAGCGGCCCACCATGGGGCGGGAGATCTTTGGTTCGTTCATGGACGCCGCCCCGGATGCATGGGGGCAGCGGCTACTCCATGAACAGGCCAGGCTTCGGGCAAGAGCCACGAAAACCCCCATGCCAAGCAACACCGCGGTCTCAAGGCTGCTCATGGTCAACGACAAGACCAGACAGGGGGCACTGCGGTTTCGCGAGAACGGAAAGTTCCTTTCCACCTGGGGTGAATCGGCGGGGATCCGTGATGTCACGGAATTGGCTGCCGAAGCAACAACCTACGAAGAGACCGGCGTCATTGACGAGCGAAACAGTTTGCTCATCGGTGCCGGTTCCTCTCCTGGAGGTGCCCAGCCAAAGGCCTGGATTCGTGATGATGACGGAACGATGCTGCTGGCCAAGTTTCCCAAGACATCGGACCGTGGCAATGTCCAACTCTGGGAAATGGTTGCCATGGTGCTGCAGCAACGAGCCGGCATCCGGGTACAGCCATCCCGGCTGATGCGGCTGAATTCCCACAGCCAGATATTCCTCACCGAGCGGTTCGACCGAGTGGGGGAAACCAGGATCCCCTACATGAGTGCCAGGACAGCGCTTCAACTGGATACCTATGAGCACCCCAACTATGTCAAGCTGGCACGGGAAATCACCCTGATATCCGCGTCGCCGACCGAGGATGCCAACGAAATGTTCAGCAGGGCCGCATTCGGGGCCATGGTGAACAACATCGACGACCACATGCGCAACCATGGCCTGCTGCGGCACAAGAGCGGTTGGCGCCTGTCTCCCTCATTCGACGTCAACCCCACCAGAAGCGGGACATCGGAAACGCCGTTGGTTCCCGACGGGGATGTGTCTGACCGAAATGTCCTGGAGCTCCTTGATCACCTGGACTCTTTTCGGCTCACGCGTGCCGCGGCCGTGGACCGGCTTCGTGCAATCAACGCAGCCGTTTCACACTGGGCACAGGACGCATTGGAGCTCGGCGCCGAACCGGATGAGATCGAATCGATGAAGCTGGCGTTCGAAGGCGCAAACCGGGGACGGGTCCATGAGCTTGAGGCTGGTGCGGAACCGACCGTGATCGACCTCGCCCCGGGGAAAGGGACTCGGTCCGTGACGGGCCCGACCACCGGCGAGCGAATCTGGATTGGCCCGCACTACCGGGGCGAAAGACTCGTGCCCGGTCACTTCCGCACCAAGCCCCAACGGAGCTGACCCTTCATCCCGCTGATCGCGATTCGACCGTCACCGGCCAACCGTCCTCGGTGGGCGCTTCTTCCGCTTCGATGTGGCTTCAGCGCGGTGTGCCTGCGGAGAACCGCCCGGGGCACATTTGCCAACCCCGATATCAGGCCAGTCGCCGGTCTGCCGAAATTCCCGGCATCCACGGCACGACACAATGCTCGCGGCCACGTTTCGATTGCCGACGATCCCCGACTCGGGGGATGTATCCCTCTGCCGCACCTAGGACCGGGCCCCCCCGCACGCAGGCAGCTGGTCTCCAAGGGTGGATCGGGTGCTAAAGGCACCCGGCAGGAAGCGACGCCCACCCATTCATTGACCCCGCTCCTCGGCGGGCATAGATTCGGGGCATGCGCCGAAGCCGGCAACACGCAACACCCGCAATGACCGCACCCGCATGCGTTCCCTGGGCCGGTTCCCGATGATCGGCATCGAGGAGCTGCGCACCGTCAAGACCTTTGCCGCGCTGGGCCCCGAGGTGCTCGGGTACCTGGCTGGCGCCGTGGAGGACATCCACCTGCTGGACGGTGAATACTTCCTGCACGAGGGCGACGAACGCGCCCTGATCGTGGTCATCGAGGGCCTGGTGGAAGTCACCAAGGTCGTCGCCGGCATCGAACGGGTCATCGGCACCCGCAAGCCCGGCCAGTTCTTCGGCGAAGTCCCGCTGACCCTGAGCACCAACTTCCCTGCCAGCGGTCGCGCCGCGGGGCCCACGCGCATTATCAGGCTCGACGTGGCCGGCTACTACACCCTGGCCGCGATGGCACCGGCGGTCCCGGAGAAGATCGGCTCGCTGGCCCGGCGTTACCTCGACTCGCTGCAGCAGCTGGCCGCCGAGAAACCCGATGCGGTGGCCCGCGTGATTGGCCCGCGGCGCCATGCAAAGGTGCGCGAGCTGTCCACGTTCCTGACCCGCAACCACGTCGCCTACGAGACCACCACGCTCGAGGCGCCCGAGGACGGGCAGGCCTATCCGGTGCTCGAGCTGCGCGACGGCACCAGCTACGTGGATCCGGCGATGCGCGTCGCGGCCCGGGCGGTCGGGCTTGACGTGGTTCCTGCGGCGAGCGACTACGACGTGGTGATCCTCGGCGGGGGTCCGGCGGGGCTGACCGCCGCCGTCAACGCCGCGGCCGAGGGCCTGCGAACCGTGGTGATTGAGCAGCTGGCCCCCGGCGGTCAGGCCGGGACCTCCACCCGGATCGAGAACTACACCGGCTTCCCCTACGGGATCTCCGGGGACGACCTGGCCTCGCGCGCGCTGACCCAGGCCACCCGGCTGGGTGCCGAGATCGTGGTCACCCGCACCGCCTGCGGCATCGACGCGGAGTCCCGCCGGGTCGAGCTCGACGGGGGCGACGTGCTGGCCGCCCGGGCGCTCATCGTCGCCACCGGCGTGGCCTGGCGGACCCTGGAGCTTCCCGGTGCCGAGCGCTTCCTGGGCAACGGGCTGTACTACGGGGCCGCGCACAGCGATGCGCCGCTGGCCCAGGGGCAGGACATCTGCATCGTCGGGGCGGGAAACTCGGCCGGGCAGGCGGCGATCTTCTTCTCCCGGTACGCCCGCACCGTCACCATGCTGCTGCGCGGTCCCTCGCTGGCCGCCCGGATGTCCAGCTATCTGATCGAGCAGATTGAGGTCACCGCCGCCATCCACGTTCAGCCCAATTGCCGGATCACCGCGCTGCAGGGGGAGAAGTCCCTGCATTCGATCGTGGTCTTGGATTCCGCCACCGGCACCAGCACGATGCGCCAGGCCCCGGCGGTGTTCGTGATGATCGGGGCCGACGCCGTGACCGGGTGGATGCCGGCGCGCCTCGCGCGCGACCGCCACGGCTTCCTACTCACCGGTCCCGACGCCGCCGACGCCCCGGGCTGGGATCAGGCGCGGCGCCCGTTCGCGCTGGAGACCAGCGTTCCGGGGATCTTCGCGATCGGCGATGTGCGTTCCGGCTCCGTGAAGCGCGTGACCGCAGGGGTCGGGGAGGGCGGCATGGCCATCGCCTACACCCACCAGTACCTTGCCCTGGCCGGCTGATCATTCGGTGCCGCGGATCCATGGAAGTCCGAGCCACGATGTATTGGCCCGTGGGACCCAGGGGCACAACAACACCGGTGGCTCGCAAGCATAATCTGGAAGACGCCAAGGGCGTGCTTCGGCACCTGCAATTGGACTCTGTCGGCCCTGCCCGGTGATCGGACGCCGGCTGCAGGAATTGATGCCGGGATGGAGGCTCCTTGCCTTCTCCCTTGTGGCTGAATCAGCTGTCCAGCTCCGCCAACCGCTCAACCAGTCCCGGGTATCTGCTGTCCTCGGCAAGAACGCGTTCCAGGTCCTTGCGGGCCATGGCGCGTTTGCCCGCTGTGAGCTGCAATTGGGCACGTTCAACCAAGGCCCTGTGCCGCAGACCCGCCGGACGTGAACGCATGCGTAGCGCCTCCTTGAATGCCTCACGGGATGCATCCACATACCCCAGATGGCGCAAGGCAATTCCGCGCTGGATCAGTAGATAGGTGGATGCCTCGTCAAGATTGGTCACGCCGTCAGTCAGCTCGACTACTTGGTCCCAGCTTCCCAACTCAATGTACAACTCGGCGAGCGAGACCGCTGCGATGGTGCTTGGAACGAGTCCTTCGACAACGTTGACGGCCCGCTGGAGCATACCTTGCAGCTGTAGTGTCTCGGCGAGCAACAGTCCGATGAACTCCGAATTGGTGGGCAGTTCAACAGTGATGCCTTCTGCGATCGCGATCTCGGAGTGGGTCCTCCCCGGAAGGTACTTGGTAATGAACGGGTCGGACGTGGCATCGTAGTTTCCGGCCAGCAGCAGTCCGAGAAGTTCCGAAGAGCGCTCAATGTCGCCAGCAGGCCAAGCCAAGTCGAGCACTTCAAAGAATGCGGCAGTGTGGCGGGCCCGCTCGAATTCGGTGCCGATGTCTGGAAGACGGCCAGGATCCGGCCGCGAAGCCACGGCCCTGAAAAGCAGCTTCTCCCATTTAGGTGCGAAGAGCCCAGGTGCTGGAGGACGGGCGGGCTCGGGCGAGGTGTTGCTGCGGCCTGACGTAGAGCCCGGTGCGGCGCGCCTACGACCTGCGGCGGTCGAAGAAGAGCTCACATGAGAAAGCCCGGATCCGGGGATCCCCACTGTGCGAGTGACACGCCCCGAGGAGTTCGCGGAGATTCGAGCCCCTCGCACCCCAGCACTGAGCCCGAGACTCTTGGGCGTGACGGTCATCCTGACCCCTGGCGCAATCTTGAACGATTTGCGCATCCTGAAACCCATCGTGCTTCCTTCCCCCCAAGGCCCGTAGAGCGATCTTCCGGAACCGACTAGTCACTTGTTGTTTTGGCCCAGTATAGGCACAGGCGACTGGGACGGCAGACTTGCCTCTTCCTGAACAAATCTCCGGAAGCGGAAACACGTCGGGGCCTTCCACGAAAAGCGTCGGTCCTGTCCCCGCAATCGGGAACGGGACCGACGCCGCAAGCTGCTGGTCGGAACGACCTAGATCCACATGGCCGGGTCGATGTACTCGGCCGGGTCCACCGCGGGCTTGTGCTCCTCGGCGGTGCGCGGGCGGTTCTTCGCCGGGATCCCGGTGATGATCGAATCCGCCGGCGCGTCCTTGACCACCACGGCGTTCGCGCCGATGGCCGAGTCGGCACCGATCACGATCGGGCCCAGCACCTTCGCCCCAGCACCGATGACCACGCGGTCACCGATGGTCGGGTGTCGCTTGACCTTGGCCAGCGAGCGCCCGCCCAGGGTCACCCCGTGGTAGATCATCACGTCGTCGCCGATCTCGGCGGTTTCCCCGATGACCACGCCCATGCCGTGGTCGATGAAGAAGCGCCGGCCGATGGTCGCCCCCGGGTGGATTTCGATCCCGGTCAGGAAACGCCCGGCCTGGGAGATCAGGCGCGCCGGGAAGCGCGTCCTGGGGTTCTGCCAGAGCCGGTGGGTCAGCCGGTGGATCCAGATCGCATGCAGGCCGGAGTACGCCAGAAAGTTCTCGGCCTGGCCGCGGGCTGCGGGGTCATGTGCACTGGCCCCGCGCAGGTCTTCGGCTAGTCGGGAAAGGAATCTCAAACCTTGGCCTTTGTTTGTGCGGCATTCCGGCGCCTGGCCGGTGTGCCGCGGGTGAAGCCCGCCTCGGTGCCGGCGGGCGGGGCGGTTTCCCGCGCGCCGCGCCCGGCACCGAACGGATCTGCTGTCTTAGCCACGGATGTCGTCGAAGAGCAGCGTGGAGATGTAGCGTTCGCCGAAGTCGGGGATCACGGCGACGATGAGCTTGCCGGCGTTCTCCTCGCGCTTGGCGACTTCCAGCGCGCCCCAGACGGCGGCGCCGCCGGAGATGCCGCCGAGGATGCCTTCCTGCGTCCCCAGCGCGCGGGCGATGGCGACCGAGTCGTCGATCGAGGCGTCAAGCACCTCGTCGTAGAGCTCGGTGTCCAGCACCTCGGGGATGAAGTTCGCACCCAGGCCCTGGATCTTGTGCGGGCCGGGCTTGCCGCCGTTGAGGATCGCCGAGTCCTTCGGCTCCACCGCGATGACCTGCAGGCCCGCCTTCTGCTCCTTGAGGTAGCGGCCGGCGCCGGTGATGGTGCCGCCGGTGCCGATGCCGGCGACGAAGATGTCGATCTCGCCCTCGGTGTCGTTCCAGATCTCCGGGCCGGTGGTCGCGGCGTGCACCTCGGGGTTCGCGACGTTGGCGAACTGCTGGGCCCAGATGGCGTTGTCGGTGGTGGCGACGATTTCCTTGGCCTTCTCCACCGCGCCGCGCATGCCCTCGGAGCCCGGGGTCAGCACGATCTCGGCGCCGAAGGCGCGCAGCATCACGCGGCGCTCGGTGCTCATGGTCTCTGGCATGGTCAGCACGACCTTGTAGCCGCGCGCGGCCCCCACCATGGCCAGCGCGATGCCGGTGTTGCCGGAGGTGCCCTCGACGATGGTGCCGCCCGGACGCAGGTCCCCGGAGGCCTCGGCGGCGTCAACGATGGCCACGCCGATGCGGTCCTTGACCGAATTGGCCGGGTTGTAGAACTCCAGCTTCACCGCGATGTTGCCCGGCAGTCCGGCACCCAGTCGGTTCAGGCGCACCAGCGGGGTGCGGCCAACAATTTGCGTGACGTCGTTGTAGATCTTCGACATGGTGTCCTTTGTCCTTGGGTGTGGGAGCGGGATGGGGCCGTTTCGGCGCTCTCCCGGCAGGCCATGGCGCGCCGGAAGCTTCGTGTACAAGCCTAGTCAGGACCGCTCGGCGGCGGGTTCCTCGAGCCATGTTGCGTAATATTTCCTGGCCTTGGCCAGTTTCGGGTCGATGATGACCCGGCAGTAGCCCTCGTCCGGGAAGCGGTTGTAGTAGTCCTGGTGGATTCCCTCGGCCACGAAGAAGTCGCCCGGGGCCTCGAAGGAGGTCACCAGCGGATCGGGGTACAGCTCGCCGAACTTCCGCGCGCTTTCGCGGAAAAGCGCCTCCTGCGCGGCATCCAGGGGGAAGAACGCGGAGCGGTACTGGGTGCCCACGTCGTAGCCCTGGCGGTTGAGCGTGGTGGGGTCGTGGGTGGTGAAGAACATGTCGAGTATGACCTCGGCCGGGACGACTGCGGGGTCGAATGTTACGGCAACCGCCTCGGCATGTCCGGTATTGCCGCCGCACACGCTGCGGTAGTTCGGTGCCGGATCTGTGCCGCCGGTGTAGCCCGAGACCACCGCATGGACCCCGCGCGTGCGCTGGTAGACCGCATCAAGGCACCAAAAACAGCCGCCGGCCAGCACAAACGTGCTCAGCTCCTGGCCCTCGGGCCCCTGGGCGGTGGGCGAAAAGCGGATCGGGGTGCTGGAAATTGAGAAGTCGTTCACATCTACACTCAAGCACGCCCGCCTCCATTTCATTCCCGCGCGCCGCGCCGGACCTGCCGGCGGCACGCGCGCGCAATCCATCTCCCGCGCATGCGGGCATTCCCCGCCGCTGCGGATACGGTAGATGCATGCAGAGCAACAAGCAGCAGCCCCACGGCATGCGTATCGTCTCCGGGCCGGGCTCGGCCGACCAGGACTCCGCCGACACAGCAACCGCGGCGGCAACCCCCGCCGCACCTGACGCGGGGGCCGCTTCCGGCGCCCCGGGCGCGGCCGCCGACACCGCCTCGCTAGCTGTCCCGTCCGGTTCCGTGGATCCCGAAGCGGACCAGGCCGATGCCGCGCTTTCGACTCCCACCCTCGGCCAGGTGCTGGTTGCCGTCGAGGAACTCTGGCCCGCCTCGCTGGCCGAGGAATGGGACACCGTGGGACCGGTGGTCGGCCGGCCCCAGCGCGAGGTCAAGCGCATCATGTTCGCCGTCGACCCCACCCTGGAGGTGGTCGCCGACGCCGTGGCCCGCGGCACCGACCTGCTGATCACCCACCACCCGCTGCTGCTGCGACCGGTGAACTCCGTGGCAGCCACCGGATTCAAGGGCGAGGCCGTGCACCTGCTCATCGAATCCGGCTGCGCGCTGGTCACCGCCCACACCAACGCCGACTCGGCCATCGGCGGGGTCTCCGACGTGCTGGCGGACATCTTCGGGCTCACCGAGACGCAGCCGCTTGCCCCCTCGCGGGACGGGCTGCCCGAGGAAGGCATCGGCCGGGTCGGCATGCTGCCCGAGCCGCTGCAGCTGCACGAGTTCGCCTCCCGCGTCTTCTCCGCAATGCCCGCCGTGGCCGGGGGAGTGCGCGTGGCGGGGGACCGCGCCGGGATCGTGCGCAAGGTCGCCGTCTGCGGCGGGGCAGGGGATTCGCTCTTCGACGCGGTCCGCGCCTCCGAGGCCGACGTCTATGTCACCGCCGACCTGCGCCACCATCCCGCCTCCGAGGCCCGCGAGGCGGCGCTGAACGGCAAGCCGTACCTCATTGACGTCTCCCACTTCGCCTCCGAGTGGCTGTGGCTGCCCACCGCCGCCGATGCGCTGAAGAACGTGCTGCATGATCTGGGGCACGACGTCGAGGTCGCCGTCTCGGCGATCAACACCGACCCCTGGGACTTCATTCTCACCCCCTAGTTCCGCCGGCGCCAGGCCAATCAAACGCGGTGCGTGCAGCTTCTCCCCGATCCACCGGGGCGGGGGCCGCGCACCGCGTTTTTTGTCTGTCCCGGCGTTGTCCACAGGTATGCGGCAGAAGGTCGCGGGCCGGGTCCGGTTCGGCGCACCATGGTGGCATGGACACGGCAGAGGGCATCATCGACACGGTTCTCCGCGCGGTTGGCGGGACACCGGCGGAAGCTTCCGGGGGCACCCCGGGCAGGCAACCGCATGTTGATCCGCTGCGCCTGCTGGCCGCCCTGGAAATGGCCACGCGGAAGGCGGTCGACGATGCCGCGGCCTCGGTGGGCAATTCCCCGGTGCGCGCCGCCGCGTTGGCGCACCTCTCCGAACGGATTTACCGCACCGGTTCCTACGCCCAGGTCCTGGCGGCCGGTTCCTGCGTGGACACCGAGGCCCACACCCTTACCGAGGCGCCGCTGGCCGCACTCAACCAGCTGCTGGCGGATCCCGGGGACTTTGCCGCGGGCGCCGCAAACCTGCCTGCCGACCAGGTCACCGGACCGGACCGCAAGCCCCTGCACCACGATCCGGCTGAATTCCTGAAGTCCCAGCTGCACCTGGGCTATTTCCAGGCCCGGCACCGCATCACCACCAACCAACGGCTCATGGACCACCGAGGGCCCGACGGAACCGCGCTCCCGCCCCGTTTCCCGCATCTTGCCGCCGTCCTGACCGGTGGCACCGCGGATCCCCGGCTGCTGGCCAACGCGGCGGCCAAGCTTGAGGCCCTGCAACCTGATTTGGACGCCCTGCCGGACCCCAAGGCTGCACGCGAACTGCTGGAAGAGCGGGTCGCCCAAACCTCGCAGACGGGCGACGAGGCCACGCTGGGCAAGTTCCTCAAGCAGGCCGCCATCGAGTTGGAGGCCACCGTCGTCGAGCGCGAGGAGGCCGAGACGGCCCGGTACATGGGCCTGCGCTTCCAGGGCCACAAGCCCAAGGGCTATGTGTGGGAGTTGACCACCGATGCCGAGGGCCACGAAATGCTCAGCACCCTGGCCGATGACCTGAACAATCCCCGCACATCCGCCGGTAGCCCCGCGATATCGGCCATCGGCAATCCCGTTCAATCGCCCGAGGACACGTCGGCCGGATACGAGGCGCCGCCGATCCCCGACTGGGCGGTCAGCCCGGACACGCCGCCGGAGCAGCGCCCGCGGGCCGGGTTCACGGATCCGAGGATCGAAGCCGACGGAATCGACTTCGGGTTCCCAGGCGTCCAGTACCCGGGGGAGTCCGTCTCCGAAGCCAACGCCCGTCGCCGCGCGCAGCGGCTGTCCCAGGCACTGATGGATGCCATCCGCATCTGGCAGGATCCCGCGGCCCCGGCAGGCCCGGACATGCCGATGGCCTCGCGCATCGAACTGCTGGTGATGATCGACTACGCATCGCTCACCGGAGCTGTGGCAAGGGCCAGCCCCTGGACCTGGGCCGGAGGCGCCGTTTCTTCACGAAGGGGCAGAAGCGTGCCATCGCGGCACGCGACCGCGGGTGCGCCAACCCTGGCTGTTCAATGCCCACCCACCGCTGCGAGGTCCACCACGTGGTGCCGTTTTCCCTCGGCGGAAAGACCGACGTCAGCCAGGGGCTGCTGCTCTGCGTTCGCTGCCACACCGCCCTGCACGCGGGTCACTTCACCATTCGCGTCTTGGACGGGATTCCACAGGTTGTGCTACCCAAGTCACGTGATCCACTGCAAAGACCCAGGCGGAACTGGGTCTTCCATCCGGAAGCCGCAGCCGCGTAGCACCAGAAACTGCATCCCGCCTGGCACCCGTGACGCTGCGGGAGGCGTGGCCTTTCCGCAGCGCCGGCCGATTCCGGCGGGTCACATTCACCGCACCGTTCCGCCACTGACTACTGTTGTGGCTAGGCGATCACTGATCGCCGAAAATGACATTGGGAACGGCCGCGCCACGGCGCGCACAGCGGAGGTCAGCATGGCAAAGGCAGCACCGGCGGAACAACTTCGACTCTTGGAATTGGCCGCGCTCGATTCGGAGATCACCAAACTCACCCGCCAGGTCTCCGAGGCCACCGCCGACGCCCAGCTTGCCGCCGCCGAGGCCGCCCTGCAGGAGGCCCGTGCGGCGCAGGCCCAGATCCAGCAGGAGGTCGAGGCTGCCGCCGCGGCGCTGAAGGAATCGGAACTCGCCGTGGAAAAGGTCGCCGCCCACATCGCCAAGGACCAGGCCCGCATCAACGCCAATGCCGGCACGGCCAGCGACATGATGGCCTTGTCCCACGAGATCGATTCGCTCACCGTGCGACGCAACGGCCTCGAAGACGCCGAGCTGGAGCTGATGGGCACGCTGGAGGAACTCCAGACCCAGGCCGAAGCCGCCGGGGAGCTCACAGCCACCCGAACCGGGGAACACGGCGAGCACCTGGCCCGGCGCGATGCCGCGGTCGCCGAGCTCCAGGAGCAACTGGCCGGCACCCGCAGCGCCCGCGCCGAACTGGCCGCGACATTCGACGAACCGCTCATCTCCACCTACGAGCGCCTGCGCACGCGCCACGGCATCGGTGCCGCCCGCCTCTTCCACGGCACCTCGGAAGCCAGCGGCATGGCACTGGCAGCCGGGGACCTCGCTGAAATAAAGGCGGCCCCGGCCGATGAAATCGTCTTCTGCCCCGATACCGGCGCCATCCTGGTGCGCAGCGCCGAATGGGGATCCTAGTCCCCGAGAGCGTTCCCGACGTGGTGACAGACCCGCGTTCCGGCCGCCTTCACCATGTGGAGATCTGGGTTCGGGACCTTGCCGCATCCAGGGAGACGCTCGGCTGGCTGTTCCAGGAACTTGGCTACACGGCGGGTGAATCCTGGCCGCAGGGCACCAGCTACGTCGGGGCACACGACTACATCGTCATCGAGTCCGGTCCGGACGTACTCGCCGTTGCGCACCGGCGCCGCGCACCGGGAATGAATCATCTGGCGTTCGTCGCGGGTTCGCGAACACGCGTCGATGAGCTCACGGCCGCCGCCGTGGACCGTGGCTTCACCCTGCTCTTCACCGATGCCCACCCCCATGCCGGGGGCCCGGATCACTACGCCTACTACCTCGAGGACGACGCCGGGTTTGAAATCGAGCTGGTGGCGGACGACGCTGGGCACTCCGACGAGGGGGCGCCCAGCGCCCCCGTCTAGGCAGCGCGGGTCAACCGCCCACGGTCCATCCGCGGCCCGTGGGACCCCATGCGCCCGGCAAGTGCCGGTAACGGGCTAGCTGCCCACGGCCCGGAACGCGTGGTCCTCGGGCAGGATAATGTTCAACTGGTGCGGCTTCTTCGCGGTGCCCGCCACCAGCTCGGCTTCCCAACGTTCCCGTGCAGCCTCGAGCAGTTCGGCAGGTGTCGCCACCGCGGAACCACGGGTCAGCAGGTGCGCTGCCAACTCCCCGCGGGTGTGCTTGGCAAAGTGCGAAACAACCTTGCGCACGCCGCCGCGCAGCTGGAACACCGAGACACTGACCGTGTTCGTGGCAGGTGGGACCCAGGCCGCGGCATAGGTGCTGGAACGGCAGTCCACCACCAATGCATCACCGGCCCGCGCATTGAGCACCGGCGTCAGCTTCGGCTTCCACCAGCTGGCAAGTTTTCCGATCGCGGGCAATTTCACCGACATGGACAGTCGGTATGCGGGGATCCTATCGGCAAAGCCCACGGCCCCCCACAGCGCGGAGATCACCAGGATGCTTGCATCCGCGCGCACACGGGCAGCGGCACCTAGTCGTTCATAGCCCAGCGCCTCAAAAAGCACGCCGGTGTAGACGGTGTGCGCGGCGGCCGCGGGTTCCGTATGCAATTCGATATTGCGCGTCACCTCGGCAACCAATGACTTGCCCACGCCGAGCACCTCGAGCGCGTCCTCGCCGCTGGAAACTTGCGCCAGCGTCTCCAGCAATTGGTGGCGATGCACATTCAGCTCAGGGAACTGCAGCGCGTCGGCGTCGAAGGGGTCGCCATTGCCGGCGGGTTCTTTGCCCTCGGAGGGCGGAAGCAAAATCAGCACCGGTTTAGCCTAGTCTTCCTGCGGGCCATTCCGTGATTCGACTACGCCACCGTCCATCAGCCGGCACTTCACTGCCTGTCAGGTGCAAAGCACGGTTCAATAGCGACTAGACTTGAATGCTGGACGGGATGGCCAGACGATCGCGTGCCACGCAAGTGGCCCGAGGAACGTCCGGGCTCCACAGAACAGGGTGGTGGGTAACGCCCACTCGGGGTAACCCGCAGGCCAGTGCCACAGAAAATAGACCGCCCGCACTTGTGCGGGTAAGGGTGAAACGGTGGTGTAAGAGACCACCAGCGCTCCGGGTGACCGGAGCGGCTAGGTAAACCCCACCCGGAGCAAGGTCAGACAGACTACTGGGTTGTTCGCTCAATGTAGTCGGGTGGACCGCTTGAGGGTGTCGGCAACGGCACTCCTAGATAGATGATCGTCACCGCGATTCGGGTAACCGACCGCGGCACAAAACCCGGCGTACCGGCTGTCCCGTCCTCCACAAGCCGCAGCTTCCCTTGCCACCACAGGGAACTAGCGGCTTTTTCGCGTCGTGCCCCCAGCTGTAAAAGGGCCATGTCACCCGCCTGTCGGGTTGATCGCGAGAAACGGGCTGGGTACACTCATTCCTGCAGAATTCGACGCGTGCGAAAGGAAACCGCCATGCACCAGCTGGACTTGATTCGTGCCGCCGCAGAAGATGTGGCTTCGGCCCGCATTCTCTTGAAGGAGCGAATCGAGGCGCTCGACGCCATCGTCGCAACCGCACTGGACCATGACATCCCCGCTGCCAAGGTGGCCGAGGCAGCCGAGGCTGCAATGCCGTCCGAAACCGAGGAAGCGACGGTGTCGGCCGGCGGACTGCTCGTCGCCTGACCAGCCCGTAGTTGCGTGGGTCCTCGCGTCGCCGCGAGGATGGCCCCCACGGCTAGACTGTGGGCATGGAGTGGCTTTTCTGGCTGATCGGGATTCCGGTGTTGGGCATCGGCTTGCTGTGGGCCGCCTCGAAGTTCAGCTTCCCCACCGAAGGCGGCGGCGGAGCCTCGGGAGTCTTTGACGCCTTGAACTCCTTCTACCAGCCATCCGGCACGGCCGCCCAACAGGCCCGGGAGGAACAAAAACGTCAGGTCCACGAATCCGCCCAGGGTCAAGACGAGGATCCGCTCGCAGGATTCCCACACCACGCGCCCGACCCCCGTACCGAAGCGCCCGACGGATCCGATGACGCGCCCGAGGAACCATGGACCCCGCGCTAGAACCGGGCCGGAATCGAACGTCGACGTCGCCGGTCACCCCCATCCAGTTCACCTGCAGTGACGGGCAGGTGCTGCACGGAAACCTATTCGAAGCGAACGAGCCCCTCGATGGCACGCCCAAGGCCATGGTGGTCATTGCCTGCGCCACGGGTGTTCGCGCGAGCTACTATCGGCGATACGCCGCATTTCTGGCCGGGCACGGTTTGAACGCCGTCACCTTTGACTACCGCGGCATCGGCGCCTCCGCCCCCGAGTCGCTGCGGGGCTTTCGGGCACGGTGGCACGACTGGGGCCAGCTGGATATCGAGGCGGCGCTGGCCTGGGCACGCGAACGCCACGCCGACCTCCCGCTGCACTTCGTCGGCCACAGCTTCGGCGGATTCGGCGTTGGCCTTGCCGCCGAATCCCGCCACCTCACCCGCATCCTGACCGTCGGTGCGCAGCATGCGCATTGGCGCGACTACGCGAAGGGCCACCGCACCCGGTTCGTTGCCCGATGGCATGTGGCCATGCCCCTGCTGACGCTGGGCCGCGGATTCTTCGCGGGCAAGACCCGGCGCTGGCTTGAGGACTTGCCCCGGGGCGTCGCCCTTGATTGGGCGCGCGGTCGCAAGGACTTCACGATGAACGCCCCGCCATCCCAACGGGACCAGATGCGCGCCGCGCAGCGCGGATTGCGGGCGCCCATCCTAGCGGTAGCGCCGACCGACGACCCCTTTGCCTCCCCGCGGGCGGTTGCCCGGTCCCTGGCCTACACGCCGAATGCGCCGATGACCGTCCGTTTCCTGGAACCCCATACCTACGGGAAAATAGGCATCGGCCATTTCGGCCTCTTTCACGAGAGGCACCGGGACGACTTCTGGCGGCAGACCCTGACGTGGCTCGAACATGGCGTTGACCCCTGGGATGGTGGCGCGAGGCCCTTTGAAGGCAATACAAGCGTGCCGGCAGCGTCCCCGGTCCCCGATGGGGCGCCGGGCGGCGGGGTGTGAGGGACCTCACCGGCCTGCGCCGCGGATCCCAGCGGACGCATACTAGAATGGGATGCGGGCACTAGTGCTCCACGGGGGAAAGATCCTGGTACCCCCTGAACAACCGTTTCTGCAAAGGTGCTTTTACGGTAACAACCGGCTTGAGGATCACCAGCCGGCTGATTTGGAAGGATTTTCAGTGACCCAGCAGTCTGTCGAAGCCCTACAGGAATGGAGCGGGCGCGAAGAGCTCGCCGAGGCCATGATCCCGTTGATCGGGCGCCTGTACCGCAACAACAACGTGGTGACCTCCATCTATGGCCGCAAGCTGATCAACCAGTCGGCCATCAACATCCTCAAGGCCCACCGCGTGGTGCGCCGCATTGAGGGCGCGGAGCTGCCGCTGGAGCAGACCATGCCGCTGCTTCAGGCCATTGAGGCCCTGGACCTCGGGGCCGTCGCCATCGACCTGGGCCGCCTGAACAAGAAGTTCACCGAATCCGGCTCCACCGACCTCACCGCCTTCCTCACCGGGGAACTGGGCGAGAAGGTCGGCAAGGCCGGCGCCACCGACGCGGAGCCGACCGACGTGGTCCTCTACGGTTTCGGTCGCATCGGACGCCTGTTGGCCCGCATCCTCATCGAACGCGGCGGCTACGGCCTGCGCCTGCGCGCCATCGTTGTCCGCAAGGGCTCTGACGACGACATCGTCAAGCGCGCCTCCCTGTTGCGCCGAGACTCGGTCCACGGCAAGTTCGACGGCTCGATCACCGTCGACGAGGAAAACAACACGATCCTCGCCAATGGCACGCTGATCCAGGTCATCTACTCCAACGACCCGACCACCGTCGACTACACCGCCTTCGGCATCAACAACGCCATCGTGGTGGACAACACCGGCCGCTGGCGCGACGAGGCAGGGCTGTCCCAGCACCTGCAGGCCAAGGGCGTCTCCCGCGTGCTGCTCACCGCACCGGGCAAGGGCGACCTGAAGAACGTGGTTCACGGCATCAACCACAAGGACATCACGGCCGAGGACAAGATCGTCACCGCCGCATCCTGCACCACCAACGCCATCACCCCGGTGCTCAAGGCCCTGAACGACCGCTTCGGCGTCATCCACGGCCACGTCGAGACGGTCCACTCGTTCACCAACGACCAGAACCTCATCGACAACTTCCACAAGGGAGAGCGCCGCGGGCGTTCGGCTGCGCTGAACATGGTCATCACCGAGACCGGTGCCGCCAAGGCAGTCGCCAAGGCGCTCCCGGAACTCGAGGGCAAGCTGACCGGCAACGCCATCCGCGTTCCAACCCCGGACGTCTCCATGGCGATCCTGAACCTGAACCTGGAAACGGCGACCACCAAGGAAGAGCTGAACGACTTCCTGCGTGAGACCTCGCTGGGTTCGGAACTGCACAAGCAGATCGACTACATCGATTCGCCCGAGGTGGTCTCGTCCGACTTCGTCGGCTCGCGCCGTGCCGGCATCGTTGACGGCCTGGCCACCATCGTCACGGGCAAGAACGCCGTCGTCTACGTTTGGTACGACAACGAATTCGGCTACTCCTGCCAGGTGGTGCGTGTCATCGAAACCATGGCCGGCACCCACCCGCTGGCAGTTCCGGCGATCGCCGTGACCGAGCCTGCCTCCGTCTAATACGGAACCCCCGCCAGGGGAACCACAATGCGTGCCCTGCCCTCCGGATTTCCGGAAGGCAGGGCACGCTTTTTTGGTGCGTGGCTCCCGCTTCCCCGGGTGCGCCGAGGAAGCGGGAGCCGGCGCGTCAGTGGCCGAACGGGTCTTCGTCGGTGCCGGGCATCCAGGTCAGCCCCGGGACTCCCCATTCGAGGGACTTCTTGGCCTTCTTCCAGCGCCTGGCCCACTTGTCGTTGAGCTTGTCGACGTAGAGGTAGCCGTCCAGGTGGTCGTATTCGTGCTGCATGATCCGCGCGAACCAGCCGGTCGCGTCGAAGGAGACGGCGTTTCCGTCACCGTCGAAACCGTCTACTCGGGCGAACTCGGCGCGCTTGAGCGGGAAGTTCAGGGCGGGGGCCGAGAGGCAGCCCTCGATGTCATCGTCCGGGTCCGGATTGGACTGCGACACCTTGGACAGCGTCAGGCGCGGGTTGACGACGACCCCGCGTGGCGCCACGCCGTCCTCATTCTCGTACTCGTACGTGAAGATGCGCAGGCCCACGCCTATCTGCGGGGCAGCCAGCCCCACGCCGTGGGCGGCATCCATGGTGTCGTACATGTCGGCGATCAGTTCGCGCAACTCGTCGTTGAACTCGGTGACTTCCTTCGCGCGAGTATGCAGCACGGGTTCGCCGTATATGGTGACCGGACGAATGCTCAAGACTTCTCCTAGGGCTTTCAGGTGGGAGTTGTTGGGTGGGGGAGCGGGACGGCCCGGGAGGGGCCCTGTCAGGCGCTGGCCGGCAGCGACGAGGTGATGCCTTCACATCTGGTCCAGCCGGTTCCGCCGAAGACCGGCGGGGGATGCGTGGCCGGGATCGGCTGCGCAACTCCATGCTCCAAAATGTAGCCGCACCCGCCGTGGATTTGCAGTGCCCGGTCGCCGAAATCCACGGCCGTTTTGCGGAAATGACCGTGTTCTGCGTCCGGGATCCTGCGCTCCATCCGCCGGTACGGTCCTCTCTGCGTGCAACGACGTGGTCTGTCGTGGAATGACAAAAGCCGCTCCGGAATCTCTTCCGGAGCGGCTTCATTGGGGTGAGTAACGGGGATTGAACCCGCGACCTTCTGGACCACAACCAGACGCTCTGCCGACTGAGCTATACCCACCAAGTTCGCCCTAAGGCTAGCTGTCCCGCCGCTCCGAATCACTTCCGAACTGCTGGGCAACGAGAACTATCTTACACATACTTTGAGGTCCAACGCCAACTCGAAAGCGTCCCTTTTGCATGTGTTGTGCACCACAGTGCCTAATCAGCTGGCCTTTGCGCGACGATTCGGGCCGCGGTGGCCTTCGCTGATGCGGAATCCGGGCCCGGGGCGGGGACCATGACGGTGGCCCGGTAGTACTTCAGTTCGTCGATGGAATCGCGGATGTCTCCCAGCGCGCGGTGGTTGCCGGTCTTCGCGGGGGCCTGGAAGAAGGCGCGCGGGTACCAGCGGCGGGCCAGCTCCTTGATGGTGGACACGTCCAGGATGCGGTAGTGCAGGTGCTCGGTGACCTCGGGCATGTCCCGGGCCAGGAAGTTCTTGTCGGTGCCCACGGAGTTTCCGGCGAGCAGCGCCTTGTTGGGTTCCGGGGCGTGGGAGCGGATGTAGTCCATGACGAGCTTTTGCGCGTCGGCCATCTCCAGCCCGGCGTCAAGCTCGGTGATCAGCCCGCTGGCGGTGTGCATGGTGCGCACGAAGTCGCCCATTTGCTCCAGGGCGGCGGCCGGCGGCTTGATCACCACGTCGACCCCGTCGCCCAGGATGTTGAGCTCGGCGTCCGTCACCAGGACCGCAACTTCGATCAACGCGTCGTGTTCCAGGCTCAGGCCCGTCATCTCGCAGTCGATCCACACAATTTTTTCAGCTGAAATAGGCACGGACCCCAATTTACCCGATGGCGCCCGGCCCGACCGCGGCTCCGCCGCCGGGCACGGCCCAATGCAGCGCCTGGAGACCGCGGGAATTGTTCTCGGGTTCACCGCGTCGTGCGGTGCGACGCCAGGGGGCGACGGGTGGGGCGGATCAGGTCCGGGAGGAGTCCCGGGACGAGCTGAGCAGCCACAACATCACGAAGACGACCAGCCCGGTCCCGGCCAAGGCGACCGAGGCGACGGTGCTCATGCCCATTAACGGGCAGGCCACCCCCAACAGGAGGGAAAGGAACACGCCCCAGCCCAGCAGGGAATGGTTGCGCACCGGATTCCGGACACTTTTTGCACGCCTGCCCACGGGTGTTGCCTCACTTCTGGATTCGTTCGATGTACCGGCTCCCAGCCTATGCAAGTTCCGGGCGCGGCGACCCGTTAGCCACGCCCGGTGCGAAGGCGGCTACAGCGTCCTGCCCCATGGTGCCGGCTCGCGGCACGCGGCATGTCCGGGGGGACCGGTCTCCCGGTTGGGGCCTGCCTTGCATGTGAGCTCGCGCGCACCAGGGCCCGCCTCCCGGGCAAACCCAGCGTGCGGTGTTAGGATCGGACTTGATTTTTACGCGCATGGCCGCGCCTGCGGGCGCCGCCGGTGCGCGGCCGCACGGCCGGCGCAGATGCCGAAAACACACACCTGGTGGATCCAGCCAAGGTACGACGAATCAGGAGCGGGGCGCAGATGAAAGCAGTGCGATCCTCGGCCGGAGCCACAAGCCGGGCGGGCCGCGGGCCGCACCTGTCCCCGTTGATCCAGGGCACCGTCGGATCGATCATGATCCTGCTGGGATCCTTTGGCGTCGGCTGGCTTGCCAGCGTCTCCCCGCTGAACCGGTACCCGCTGCTGATCGCCATCCGCACCGACTACTGGGGCGTGGTTGCCGGGACCGTGGTGCTGACCCTGGGCTGCTGGATCCTGTTCCGCGCCTGGCTGCGCCTGGGCCAGCAGCTGGCCGGCTGGCCCGAGGGATCGCTGCGGACGGTAAAGAAGGCAGTGTGGGCCTGGAGCGTCCCGATGCTGCTGGCCCTGCCGATCTTCTCCCGCGACGTCTTCGCCTACATCGGGCAGGGCCGGCTGGTGGCCGCCGGGCAGGATCCCTATGTCGACGGCATCTCCACCCTGAACAACTGGTTCCAGCTGGGGGCCGACATCACCTGGGCCGAATCCGAGACGCCCTACGGCCCGCTCTACCTGAACGTCGAGTACTGGGTGAACCGGCTGGTGGGCACCAGCCCCGATGCCTCGGTGCTGCTCTTCCGCCTGGTCGCGTTCGCCGGAGTGATCCTGTGCATGGTCTACGTGCCGAAGCTCGCCGCGCTGCACAAGGTCTCCGGCGCCAAGGCCACCTGGATCTCGGTGGCGAACCCGCTGTTCCTGATCAGCTTCGTGGCCTCCGCACACAACGACTCGCTGATGATCGGCCTGGCCCTGGCCGGCACCTACTACGCGGCCACGCGCCGTGGCGTGCTCGGCGTGGTGCTGATTGCCGCGTCCATCGGCGTCAAGCCCATCACCATTGTCCTGCTGCCGTTCATCGGCCTGCTCTGGGCGGGGCCGGATGCCGGCTGGGGACGCAAGATCCGCTACTGGGCGTACACGGCCTCGCTGGTCGCCGTCATCATGGCGATCATCGGCTGGGCCAACGGTTATGGTTTCGGCTGGCTCTCGGTCATGCTGGGCACCGGCACCGGCGCCGTCATCTTCGCGCCGGTGGGGGCGCTGAACGCCCTGCTTTCCGGGGCATTGTCGACCATCGGGCTGCCCACGGACTGGCTGCTGCCGGCCCTCAAGCTCATCGGCCGGCTCTCCTCGGTGGCGCTGGTGCTGCTGTTGATCTTCAAGGGCAAGCCCTCGCACCTGATCCAGCGCATGGCCCTTGCCTTCTCCGCGCTGGTGGTGCTCTCGCCGATCATCCAGCCCTGGTACATCCTGTGGCTGCTGCCCTTCTTCGCCATCACCGGCATCCGGGACGACTGGCAGCTGTTGTGGGTGTACGTGACCACGGCCTTCTTCATCGCCTTCGGGGCCGCGGACCAGATCTTCATCTGGCAGTTCCTCTCCGACCTGGACCCGTGGGTCAAGCACCTGTCCACCGGGATCTCCTGGGTGGCGATGGCCTATCTGGCGTTCCTTGACCCGCGGACCAGGAAACTCTTCGTCGCGACGCTGCCGACGCGGCTGGGAGGCGGCGCCGGTCCGCTGCGGACCAGGCCCGGCACCCCTGGCAAGCCGAGGCCCAAGCCCGGTCAGCGGGCCGACCCCGAGGTGCCCGGCCCGTGAGCAACGCCCCCGGACACCCGGATTCCCCCGACGCCGCGGTGGGCCGCCGCTTTGCCGGCACCACCCGCGCACTGGAGGCCCTGCGCCAGCGCGGCGCCCGCGTCCCGTTCCTGCGCCACCTCACCGGCGGCGGGGAGAACACCCCCGACATCGCCATCGCCCAGGGGCTGATGGCCTCGCTGATGGTCATGGCCGGGTCCTGGGGGGTGGGGTGGATCCCCAGTTCGCAGGAATCACTGCTGGCCCGCTCGAAGTACCTGCTGCCGCTGCGCGTGGAGATGCTCGGGGTGATCATCTGCACGCTCCTGCTGGCCCTGGGCTCGATGCTGCTCTTCCGCGCCTGGCTTCGGCTGCGCCAGCGCACCGCGGAGCCGGGCACCGACCCGGTGGCCTCGATCGCCAAGGCCATCTGGGTCTGGTCCATCCCGCTGCTCTTTTCCTTCCCGATCCTCTCCAAGGACGTCTACTCCTACCTGGGCCAGGGCCGGCTGATGCATGCGGGGCTCTCGCCCTACACCGACTGGGTCTCCCAGCTCCCGGGATGGTTCGCGCAGGGCTCGGACTCCCTGTGGGCCGAATCCACCTCCCCCTACGGCCCGCTCTTCCTGATGTACGCGCGGTTCGTCTACTTCGTCTCCGGCGGCGTGCCCGAATACGGGGTCATGCTCATGCGCCTGGTGGCGGTGGCCGGGGTCGCGCTGTGCGCCTACGCGGTGGTGGCCCTGGCCAGGCTCGGCGGTCGGGATGCGGCGTGGCCGCTGTGGATCTCCGTGGCCAACCCGTTGTTCCTGCTGAACATGGTGGGCGGGGTGCACAACGACGGGCTGATGGTCGGCGGGGTCCTGCTGGCCTTCGTGCTGGTGGCCCGCAAGCGCCACCTGGCCGGCATCCTCGCGGCCACCGCGGCCATCGCCATCAAGCCCATCGTGGTGCTGGTCCTGCCCTTCCTGGGCCTGGCGATGGTGGCGCGCAACGCGCGGACGGGCAGCAAGATCCGCGCCTGGGCCTACACCGGGGCCGTGGCCACCGCGGTGATGGCGCTGCTGGGGGCGGCCTCCGGGCTCTGGTTCGGCTGGATCCCGGCGATGGCCGGCGCCGGATCAGCGGCGTTCCCCTACGCCCCGGTCGGGTTGCTGGGCATGCTCGCCGGCTGGCTCGGCTCGCTGGTGGGCGGGGACCTGGACTTCATTGCCGGCATCGTGTTCTCGGTCTTCCGCCTCGCCTCCCTGGCCATCGTGTTCTGGCTGGCGGTCCGCCGCCCGGCCGGGCCCCCGCTGCTCTACGCCGGCTACGGGCTGGGCGCCGCCGTCGTGCTCGCGCCCATCATCCAGCCCTGGTACCTGCTCTGGTTGATTCCGTTCTTCGCCCTGAGCCGGCGCTACCCGGTGAACTGGGAACGGGCCCTGTACATCCTGTGCCTGCTGGTGCTGCTCTCCGGGGTGGTGGACCAGCTGTCCATCGGCCAGTGGTTCTCCCTGCTCTGGGTGCGGCTCTTCGCCGCGGCCATCGGCCTGGCCTACATGGGCTACCTGGTGTTCATCGACCCCAAGACCGCGTCGATCTTCGGCGCTGACCGCCGCCGGCCGCTGCTGCCGGGCAAGAAATAGCCCCCCCTCCTCCCTCCAAGACCCCCGAAGACCCCTAGAAATGAGGCAACCGGATCGTGATGCAACCGGTCAAGAACCTGTTCAACGCCCGTGAGGCCACGCGCCCGATCATCATCGGGCTGCTGGTGCTGACCGCGATCGGCGCATCCATCGCCGTGCTGACCAAGCAGTGGTGCAGGAGCAATGGGTGGCCCGACGCCGAACAGCACCTGCACCTGTGCTATTCGGACTTCACCCAGCTCTTCGGCACCCGCGGGATGGCCGACAAGCTCTTCCCGTACTTCACCGGTCTGCCGGCCGAGCAGGCGCTGGAATACCCCGTGCTGCTGGCCATCATGGCGGGGCTCACCGCCCTGGTGATCCCCGGCATCGGCTTTTCCCCCGAGCGCCAGCTGGCCTACTTCGACGTGAACTCGGCGGTGTCCTTCGTCTGCTGGGCGGCCGTGGTGGTGGCCGTGGCCTATGCGGCGCGGCACCGCAGCCGGGACGCGATCATGGTGGCGCTGGCCCCGGGCATCATCCTCACCAGCCAGCTGAACTGGGACCTGCTGGCGGTGATGCTGGCAATGACCGGTCTGCTGGCCTTCTCCCGCAAGCACATCGTGCTGGCCGGGGTGCTGCTGGGCCTGGGAGCCGCCGCGAAGCTCTACCCGTTCTTCCTCTTCGGGGCGATCCTGGTGCTGTGCCTGCGCACCGGGCGCATGCGCCACTTTTGGGTGTCGCTGGCCTCCGGCGCAGCGGCCTGGCTGGCCGTCAACGTTCCCTTCATGCTCACCGCGTTCGACGAGTGGAGCCGTTTCTACACCTTCTCCGGGGACCGCCCGGCAGGCAACTCCTCGATGTGGCTGGCGTTCGTGTGGACCGGGATGGATGGCTCGACCATGTCCTACCTGTCCAACGGCCTCTTCGGGTTGGCCTGCCTGGGCATCGCCTGGCTGGGGCTCACCTCCACGCGCCGCCCGCGCATGGCGCAGCTCGCGTTCCTGATCGTCGCCGCGTTCCTGCTGCTGGGCAAGGTCTACTCGCCGCAGTTCGTGATGTGGCTGATCCCGCTCTATGTGCTGGCCCGCCCGAAGTGGCGCGAGTTCCTCATCTGGCAGGGCATCGAGGTGTTCCACTGGGTGTTCGTGTGGCTCTGGAGTGCCAAGTGGGTCTCCGGGCTGAAGTACTTCGGGGACAGCTGGGCGATCGAGATCCTCTACGGGATCGGCATCGTCGCGCACATGGGCATGCTTGTCTACCTTTGCGTGAGGATCATCGGGGACATCCGGAACCCGGATCGCGACGTGGTGCGCGCCGAGGGGGTCGACGACCCGCTGGCCGGGCCGCTGGAGGGTCTGGGGGATTCCTTCGTGCTGGGGAACAACGCCAGGACCAAGTCCTAGCTGCGGCGGCGCAGGCCGGGGACTGACACCTCAACGGCCGGATGGGGCGCCGGGAAACCGGGTTCCATCCGGCCGTTGCGCGTCAGGCGGCCGCTAGCTTCCGGGCAGGCCGAGCATTTCGAGCACCAGGCGTTCCGTCTGGTCCGTCGAGGCATCCTCGCCCTGGCGGGAGGTGTCAACGACGGGGCATCCGAGCAGCTGGGCAATGTCCCTGTACCTCTGGATGTAATGGAGATGGTATCCGGTCGACTCCTCCGGCTCGTCGCGCTGTCCCAGCCGGTCCAGCGTCGTGGGGAGGTCTGCCCAGCACAGGATCGTCGGGATCCACAGGGTCCAGTGCTCGCGGAATTCCTCGTCGTCCAGTAGCGAGGCAACCGTCATCCAGGACCTGTCCAAAACGATCGGGGCGTTCTTCCCTGCGCCCTCCATCGCCTGGGCCAGGAACCGGGCACCTAGCCCGAGCACCAGTTCCGTGTTCCCTGATGCGGCCGCCCGCGCCAGCTCCGGGCCTCGTTCCGCGCCGAACGGGCGCCGGTAGGCGTATCCCAGGCGCAGGGCGACGTTCTTGGCGATGGTGGTCTTTCCGGTTCCGTCGTGGCCGTCGATGCCCACGACGTGGGGCACCGACGACCACAGGCCTGCATTCAGTCCCATGGACGCAGAATCACGGTCTGCTTCTCGTCATCGATTTCCATGAAGAAGTGCCGGGACTTACCCGCCTCGAGAACGCGCAGCGCGTCGCCGCGGACCTCCATTTGGCCTTGTGCCGAAACCCGGAACCCGCCGTCCTTGGATGCCGGGTGCAAGGCGACTGCCTTTCCCTCGATGGCCACGGTGACGCGGGCGCCGGCTTTCGGCTTCATGCCAAGGGCCCTGCGCGCGGATACGGGCAGGGTGATGACGCCGCCGGGGGATACCTTGGTTCGAGTGTTCTTTACGGTCAACGTGCCCATGATCATTTCTCCTTTGCGATGTGGGCGGGTTGGGTTTGGTGCTGATCAAATAGCGTGGAGTACAACCTGGCGTAACGTTCCAGGACATCGTCCGGACCGCCGCCGCTGCGCCATTGGTCCTTGTCCAGGGCGTCCGCGTCATCGGATGCCTCGGTCCTCACGCGCATGCAGTCGGGGCTGATTTCGCCGAAAACCGTTCCTCCGCCTTGATCGATGAAGAAGCAGATGTCGATCAGCTTCAGACTGCCGGTCCGGAAAAAGTCCTCCAACCAGCCAAAGGTCTCGCGGGCCAGGTACTTTGCCCGCTGCACATCGGCAATCCACAATGCCGCATAGTCGTCCGGCAGGGGTTCGTCCGCCAGCCGGTTTCCCTCCCGGTCGGTGAGAGGGTGCCGCCAGTCGAAGCAGACGACCGGTTCGGCAAACCGTTCCCAGCGCTGCAGCGCCGGGCCGGCAACCGTCGGATGCTCCTCGGTGAAAAGGTACCTGTGGATGGGCGAACCGATGTGGTAGCGCTTGACCCTGGTCTCCAGGTTGCAGACGTCGACGCGGCGTTCGGCCAACAGCGGCCCTTCGGGCGACTCCACCAGGCCCAGAAAGGCCGACGAGAGGCGGTAGGGGCCCGGCGAGAGGGCCATCCTCCGGAAGATCTCCGCTGAGAACCGCGCACGAATTTCCTCCGTGCCCTTGACCTCTCCATATCTGTTGTACGTGAAGGAGTACAACGTCGGGAGCAGCCGCGCGAGGGCGATCTTGGGGGTCAGGAGACGAATCTCCTTGCTGTCCCCCAGGACCAGCAGCGGCAGCCGCTTGAAATCGAACTCGACCTGTCGCAGTACCTGCTCTACGAACGAATAGCGGGGGTGCGCGAGGTCGACGACGATGTCTTCCCCGTGCTGTCCCTTCAAGACGACGTGGCTTGGCGTTGTTGCCACCAGTTCCACCTCGAGTTCCACGTCCAGGCACTGGTCGAGGATCAGGCTTGCTGCGGTGCTGCGGGTTGTTGCTGTCATGGTTGGAGAGGTCTCCTAACTGGATGCCCGGAGCGGGCGGACTATGTTGAAGCGCTCGTTCAGGGCACGGAGCACCGCACCCGTCGCGACCGCGGATTCGGCCAGCGCACGTCCGGGTTCACCCGTGCCCGCCAGCTGTTGCATTCGAGGGGTCTGGAAACCGCAGACCGACTCGATCCATTGGTGGGCCTCTTCCTTGGTAAGGCGCTGGCCCGCGGCACCGAAGGTTCCCTTGGCGATGTTGGCCGGAATCTTCGCGAAGTACTCGTACAGGTTCCGGCGGTCGTCCGCCGGATCCGGGGTGTCGCCCAGTGCGGCGGCGATCATTCCCAATTGCTGGCGCTGGCGCACGATCCCGAAACTCAGGTTCCGCAAGAGCAGGTCGTCCACGGGCTTGGCCGGAACGCGGGCTTCCCCGTAGATGCACAGCCCGTAGCCGGCCAGGTTGTCGCCCGAGAGGCACTGCATCCGCCACAGCTCGTCGGGCGAATAGACCCCGACGTTCAGTTCCTTGCCGCGGAAAACTGGCGAGGACGCGTACAGCCTGCGCAGGACGGCTTCCGGATCCTCGACCACGAGCACCAGGTCGTAGTCGGCAAAGTGGCGGCTGTTGACGCTGGATCCGTAGACGATGACGCACACCAGCTTGCCGCCGATGCGCTCCTTCAGCTCATCGACGAAGGCGAAGCGGGCTCGCATCCCGGCCGGCAGCGCGGTCTGCGCCATGTTGACCCCGGTCACCGGGGCCGGATGCTCAAAACAGGCAATGACCTCTTCGAAGCGCCGCCGGATGGCCAGCAGTCGCTCGAGGTCCGGGATTCCGGGGGCGCTGGCCATCGCCTCCACGTCCTGCATCAGGCGTTCGCCCTGCAGGCCGGGAACCAGCCCCCGCGTTGCCAGCCTCCCGGCCTGCCACAGCCTGTCGTACTTGCTGGCCAGGGTGCCCTCGCTGAACCTGGATTGGACGATGGCTGCCGAGAGGGTGACAGCCGAGAGAAAGAGCACGGATTCCAGCCAGAGACGCTGCAGTCCGGCGTCCCGGGCGTTGACCGCCACCGGTTCCCAGGCTCCCTGCGCGGCTAGGCCCGCCTGGGCGGCGGCGCGGTAGAAACGCGGGTGGAAGACCGACGACCATTCAAGGGTGAAGGGTGAGATGACCCGGGGGTTCTCCAGTTTGGCCCGGGAGGCCCAGCGATGGATCTCCAGCAGCTCGGTTCCCGACACCTCGCGATCGAGGTGGACATAGGAGAGTGAAAAAGGTGTTCCCCGCCATGTCGGCGGCCGCTCAACGACCGTGACCTCACGGACCATGCCCGGTGCCACGTCAGTAACACGCGCCGACATCGTTTCCCCCCTGTCAGGCCGAGTCGCACGAGGGGTGGTGGCCCGCGGAGCGGCTCATTGCTCCCCAGTTTCCGCTCCCCAAGGGGTGCTGTCAACGCCAAGCGGGTCAGTTTCTGCGCAGCGGACCCCGGGGCCCGCATCCGGCGGCCGGGCAGGTGGCTTCCGGGTCGTTGCCGGGCAGCGTCGGCGGCTGCGGCGGCCTTGGGCGGAGGCGCCAGCTAGCGCTGCAGGTAGCCGGAGCAGACGGGGTCGACGGGTATGTCGCGGTGCAGCACCAGGATGCCGTCGTCGATCGGCGCCACCTCATCGAAGCCCAGGGCGTGGGCGCGTTCCAGCGCCTGCGGCGGGTTCAGCGGATCCCAGCCGCCGAGCTCCTGCTCGTTGAAGTCGATGACCATCCAGCTGGACAGCTCGGTGCCGATGTCGCCGTGCAGGCCCACGTAGGTCCGCTTGGTCAGGTGCGGCACCAGGGTGTCGGCAGCCTCGACGCACACGCCGTCGGGGATCATCGCCACGGCCCGCTCCTTGGCGGCGACCAGCGTGCCGGGCGCCCAATTCGCCCCGGTGAGCGTGCGCCCCAGCGGGAACACCGAATGGAAGAACAGTGTGCCGATGAGTGCGAATGCCAGCAGCCAGGCCGGGCCGATGATGCGGATTTTTTCCCAGCCGAAGCGGTCCATCAGCTTGCCCAGCACGTGCACGGCGGAGAGAATGAGGATCGGGGCCATGATGGCGTCGTACTGGTAGACCGGTGCCCAAGTGTTCAGCCGGTCGTTGAAGAGCCGGCTCAGCAGCATCGGCGCGCCGAGGATCATGTACGGCGAGGCCAGCGGCAGCAGCGCCAGCGGCACGAAGCTCAGCAGCCACAGTGCCACCTTGAGCTGGTGGTCGAAGAGGATCGCGATCGACTGGAACGGGTGGGTGAGCAGGAAGACGATGGCCGCCCCCGCACTTGCGCCCAGGGCGGTGTACTGCCAATAGGTGAATTCGCCGGCGGGGGAGAAGAGCGGGATCAGGTAGCTGGTGACCACGACGTAGCCGCCCAGGCCCAGGGCCGCCAGCAGCGCGGCCTTGGCCCACTGCCTGTGGAAGAGCATCACGATGCCCACCGCCACGAGGGTGATGCCCATGTCCTCGCGGACCAGCAGGAGCACCGCCGAGAGCCCGACGACCAGCCAGTGGCGGGAGCGGTCAAACGCCCAGATGATCCACGCCATGATCGGCACGCCGAAGGCCACCTCGTGGAATTCCCAGTTGACGATCGCCTGGAAGGGCCACCACAGCAGCATCGCGCCGGCGGTGAGCAGGGCGCCGAGGTGCCCGAAGCGCGTGCGGGTGAACAGGTAGACGGGGATCGCGGCGGACACCAGCAGCAGCGTCAGGACGATGCCCAGCATCCGCGGGTCGTTCCAGATCCAGTAGAACGGGGCCAGCAACACCAGGATGGGGTGGAAGTGGTCGCCCAGCAGGTTGAAGTCCACGCCCTTGATCGGCACGATCGGCGCCTTGAACATGGCGTACTGCCGGGCCGCCTGGTCGAAGATCCCCAGGTCGTAGCCGCGGGATTCGAAGTTGGCGAAGCGCAGGAAGGAGTGCGCAACGTACAACACCCCCGCCAGGGCCATTGCCAGTCCCAGTTGGAGTTTCTGGGCGCGGCTCACGGGAGCGGGGGTGTTGTGGGGCATGGACTCGAGTTTATCCGCAAGTCGCTGCGTGGAAAATTCGATGGTGTTACTTGGCGGGGGCCAGACCGGTGCGGGCCATCGCGTCGGCGTATGCCGCGTAGATTTCCTCGAGGTGGGCCTGCTGGCGTTCCGGGGAACCGGCGAAGGCGCGTCCGTCGAGCGACTTGACCTTGTAGGTCTTGAACCCACGGCGCCACAGCAGCGGGTTCTGGGTCTTGACCAGTTGCTCGGAGAGGCGGTGCGCCTCGGTGCCGTGGGCGATCAGGACCGAGGCGCGCGGCACGACCTTGAGCAGTCGCAGCAGCGGCTTGAGGCCCGAGGTGATTTGCGGCGGGGTGAACTTGCCGTTGGCCTCGCCCGGGGTGTGCCACGGGTGCACGTTCCACGGCAGGATGTACTCGGGGCGCAGCCCCAGCTGCCATTGCATGCCCAGCATGCGGGTCGCGGCTTCCTGCGAGCCGGCGTCGATGAATCCGCTCTCATGGGCCACACCGATGTTGGAGTACAACGAGATGATCCGCGCCTCCTCGATGTTGTGCATCGGGTCCACGTAGGAAACGGAGGTGGCGGGTCGAAGCGCGCGGGTCTCGTCCAGAAGACGGTTCACGGGTTCGATCTGCTCCTCGTAGCGGCGTTCCATGAGGGAGTGTTCGACGTGGTCCGGGGCAATGGCTGTCATGAAGGTGAGGTTCTCCTGCTGGTGGTACGGAGACATGGGGCGTCGTTGCGGGCGCGCGTCATCCAAGTGGCGACGCACGTCCATAACCATGTCAATGCTGCTAGAGCGGGGGGAGTGGGATCGAAGTGGTTCCGGTGGCTGTCATGCCCCAAGGTGAACGCAGGGTTGATCCACGCTTAACAATAGCCGCTCCGGGCCCGTTTGGGCAGGCGCGCCCGCCACCAACCGGTGGTGATGATTGGCACAGCAGCCCGCGAAGGACGAACAATTGATGGGCTTAACCGATGCTGTGCCCGCCCGCAGCGCCGGGCGCCGCCCGCCCCGGGATCTCGCGCCCACGGCCGCGTCGAGGCTGCTCGCCGGTGCGGCCGGCGGGCAGCGAAGCGTCGGCCACACCGGCACGCGGCACCGGCGGTTCGGCGCCGGCAGGGTGCGCCAAACGCCACGGCGCGCCTGTCGGGGAGGGGATGGAGCGGTCCGGCGGGCCGTGGAGCAGCGCATAGAATTGTCGACGGACCGCCGTTGGGGGACCATGCCACGCGCATGTCCGGCGGGCCACCGTTAGCGCAACACCAGA
Organism: Paeniglutamicibacter sp. GQ140; assembly: GCF_059759235.1. NCBI lineage: Bacteria > Bacillati > Actinomycetota > Actinomycetes > Micrococcales > Micrococcaceae > Paeniglutamicibacter > Paeniglutamicibacter sp. GQ140. The sequence goes on from NZ_JCAXDW010000009.1 coordinate 60,812, forward strand.
CCCACAAATGATTGAGGCATCCAGCCAAATGACTGAAAAGATCCCGAACGAGCCCCACAAGGCCGTCTTGCGCACCGCGGTGGCCGCCACCGTCCTGATCGCCGTCGGCGCCTTCGTGCTTTCCTTCGCCGCCCTGACCGACCTCGCCCAGCGCTCGGGCATCGACGCGAACCTTGCCTGGATCTGGCCGATCATCGTCGACGGCATGATCGTTGCCTCCACTGTCGCCATCGTCGCGCTGAACGGACACAGCCGCCGCGCGATGATCTACCCCTGGACGCTGCTCTTCTTCGGCGCCTTCGTCTCCACCGCGGCGAACTCCGTGCACGCGATCCTGACCGTGGGCGCCATGCAGTCGGACATTCCCCCGGTGGTCTCGGCGCTGGTCGCCGCCATGCCGCCGGTGGTCCTGCTGGCCATCACCCACCTGACGGTGCACATGTACCAAAAGAAGTCGGAGGCCGCAGAGCGTCGCGCGGCGGCGGAGTACGACGAGCAGGCCGTGGAGAACGAGAAGTACGGACTGGCCTACGACGATGGTTTCCAGGCGGCGATGAGCGACGCGCAGGCAGCCGAGGCCGAACGCCTGGTGGCGGCCAAGGACCAGCTGGCCGAGGCCACCGCAAGGGCACGGGCCGAGGGCCGCGCCGACGCCATCAAGTCCGAGCCCGGGGCGAAGGGGACCGCCGGCACCGCGAAGCCGGCTGCCGCCAAGGACCCGGCGGCCGGGAACCCCAAGGGTGCCAAGGCCTTTCCCGCGGGCAAGGTCCAGCTCATGGATCCCAACGCACCCTCCCCGCTTTACGACGAGGTAGCCCAGTCGCTGGACTCCAAGAACTGACCCGGGCGCCATCCGGGGCAACCCCGGAGCAACGCGCTCACCCGTACGCCCGGCCAGGCGGCCGGGCGTGCACGCCCCGAACCCCGCGGTGAACGGCGGCAGGGAGATCCTCCCCGCCGCGGCGCACCGCGGGGTTTGTCGTCCGCTACCGAGGCGAACCGCCCGTGCGATGCCGGCCGCGATCCTTGCAGGGACAAACTTCCCGCCCGCTTTCCGCGCCGCCCCATTCGGTGGCATCTGGCAGTTGATAAGCTGGGCAAAGAGCACCCCAACCAGCCATTTGTTCGTAGGAGGCACGTGTGGGCACCCCTTGGGAAACCCTTGATGAATCGTTGCGCGACCAGGTTCGCGCCAGCGTTGAGCGCTATGCCGCGGCCCGCCCGATGCTGGAACACGTTGCCGAAGCCATGCGCACCCGCATCGAGTCGCTTTTCGACGAAACCGAGAACACGCCGCTGTTCGTCGTCAGCCGGGTCAAGACCGTCGAGTCCTTCAGGGACAAGGCCTCCCGCATGCTGGTGGGGGAGGAGGGGGAGGACGCAGCCGTGGAGTTCCCCAATCCCCTGCGCGAGATCCACGACCTGGTGGGCGTGCGGGTGATCGTGAAGCTGCCCCACGAGATCCGCGAGGCGGCGAACCTGATCAAGCGCCGGCGGTCCGACTTCGACTGCCGCTCGGACCGGGAGAAGGACATCGGCTCGGTGGAGTCGGGGACCTACGGCTATTCCTCCCGCCACCTGATCCTCAAGACCCGCGGCGAGGAGGTCGTCCGGGACTTCCAGGCCAAGCTGGGCGGGGACGTGAAGATCACCGGGAACTTCGTCTTCGAGGTGCAGATCCGCACGATCCTGTCCCACGCGTGGAGCGAGATCGAGCACGACATCCGCTTCAAGAACGCCGAGCCGCGCGCCTGGAGCCCGCACATTGACCGGCAGTTCACCGCCACCGCCGCGATGCTCGAGGCCGTGGAGGACCAGTTCTCCGAGCTGCACGAACGCTTCGAGACCGTCACCGGCTTCTGGGATGCCGAGGGCGAGGGAGCGGTGCCGCTGGGCGCGGCGCGCATCCAGTTCATCTGGCAGACCCTGCTGCCGCACGTGGACAGGAAATCCGACGACGACTGGGGGTGGGCCGCTGAACTCCTCGCCGCCCACGGACTCTCCCGCACCCGCGAATTCGCCGCCCTGCTGCAGCCCAACGTGATCACCTCGGTGCGCGCCGCCCTTGACCACCGCTACTCCCCGGGCCCCGACCGCCTGTTGGACGACGTGCTGCTGTGGCACTTCGGCACCGCCCACATCGAGGCCACCAGCGGCGGGGATGCCCACCGGGCCGATTCGCTGCGCCGCCGCCTGGTCCAGATGGATTCCTACCGGACCAAGCAGGCCCAGGACAAGCCGGTGCCCGCACCCGCCGCGGGACCCCAGGCCGCCGCCGCGGCCGCCGTGACCGGCCCCGCGGCGGCGGGCAACGCGGCCGGTTCCCCGGGGGACGGGCCCAAGCCGGATCCGAAGGCGGACGGCAAGGGTCAGGCACGGTCCGCAGGGGCGAAGGCCGACGCACAACCGGCCAAGGGCGCAAACGCCAAGCCCTGACCGCCGGACGCCCCGCCGCCGGGTACATCGTGCGTCGTCGGGCGCGGAAACGGCCCGGCCCGGGCACCTTCACCCGGGCCGGCGTGAGATTGAACGCATCATCATGCCAAAGGGCTTCCGACCCGCGTAGACTGGGTAGGTTGCCCAGCAGGGCCCCAAAACTTTACCGAAAGGTCTCACCGTGATTTCCGTTGCCGATTTGGAGCTGCGCGCCGGCGCACGCCTTCTCATGGAGGGCGTCTCGTTCCGCATCGACAAGGGCGACAAGATCGGCCTGGTCGGGCGCAATGGCGCCGGCAAGACCACCATGACGCGCGTGCTGGCCGGGGAGTCGCTGCCCGCCGGCGGCTCGGTCACCACCACGGGAACCATCGGCTACCTGCCGCAGGACCCGCGCACCCCCAACATGGAGCAGCTGGCACGGGACCGCATCCTCTCGGCCCGCGGCCTGGACGAGATCGTCGGCAAGCTCAAGAAGTGCCAGGACGACATGGCCTCGGAAGACGAGGCGGTGGCGGCCAAGGCGATGCGCCAATACGACCGCATCGAGGCCGAGTTCATCGCCGGCGGCGGCTATGCAGCCGAGTCCGAGGCCGCGGCGATCTCCAACAACCTGGCCCTGCCCGAGCGCCTGCTCAACCAGCCGCTTTCCACCCTCTCCGGCGGCCAGCGCCGCCGCGTCGAGTTGGCCCGGATCCTGTACGCCGACGCGGAGACGCTGCTGCTCGATGAGCCCACCAACCACCTCGATGCCGACTCGGTCACCTGGCTGCGCGGCTTCCTGGCCAACCACCAGGGCGGGCTGCTGGTGATCTCGCACGACACCTCGCTGCTCGAGGCCACCGTGAACAAGGTCATCCACCTGGACGCCAACCGCGCCACCATGGACGTCTACAACCTGGGCTGGAAGCGCTACCTGGCCCAGCGCGAGACCGACGAGCGTGCCCGCAAGCGCGAGCGCGCCAACACCGAGAAGAAGGCCACCACGCTGCTGGCCCAGGCCAACAAGATGAAGGCGCGCGCCTCGGGCGCCTCCGCCGCACAGTCCATGCTCAAGCGCGTGGACCGGCTCATGGGCGGGCTGGACGATGTCCGCGTGGCCGACCGCGTCGCCGCCCTGCGCTTCCCGGATCCGGCCCCCTGCGGCAAGACCCCGCTGATGGCCGAGGGGCTCTCCAAGTCCTACGGCTCGCTGGAGATCTTCACCGATGTCTCCCTCGCCATCGACCGCGGCTCCAAGGTCGTCATCCTGGGCCTGAACGGCGCCGGCAAGACCACGCTGCTGCGCATGCTCGCCGGCGTGTCCAACCCCGACACCGGGGACCTGATCGCGGGCCACGGCCTGAAGATCGGCTACTTCGCCCAGGAGCACGACACCCTGGACGTGGACCGCTCGGTGCTGGAAAACATGCGCTCGGCGGCCCCGAGCCACATGGGAGACGCGGAGGTGCGCGGCATCCTGGGTTCCTTCATGTTCTCCGGCGACGACGTCTCCAAGCCGGCCGGCGTGCTTTCGGGTGGCGAGAAGACCCGTCTGGCCCTGGCCACCATCGTGGCCTCCAGCGCGAACGTGCTGCTGCTCGATGAGCCCACCAACAACCTGGACCCGGCCTCGCGGGCCGAGATCCTCTCCGCGCTGTCCAACTTCTCCGGCGCAGTGGTCATGGTCTCGCACGACGAGGGCGCGGTTGCAGCGTTGAACCCCGACCGCGTGGTGCTGCTGCCCGACGGCGACGAGGACCTCTGGAACGATTCCTACCTGGAACTGGTCACCCTGGCCTAGCAACGACCCGGCCCGTCCTCCGCGCTGCACTGCCCCCGGCAGGGCGACGCAGGAGGGCGGGCCTTTTCGTGCCCCGGGGACGCCCGGGCCCCGGCGCTCGTGTGTCCGCCGGCAGGCGGTGCCTTGTGCGCGGCACGCTCCGGCGGTAGCTTCATCCGTACCCGCACCGGGCGACCGGGCGGGCACGGACGGGACCCCGCGACGGGAGGGAGCCAGGGATGGACGCCACGGAATGGAACATCGGCCCGGCGGCCTCGGCTGCCGAGCTGGTCGCCGCCTCGGAGCTCTTCGACTCTCCCGTCACCCCGGACGGCGCCCGGGCATTCCTGGCCATGCCGGGGCACCACCTGCTGCTGGCGCGCGGCCACGACGGCACCGCGGTCGGCTTCGTGTCGGAGGTGCTGATGCGGCACCCGGACAAGGAACCGGAGATGTTCGTCTACGAACTGGGCGTCGGGGAGGCCCACAGGCGCCGTGGCATCGCCGCCGCGTTGTTGCGCGCCCTGGCGCGGACCGCCCTGTCACTGGGCTGCACGGGCATGTGGACGGGGACCGAGGGCGCAAACGTCGCGGCCCTGGCCGCCTACAGGTCCCTGGGCGCGACGGTTGACACCGACTCGGTGTTCATCGTGTGGGAAGAACTGGCCCGGGAGTTCGGCCCGGAAGCAGGGCACGGATCGCGCGGTGACGGCGATTCCGGCCCGGCGCATCGGGGTCCGTGATCAGTTCGCCCCGGGGACCCCGGCATCCCGTGCGGCGGCGGCCTTGCGCTCCAGCTCGTCGAGATATGCGTCCTCGGTGGCCTCGTCGGTGGGGCTGCCGTCGCGCCGGACCAACTTCTTGGGCCTCTTGCGCAGCCGGTGCGCCTGGTGCAGCACCGGCTCCTCGCCGCGCAGCGCCGCCGCCGCCCGCTCCTCGCGGTCCTCGCGGTTGATGCGCGCCTGCTGCCTGGCCGCGTAGCCGAAGCCGATGAACACCAGCACGCCGAAGGCGAACCACTGGAAGGAGTAGGACAGGTGCGGCCCCTCGTCCTCCTCGGGACGTTGCAGCTGCGTCGGTGCCGTGGCCGGTGCCGGGTCCTCCAGGTACATCAGCCCGTAGCTGCCGGTGGACACCGGGTAGCCCAGCTGCTGCGCATAGGTGGACAGGTCGATGGAGGCCAGCTGGCCCTCCGGTGCCCCGCGGTCCAGCTTCGGCTCTGCGGCCTTGAGCCGGACCTCGACCTCGACGGTCCCGGTGGGAGGCGCGGGGACGGCATCAGGGCGCCCGGCGTTGTCGTTGCCGATCGGCAGGAAGCCGCGGTCAACGATGACGGTGGCCCCCTCGAGGGTGCGGAAGGGAACCAACACCTCGTAGCCGGGGCGCGACCCGGAAATGCGGTTGCGCACCACGACCTGGTCCTCGGCCACGTAGCTGCCGCGCAGCCGAACCGGCGTCCACTTGCCCTCGGTGGGCAGTTCCTCGAAGAGGCGTTCCGCCTGGGCGAAGGGGATGGGCTCGGCGTCGTAGTTGCGCTGCACATGGGAGATCTCGGTCAGGGCGCCTTCACGGCGGTCCATCTGCCATTTGCCCAGGAAGGTGAAGGCGGTGGCGAAGAGGCACACCAGGAGCAACCAGCCGATCCAGCGGGTGCTGGCGAGGAATCGATACACGCTTCTTTATTCTCCTTGGGCGCCGGCGGCCGCGTCCCGAAGCGGCAGGCGCTCCTTGAACAGCAGGCGCTCGGACAGGTAGTTCTCGAGCCAGTCGGCGTGGTCGGCACAGGCCAACCAGGTTTTTCGTCGTTCTGGGGTGTGGATCTTCGGGTTGTTCCACAGCAGGGCCACGCTGGCGTCGTCCCGGCAGCCCTTCCGCGAACATTTGGGCGGCCCGGTGGGCCCCTGCGGTCCGGTGCCGCCGCCGAGCGAGTCGAAGATGCTCATCGGTTGCCCCCGTGCCGGTGGTGTCCGCCGGCGGGCTGCCCGGGTTCCCCGGGCTCCTCCACGAAGGAACCGTCGATGGTGCTCGGCGCCTCGGCGGCGTAGGTGGACGCCGGGTCAACCCAGTACTCCCTGGACGCATCCTGCGGGGTGCGTCCAGAGTGGGCCTGCGTGGCGGCGGGCTCGGTGACGGTTTCGTCGAACTCTTCGAACACGTAGCTTTCTCCTCCTACCCAGGAATCGGTGGCGCGTGCTTCCGCGCCCGGTTGCCCCGCTTCGGTGTGGTTGCCGTCGGGTTCCGGCACCGCGGATGCGGGTGCGGTGCCCGTGGTGCCGCCCGAGGCGAGCGGGCGCGGGCCGTCGCCGGCGAAGTATTCGGCCGGTGGCTGGCGCTTGGTCACATCTGCACCGCCGTTGGCGATGACGACGGCAACGTAGGGCAGCACGATGGCCGCAGCAAGGAATGTCCACTGCAGCCAGCCGTGCACGAAGAAGGCGGCGATGAAACAGGCCAGGCGCACCGACATCGAGATGGTGTATTTGAGCACACGGGAGTGCTGCTCCACGGTGTGGGACTCTTGCGCCTCGGTGATCCGGTGGACCGGTTGACCCTGGTCATGGTGGTGATGGGTGTTGTTTGGCTCGCTCATGGTTCTTCCGTCGATCCGTCACCTACCATTCTCTCACCGACCCGCACCGCGATACGAATCCGTTCGATGTGCGTGCGGCGAAATGCCGGCGGGGTCGCCGGTCCGGGATTCCCGCAGGTCATCGGGATCCCTCAGGCACGCCGGATCCACCTACGCGGCGGCCCTGTACAGGCCCGCCGCGTGGCGCGGAAGGGCGCGCCGACCAGTGGCGCAGGATCCGGCCGGCGGCGCTCGGGCTAGAATTGGATCCGCAGACCCCCACCCACCCCAGAACTTCTTTATGGAGGATCCATGTCCGAAACCCCCACCGGCCGCAGCGTACTGGTCACCGGAGGCAACCGCGGAATCGGCCTGGCCATTGCCCGCGCCTTCGAAGCCAACGGCGACAAGGTCGCCATCACCTACCGCAGCGGGGAGGTTCCGGAGGGGTTGTTCGGCGTGAAGGCCGATGTCACCGACACCTCGTCGATCGATGCCGCATTCACCGAGGTCGAGGCCGCCCACGGACCCGTCGAGGTGCTCGTGGCCAACGCCGGGGTCACCCGCGACATGCTGCTGCTGCGCATGAACGAGGAAGATTTCACTTCCGTGATCGACACCAACCTCACCGGTGCGTTCCGCGTCATCAAGCGCGCCTCCAAGGGCATGATCAAGATGCGCAAGGGCCGTGTGGTGCTGATTTCCTCGGTCGTGGGCCTCTACGGCTCCCCGGGCCAGATCAACTATGCGGCCTCCAAGGCCGGTCTGGTCGGCATCGCCCGCTCGCTCACCCGCGAACTGGGGTCGCGCGGCATCACCGCCAACGTCGTGGCCCCCGGATTCATCAACACCGACATGACCGGGGCCCTGCCCGAGGCCACGCAGAAGGATTACCTGGCCTCCATCCCGGCGAACCGCTTCGCCGAGCCCGAGGAAGTGGCCAACGTGGTCCGCTGGGTAGCCAGCGACGAGGCCGCCTACATCTCCGGTGCCGTCATCCCGGTCGATGGCGGCCTGGGCATGGGGCACTAGGTCCTCCCGGCGCCACCTGGACTCACATAATCGGGACCACGCACGCCGGGGGAGTGGGGCATGCACCTGTGCCCCACTCCCGCCTGCCCGTTTGGGCGCCTCTCCCTCAACCCACGCCGCGGGGAGGCGAGGCGCCCCAAAGGCGGACCCCGTACGACGCGCAGGCCGCGACAGCCGGGCCGCCTTGGCCGCGTGGGTAGGGCGGCCAAGGCAACACAACCGAGGATTGGTCCAGTTCGCTCCTCGGTTGGGGAAATCCATGGGTATTTTATTTATCTAGATAAATTTTTGACTTAGTCCGACTCTTACCGCGGCAACCTCTCGCGCGGACCCGGCCCCCAAAACAAGCCCAGACACCCCCGGAGCCGGCACCCGGGGGACGGCAAGGCCCACGGACCGGCCCGATGCGACGTGATCCCCGGCCACGCAATAAACTGGTGGTGAAACCGGCAACGGTACGGGTGCAGCCGCACAGCGTATCTGCCGGGCTACGACGGGAAGAAGACGCCATCATGGAAACCCTTAAGGACCGCCTTCGCGCGGACATGACCGCCCACCTCAAGGCCGGTAACAAGGTGGAGCTCACCACCGTGCGCAACCTGCTCGGAGAAATCAACACCCGCGAAAAGGGCGGCAAGACCCCGCTTGAACTCGACGATGCAGCGGTGATTTCGCTCCTCCAGAAGGAAGCCGCGCGCCGCCGCGAAACCGCGACCACCTACACCGAGGCCGGCCAAGCAGATCGGGCCGCCGCCGAGGAGCAGGAAGCCGCCATCATCGAGGCCTACCTGCCGGCAGCCCTGACCGAGGACGAGGCGAAGGCCATCGTCGCCGAGGTCGTGGCCGAGTTGCGGGCCGACGGCTCGGAACTGGGCATGCGACAGATGGGCACCGTCATGAAGCAGGTCACCGAAAAGGTAGCCGGCCGCTTTGACGGCAAGGCCCTGAGCAACATGGTGCGGGCGGAATTGGCCTAGGCGGCTTCCCGGAAGCCGGGTTTCCGGTCGGCGGCGGTTCGCACCTCCGGCGGCGTGCCGGAGGCACCGGGCCCACCGTGTCGATAGCATGGTGTTGCCGTTGCGGTCCACGCGGCGGGCGCCAACGCGAGACGATGTGGGATCTGGATGACTGGCTGGGCCGGAATCAACTGGCAGTTTTTTGACGACGAGGACTCCCAGACCAGGATCGGTGTCACCTTCGGCCTCGGGCTGCTCGACGAGGAACTTGCGGCCACCGGTTCCCTGTCGATTGCCCTGGCGGCGCTGCGCGCCGAATTGGCCCGGCCGGTGGAGCTGGGTGCCGGACGCACCGGCTTTCCCGAGGTGCTCGTCGAACTCGGCAGCGACACATCGACCGTGACGATCCGCGGTGCCACCGATACCGTCGGGGCGGCCTGGCGTCGGCTGCCGGGGCTTTTCGCCGGTTGGATAGTCACCGACCAGATAGACCCTGCCCGCCCGGAACATCCGGTCTGGCCCGCCGACCTGGTGCAGCGAACCGGCCGCAACGCGGCCGCGCTGGCCGGGTTCCAGGTCTCGGCGACCGACGCGCGTGAACGGGCCCGTGTGTTGCTGTCACGGCTGGACCCGGCCTCCGGACGCACCAGAGCCGTCTTCTTCACCACCGCCGAATCCCTGATCGGGTCGGGCTTCGCGGTCCAGGAAGCAGACAAGGGTCCCGCACCCGAACTCCAGTGGGCCGACGGCACCCACAGGCGGACGGCCACCGGGGCCGACGGCGTCCTTCCCGAGGGCCTCGATGCGCTTGCGAAGCCCGCCACGGGCAATGGACCCGGGTCGCTCCCCGTGAGCGAGGAGACGATCTTGCTCTCCACGCTGGTGCCCCGCTCGGCGTCCGGATTGGCCGCCGCCGAATTGCTCCGCGCGAAGCTGGCGGAAACCGCAACCCATGCGGGGCTTGACCCTGATGCCATCGGCATCGGCATGCTCGGGCTTGGCGCTGAATTCTGCGTCTTCCTGCGCACCGAAGGCAAACTGGCGCAGGCCACCCGGCAGCGCGTGCTCAAGGACTTCGGCCGGAGCATGGCACTGGTTCCCGATCCGTGGGTGGAGGATGCGGTGCGGCACACCGACCACCGACTCTCCCCGCGCCTCGCACGGGAACGCAGGGTACTGGGGCTCGTGGACGATGCCGGTGCGGACACCGGCCGGGTGCGCCAGGTACTCATCGAGGCAACCCGGTTCCTGCACCTGGCATTGGATCCGGGCACCCATGACCCGCGGTCCGCGGACCGGCCGAAGCGCTCCGGGAGCGAGGCCTCGGGGCGCGAACGCACCTTCCGTTCCCTTCCCACCGGAGACGTGTCCACGGGACGACCCGTGACCCTGGTCGTGGGGCAGGGCGCGCTGGCCCTCCGCACCAGGGTGGCGGAACATGGCGGAGGCACGATGCTCGAGACCCGCATCGCTGTCCGTGACGCCCTGGCGGTTCTCGAAGACCCGGCCGGAACGCTCGCGGTAGTCGACCGGAACCAGCAGGTGCTCACCTTCCACCCCCGGCTCTTCAAGCACCACCGGTCACTGCAGCAGCTCCTGGACCCGCTGCTCGACGGGCTGCCCCGGCTGGGGATCAACAACGACGCCGACCCCGCGGGTATTGCCCTCCGCCTGCGGCGGGCAAAGCGGCCACCTGCCTGGCTGCTGGCCGGTGCCGTGGCACTTGCCGGATTCCTGGTGATCCCCATGGTGGCGTCCAGCCTCGATGAACCGCAGGTCACGGCGCGGATCACGATCGGCGAGACGGCGCAGCTGGGCAACGGGACGACCATCACCGCCACCGGCTTCGACAGGATCCCGGCGGCCGCGGGGGAGCGCGAGACGCAGGTGGCGGTGCAGGTGCGCTTCTGCGCGGGCGGCGACACCGGGACCGGGGAGTTTCCGCCGGAAACCCAGCGGAGCGTGGCGCCCGCGGACTTCGTGATGCTCAACGAGCAATATGTCTCCGCGCGGCTCGTGGACAGCGATTCGCAGCTGCGCCGCGACACCCTGCAGGAGGGCCAATGCGCCGTCGGGGACCTGGTCTTCCAGGGTGAGGGCCTCTCGGTTCCGCGCCTGGCCTACAAGAACCCCTTCGGCGACGACGTCGTCTGGTATACCCACGGGAAGGTCCCGCCGGCCCCGGTGGACTAGACTCGTTTGGAGGATTCCTACAAGTCTCCTCCCCATGGAATGCTGGCAGGATTGATACCAGCGTCCGGTATTTTGTACGGACACCCCAAGTTCCCCAGCACCGTCGGGGGACCGAAACCTTTCAAGCAGTGCTGCACAAGGAGTGTAAATGACCGATCTCACGGGCAAGTCCGCGATCGTCACCGGGTCGTCCCGGGGCATCGGCGCCGAAGTTGCAAAGATCCTCGCCGCGCAGGGTGCCGGCGTCGTAATCAACTACCGCCAGAAGGCGCCGCGCGCCAACAAGATCGTTGCCGGCATCACCGAGGCCGGCGGCCGCGCCGTGGCCGTGGGCGCCGACCTGACCACCCCCGAGGGACCTGCCGCACTGGTGGATGCGGCCACCGAGAACTTCGGCTCGGTCGACGTGCTGGTGCTCAACGCCTCCGGCGGCATGGAATCGGGCCTCGGCGAGGACTACGCGCTGCGCCTGAACCGCGACGCCCAGGTCGCCATGCTCGAGGCGGCCACCGCGAAGATGGCCCCGGGCTCCCGCGTCGTCTTTGTCACCAGCCACCAGGCACACTTCATCGACCAGGTCGAGACCATGGACGCCTACGAGCCGGTGGCCCGCTCCAAGCGCGCCGGCGAACTGGCACTGCGCGAATTCATCCCGGCACTCGAGGCCAAGGGCATCGGCTTCGTGGTCGTCTCCGGCGACATGATCGAGGGCACCATCACCGCGACGCTGCTGGACCGCGCCGAGCCCGGCGCCATCGAGGCCCGCCGCGCCGCCGCCGGCAAGCTCTACTCCGTTCAGGAGTTCGGCGCCGAGGTCGCGGCCATGGTCACCGCCGACGTCCCCACCGGGCACACCGAGTACGTGGGCGGGGCGGGCGACTTCCTGAAGAAGTAGCCGGGCCTCCCGGATCCGGGCACCTTGCAGGCAACCGTGCATTTCCACCTTCCCTGGGGGAGGCGCGAAATGCACGGTTTTCCTGTACCCGGGACCTGGTCCTGCACGGCTCATTTCCGCGGTATCAGGATGCGCAGCAGCGAGCGCAGCCCGAACACGAATCCGCCCAGGGCCAGCGTGTAGCCGAGGAACTCGTAGAGGCGCAGGTTTTGCGCCAGCATGGGCCCGGAGTCGGAAACCATCAACAGGATGCTGCCGATGATGGCGGCAATGGAGATCCCGGCGATGATGCCCTCGTGGACCAGCCCCGTGAGGAAGCCGCGGTCCGTGGGGGAGGCGAATTGCCGGACATTGACCTGCAGGTTCCCGCTCTCGATCTTTTCGTTCAGCATGGACAGGTTCCGCGGCATGCGCTGCAGCGTCGAGACGAAGCCGATGGCGTTGGAGGCCAGCAGGTTCCTGAGGGCCTCGGGCGTGGTCGTGGCGGAGATCCAGGCCAGGGACCGCTGCTGGGCCTCGCCGATGACGTCGAACCCCGGATCCAGCAGCCTGATGGTCCCTTCAAGGGAACCAATGGCGCGCAGGGCGCCGGCAAGTTGCGGCGGGACGCCGAGTCCATGGCGTTGGAGCAGTTGGAAGAGCTTGGTGAAGAGCACCTGCGGGGAGCCGTCCAGGTGCGTGAGCAGGATCCCCATGCCGCGCTCCAGGGCCCGCCGGTCCAGTGCGGGAGCCCGGTCCACCATTTCCAGCAGGCGGTCGGTGGCCGCGACGTTGTCGTCGGCCTGCACGGCCACGAGGAACCCGGCCAGCGACATCCGGGTGTCGCGCCCGAGGCGTCCCACGGAGCCGAAGTCCAGCAGCGCCAGGGCGGGGCCCGCGGGCGCGCCGGCTCCGGTTCCGGCGCCGCGCAGCACCAGGATGTTTCCGGGATGCAGGTCGGAGTGGAAGACGCCCGAGACGATCACCTGCTGCAGGATCCCGTCGAAGAGTTCCACCGCCAGCGTCCTGCGCAATTCGGGGGTCGCGGCGTCCAGGCAGGCCTCGCCCAGCGGATCGCCGTCCAGGTGTTCCATGACCAGCACCTTGTTCGAGGAGAACTCCGGATACACCCGCGGGATCTTCAGCGCGGGGTTCCCCGCCGCCACGGCACGCATGTTCGCCATTTCGACGGTGTAGTCCAATTCCTCGCGCAGCGAGGCCCCGAATCCCGCCGCGAGCGACTCGAGGCCGAGTGCCCGGCCCCACGCGGTGCGGCGCTCGAGCATTCCGGCGAACCGCTCGATGATGTCCAGGTCGACCTTGACCTGCGTGCGGGCCGTCGGCCGCTGGATCTTCACCACCACCGCCTGCCCGGTTTTCAGCACCGCCGCGTGCACCTGGGCCACCGATGCGGAGGCCAGCGGCTCGGTGTCGATCGAGGAGAACACCTCGTCCAGCTCCCGGCCCAGCGCGGCCTCCAGCATCGGGCGCAGGGCGCTGAATGGTTCCGGCTCGGCGCGCGTCTGGAGCAGGGAAAGCTCGGAAATGTACTCCGCGGGCAGCGTGTCGGCCCTGGTGGAAAGCATCTGCCCGAGCTTGATGAAAGTGACCCCGGACTTGCCCAGCGTGGCGGCCAGGGAGCGCGCCGTCCGGGCGGCCTCGGTGGTTCCGCCCTGCATGGAGCGTGCACTGACCGGACGCAGCAGTCCCTCACGGAAGGCGGTGCGGGTGACCTGCAGGTAGCGCCTGCGCCGCGCGCCGGAGGCCCGCAGCGAGCGCAGCACGCCCCACGGCGTGCCCAGGCTGCCGGTGGGCCACAGCACCTCCACCGCCACCAGCAACCCGGTGCCCAGCGCGAAGGCCCAGGCAATCGAGAGAGCGAAGAGCAGCAGCGTGGGGACCACCGCCAGCGCGGCGTCCTCGGCGTCGTGGATCCCGGAATTGGCCAGGAACACCGTGGTCAGCGGGGTGCCGCCGAAACAGACGACGAGGCCGACCGCGAACGAGCGCGGCCACCCGACCGGGACCCCCAGGATGCGTCGCACCGCGAAGGCCGCGGCCAGCGCGAAGAGCGCGGTCAGGACGACGGAAAGCAGCAGGAGGGGGAGAAACGCTGGGGTGCCGGTCGGATCCAATCTCGGGCTCCAGGTGGGTAGGGAACAGGAATAGAACCGGGCCTGGCAGGTTCACTCGTGCGGCCCACGGCTCCAGACTACGTGAAAGGACCCCCGGCCGACATGGGAGGGCGTGAACGCGACTGCGCTTGGGCGGGGCGGGGGCCGACGCGACGGAGGCGCCGTCCCTCCCGGTGTCGGGTGGGGCGGCGCCTCCGTCGGCGTGCTGCGGGGGTCCGAACCTAGGGCTTCTTCCCGCAGATGACCTTGTTCCAGGGCTGGTAGGTCCAGGACTTCGTCTCGGCCGGCAGGGTCTTGTCCGCCGAGGTGCGGGTGCGGGTGACGTTGATCGAGAAACCCTTCTTGCCGCCGCTTTCGGGCTTGCAGTTCTTGGCCGGGTTGTACTCGGTGCCGGGGTTGGTGAGGTTGTACTTGGCCGAGGACTTGCTGCCGACCGTCCAGTAGTCGGTGCTCCACAGGCGGGTGTTGACCTTCCCGCCGCCAACCCAGGCCTCGATCATCACGCCGTAGGGGGTGTTGTTCTTCCACGCCATGTCGACCTGGCCCTCCCAGAGGGTGGCCTCACGGCCGGCGGGGTAGCGCTCGAACCAGCGGCTGTGCGGCTTGTGGGTGATGTCGTCGTAGCCGGCCAGGAAGCCGACGTTGTACAACTGGGTGGAGATCTGCGACAGGCCGCCGCCGACGGCCTCGGTGGCGAAGCCGTTGACGACCACGCCGGAGCCGTAGTAGCCGTTGGCCGTGGTGATCGGGCCGAGCGCCTTCTCCAGCGAGAAGGTCTCTCCGGGCATGACCAGCACTCCGGTGAGACGCTTGGTGCCGGCATAGAGGTTCTTGGTGCGCACGGTGTCGGCGGCCGGGTACGGGGTGGAGAAGGTCACGATGGCTTCCTTCACGCCAAGCTTCTTCGCCTCCGCGGTGGTCAGCTCCGGGACCGTCGTGGTGAGGGCGACCTTGGCGGTCCGCTGGGGATCCTGGGAAGCCGCCAGCACCAGCTTGTCCAGGTCCTTCGAGTCGATGGACGTGCCGTTTTCGGAGGGGATGACCTTCGGGGCACCGCCGGAAAGGACGATCCGCGCGTCCTTCGCGGTGGACTTGAACCCGTCGGAGCCCTGGGCGGCGGCCTCGACCAGCTTGTTGGCGTCCAGCGACATGGTCACGGCGTCGTCGGCGACCTTGAAGGAGGCCGCATCCGCCAGCTGCTCCGGGGTCAGCGAGGCGCTGGACTTCCCGTCGGTGAGCTTGATGGGGCCGGCAACCAGCGGCTTGGCCGTCTCTTCCAGGGCGGTCTCCAACGTCTTCGCGGAGGTCTTGGGCTCGCTCAGTGTGGCAGGAAGCTCCAGCGGTTCGGCAGCGTCGAACCAGGACTCCGAGACGACGGCCACGGATTCGTCGACTTCCAGCGCCACGCCGGTGACCGGCTTGGTCAGCACCGGCGTGGCGCCGTCGAAGGCCAGCTTGCCCTCGGCGGTCTTGGCCGCGACCCTTGTCGCCAGGGCATCGAGCTCGGCGCGCAGCTTGGCCTCGTCGACGTGGCTGGACGGTTCGATGTGCAGCTGGCCGGTGAAGCGCTCCAGCAGCGTGGCGGGGTTCAGGTCGAAGCCCGTGAGCCCGTCCAGGGTCCCCTCGATGTCGATCGCCAGTCCGGCGGCCACCGGGTCGATGGCTTCCTGCTTGCCGTTGACCTGCACGGCGACTTCCTGCGTGGTTGCCGGGGTGAGCTTTTGCTCAAGGACCTGGCGCGCCGCCTCCGTGGACAGCGAGCCGACGTTCACCCCGTGGACGGTGGTGTTAGCGGGAATCTGCGAGCCGGCATAGGCGGCGGCACCTGAATACAGTCCGCCGGCAAGTACGACACAGGCCCCGCCGATGAGCCAACCACGGCGTGACTTGCGTTCCGGGGCGCGATGTTTGCGACCCAATTCTTCACTCTGCAAAACGATTCGTTCTCTTCCATCGGGGGCACGCCGGCGTACCGTGTTTGGGATTGCGGCACCCCGCGAAAGGGTTGGGCCGCCTCCTGCATCCTACCGGTGGCATCCAAACGAGGGACTAAATATCAGGTGATTAGGAGCAAATCGTTATGAGATCCCCACCAAGTTGGCGATGATGTCCAGGCGCGGCTGGTCGATCCGTGCGTCGGCGGCATCGCGCAGCAGCGGCTTTGCGTTGAATGCCACCCCGAGTCCGGCGGCGCCGACCATGTCCAGGTCGTTGGCCCCGTCGCCGGCGGCGATGGTGTGCTCCATGTCGATGCCCAATTCGCGGGCCCAGGTGCGCAACATGGTCTCCTTGTAGGCCCGGTCCACCACCTGCCCGTTCACCGTGCCGCTGAGTTGCCCGTCGACGACGACCAGGTCGTTGGCGCGGGCAAAGTCCAGGCCCAGCTCGGCCGCCAGCGGGTCAAGGATCTGGGCGAAGCCGCCGGAGACGACCCCCACGTGGTGCCCCGCCGCCTTGAAGGCGGCGATGAGCTCTGCCGCACCGTCGCTGAGCTCCAGGCGCGAGCGCACCGCATCGATCACCCCCGCATCAAGTCCGGCCAGGGTGGCCACCCGGGCGTGGAGCGAGGCGGCGAAATCCAGTTCGCCGCGCATGGCGGCCTCGGTGACAGCCGCGACCTCCGCTTCCCGTCCGGCGTGGGCCGCCAACAGCTCGATGACCTCCTGCTTGATGAGCGTGGAGTCCACGTCCATGACAAGCAGCATCTTTTTCGCGCGCACGAGCCCGGCCGGAACCACGGCGATGGCTGAGGCGCGCAGCGCGGGGTCCTCGGAACGGGCCAACAGGTTGTCAAGCGGGTTCACCAGGGCGCGCAGCTGGCGCACCGTCCCGGTGACCTCCCAGCGCGCCCCGCTGCGGCCGGCACCGTCGAACGCCTGCTCGTCGATCACCTCGTGGCCGGCGGCGGCCAGGGTGCGGCGCAGGCCGGCGGGTTCGGCACACGGCGTGGCGGCGGAATGGAACACGATGAAGGCAGTGGAATGCATTCGTTTATTCTCCCGCGGCCGCGGGCGCCCGCCCAAAACGTCGCACGCTTTGTTGCGCGGCTTCTTGTTCGACATCACACCCCCGGTTCCGGTCCCGGGGCGCCGCGCGTGCTTCGGGCGAGCGGGGCTCCGGGGCGCGCCCGGGGGCGTTCCCACGGCATGTCTGGCGCGGCCGGTTGGGTCAAAGGCGGTTCACTGGCCTAGTGTTTTACCCATGAATGAAGTGCTGGGCCTCGCCGACGTCTCCGTGGTACGCGGACGCAAAGATCTATTGACTGACATCAACTGGCAGGTAAAGGAGGGCGAGCGTTGGGTGGTCCTGGGACCCAACGGCGCCGGAAAGACCACGTTGCTGCAGATCGCCGGTGCCCGGATGCACCCCACCCGCGGCGTGGCGGGCGTGCTGGGCGAGGTGCTCGGCGCCGTCGACGTCTTTGAGCTGCGCCCCCGCATCGGCCTGTCCTCCGCGGCCCTGGCCAACCACATCCCCGAGGGCGAGAACGTGCTGAACGTCGTGCTGACCGCATCGTACGGAATGACCGGACGCTGGCGCGAGGCCTATGAGAAGCTCGACGAGCGCCGGGCATTCACCCTGCTGCACGACTGGGGCATGTCCACCATGATCAACCGCCCCTTCGCCACCCTCTCCGAGGGAGAGCGCAAGCGCGTGCAGATCGCCCGTGCGCTGATGACCGATCCCGAGCTGTTGCTGCTCGACGAGCCGGGCGCCGGTCTTGACCTGGCCGGCCGCGAGGACCTGGTGGCACGGCTGAGCGAGCTGGCCAACGACGAGGAGGCCCCGGCGATGGTGCTGGTTACCCACCACCTCGAGGAGGTGCCGCCGGGCTTCACCCACGCCCTGCTGCTGCGCGACGGCCACGTGGTCGCCGCCGGCCCCATCGCCGAGACGCTGACCGAGGACAACCTTTCGGAGACCTTCGGCACGCCGCTGAGCCTGCGCGCCGAGCGCGGGCGCTTCAGCGCCGTCGCCAAGCACTAGCCGAGCACCGCGGCATCGCCGCCGCCACCGCCCTGCGGGTCGTGGCCCACAGCAACAATCATCAACAGGGGAGCGGTTTCCGGCGTGGACTTGTGGCGCGACATCATCATCTTCTTCGCGGGCCTCTGGGCCGGGACCATCAACACCATCGTCGGATCTGGCACCCTGGTGACCTTCCCGGTGCTGGTGGCCCTCGGGTTCGCACCGGTCAACGCGGTGGTCTCCAACGCGATGGGCCTGGTCGCCGGGGGATTCTCCGGCGCCTGGGGCTACCGGCGGGAGGCCGCCAGCGTCTGGCGGACGATGCTCAAGCTCGTCCCGGTCTCGCTGGTCGGCGGGCTCATCGGCGCCTGGCTGCTGCTGCACCTGCCCGACACAGTCTTCGGGTACGTGGCCCCGGTGCTGATCGTGCTGGCCCTGCTGCTGGTGATCTTCCAGCCCCGGCTCTCGGCCTGGGCCAAGACGCGGCAGGCAACCAGCGTCGGGATCAACCCCGACGAGGCCGACCGCACGCGCATCGGGCCCACCCTGTACATCCTGGTGTTCCTCATCGGCATCTACGGCGGCTACTTCACCGCCGCCCAGGGCATCTTGCTGATGGCCGTGTTCGGGATCTTCCTGCATGCCTCGCTGCAGCAGTCCAACGCCATCAAGGTGATCCTGTCCCTGGTGGTCAACCTGGTCGCGGCAATCTCCTACCTGGTCTTCGCCCCCGAGCGCATCCACTGGCCCGTGGTGCTGCTGATCGCCGTGGGCTCGCTCATCGGCGGGTTCATCGGCGCAAAGGTGGGGCGTAGGCTCTCCCCGGGCTGGCTGCGCGCCGTCATCGTGGCGCTGGGCCTGGTGGCGCTGGCCAACATGGTCGCCAAGCTCCTCACGGGGTCCTGATGCCCGCGCCCGGACAAGCCCCCGGATTCGATGCGGGGCACGAAGCCGAGGCCGCGGTGCGCGCGGCGGCCGGCGCAGACCTCGCCCGACGCCTGGTCTTCCTGCACTCGGGGAAGGACCCGCGGGCCCATGACTACGTGGGTCTGTCGGACGCCGCGCTGCGCCAGGTCGCGGACCCGGCCAACGGGCGCTACATCGCCGAAAGCTCCAAGGTCCTGCGCCGGGCGCTGGCCGCTGGGCACAGCCCGCGTTCCTTCTTCATGGCGCCGAAGTGGCTGGATTCACTGCGCGACGTGTTTGCCGCCCACCCCCAGGCACCGATCTATGTGGGCTCCGACGCGGTGCTCGAATCCATCACCGGCTTCCACCTGCACCGCGGTGCGCTGGCGGCCATGGACCGCCCCGCCCCGTTGGCGCTGGACCAGGTGCTCTCCGGGGCCAAGCGGATCGCGATCCTCGAGGACATCGTCGACCACACCAACCTCGGCGCGATCTTCCGATCCGCGGCGGCACTGGGCATCGATGCGGTGTTGATCACCCCGCGCTGCGCCGACCCGCTGTACCGCCGGTCCATCCGGGTCTCCATGGGCGCGGTGTTCCAGGTGCCGTGGGTGCGCCTGGAGGCGTGGCCCGATGACCTGCGCGCCGTGGCCGCGGCCGGGTTCACCATCGCCGCCATGGAATTGACGGCCCATGCCCAGGGCATCGACGAGGTTGCCGCGGGCAACCACGAGCGGCTCGCACTGGTCCTGGGCACCGAGGGGGCCGGGGTCAGCGAGGCGGTGCTGCAACGGGCGGACCTGCACGTCATGGTCCCGATGCGCCCCGGCGTCGACTCGCTGAACGTCGCGGCTGCCTCGGCCGTGGCCTTCTGGGAGCTGCGCGCACGCTAGCGGCAGCAACCCGCGCCTGAATTGGAAAATCCTTGTCCCGTTCCGCTACACTGGAACGTCGGCTTCGTGATCCCACGGGCCGGTTTGGCACATTTGGTTGCTGGCAAAATCCAGTGACGTGAGCAAAGGTTTAGCATGAAGGCTGATATTCACCCGCAGTACAACACCATGGTGTTCCATGACCTCGCCTCGGGCGAGAAGTTCCTGACCCGTTCGACGGCCACGAGCAAGAAGACCATCGAGTGGGAAGACGGCAACACCTACCCGGTCATCGACGTCGAAATCTCCGCCGCCTCGCACCCGTTCTACACGGGCAAGCAGCGCATCATGGACTCGGCCGGCCGCGTCGAGCGCTTCAACGCCCGCTTCAAGGGCTTCGGCGGCAAGAAGTAATTCCGCCTTCACGCCTGCACACGGGATCCTCCTTTTTGGGAGGGTCCCGTTGTTGCTTAACCCCGCCGCGACCCGGGCGCCCGCGACCCGGGCGCCCGCGACCCGGGCGCCCGCCAGCCGGCGGGGCCCGCCCCCGCTTGGCGGGGTGCGGTGCCCGGTGACTAGGATGGAGTCCATGACTCAGGGCTACACGCATCACGGTGAATACAAGGTTGTCGGCGGGAAGCTGGTCGTCGCCGACCTGCTGGTCCAGGACGGGGCGATCACCGCCGCCTCCATCAACGGGGACTTCTTCCTGGAGCCCGACGAGGCCCTCTACGACCTGAACGACGCGTTGGTCGGCCTGCCGGCGACAGTGGAACACTCAGCGGTCCGCGACGCGGTCAACGCGGGGCTGCGCGAGGGCGCGGTGATGTTCGGCTTCGACGCCGATGCCGTGGCCCGCGTGGTGCGCCGGGCACTGGGGCACGCCACGACCTGGGCCGACCATGCCTGGGAGGTCCTGGGCCCGGACACCATGCCCATCGTCGAAAACGTTGCCCTCGACGAGGTGCTGGCCCGGCAGGTCGCCGCCGGCACGCGCGGCCCGACGCTGCGACTCTGGGACTGGAACGACTCGGCGGTGATCATCGGCTCCTTCCAGTCGGTGCAGAACGAGGTCGACGCGCAGTCAGCGGCCGAGCACGGCATCCAGGTGGTCCGGCGGATCAGCGGCGGCGGGGCGATGTTCATGGAGGCGGGAAACTGCATCACCTACTCGCTCTACCTGCCCTCCTCGCTGGTTGACGGCATGAGCTTCGCCGATTCCTACCCGTTCCTGGACGCCTGGGTCATGGAGGCGCTGGCCTCGATCGGCGTGAAGGCGCACTACAAGCCGCTGAACGACATCGCCACCGAGGCCGGGAAGATCGGCGGGGCGGCGCAAAAGCGGCTGGCCGGCGGCGTGGTGCTGCACCACGTGACCATGAGCTATGACATCGACGCGGAAAAGATGCTGCAGGTGCTGCGCATCGGCCGGGAGAAGATCTCCGACAAGGGCATCGCCTCCGCGGTCAAGCGCGTGGACCCGCTCAAGAGCCAGGCGAAGATGGGCCGCGCGGAGATCATTTCGGCGATGATTGACACGTTCACGCGCCGCTACGCGGCCACCGCCGGCACCGTCGACGAGGCCACGCGGCAAACCGCACGGGAACTGGCGGCCACCAAGTTCTCCACCCCCGAATGGACCGCGCGCGTCCCGTAGACGACGCTGCCCGGGCCCGCTGCTGCGCGGGTCCGGGCAGGGTGCCGGGGAACTGCGGCCGCGATGGCGCCGCAGGCCGCCGGATCAGGCGAGGGCCAACTCGTTTTCCGCACGCGGGGATCCGGCATCCTGCCAGGACCGCAGGACCGCAGCGGTGATCACGGCCGAGCGCTCGGCGGCGTCGTCGACGTGGACCAGGAAATCGGCATCCGAGGCCGGCCCGCAGAGGTCCGAGATCCCGCGGATGGCCAGGAACGGTGCCCCGAACGAGGCGCAGGTCTGGGCGATCGCCGAGGATTCCATGTCGGTGGCCAGCACTCCGTCGAACTGCCCCTTGATGACGGGGGCGCGGTCGTGGCCGACGAACGAATAGCTGGAGACAAGCAGCCCGTGGTGCACGGTGGCCACGATGCCGAGCCCGGGGTTCCCGACGTTGCCGGCCTCGAGCAGGACCTCGGGTGCAGCGTAGGAGGCGGGCATGCCCGGCACCTGGCCGAGCTCGTAGCCGAAGGCGCGCGCATCCGCGTCGGCGTTGATGACCACCGAGCCGATGACAACGTCTCCCACCCGCACCGTGTCACCCAGCCCGCCGGCGCTGCCGGCGCTGATGACCAGCGGTGCGGGGGCCTCGGGGTCCTCGGCCGCGGCCCGCAGCAGGGCAGCAGTGGCGGCCCCGGTGGCGTTGACCAGGCCGATGCCGCCCTGGACGAAGAGCGCGCCCAGCCCGTCAAGGGTGCCGGTGCGCTGCACCGAGTTGCCCACGCGCACCGGGTCCCCGACCGCGGAGGCGCGCTGGAGGAAGGGGGTGGATTCCTCTCCCATGGCGGTGATGACCACGACGTCGATCCGGCTCACGCGGTGACCTGCTCCCAGACGGCGCGCTGGGCCAGGAACGCGCGGGCGGCGTCCTGGGCGTCGGCGAGGGAGTGGTTTTCTCCCCAGCCGCACTGGATCTCATTGGCGGCGGGCACCTCGGTGGCCTGCAGCACGTCGGTCAGGGCCGCCTCGATCAGGTTCGCCGCGGCGGCCACGTCCGGTTCGCCCTGCAGGATCAGGTAGTAGCCGGTCTGGCAGCCCATGGGGGAGAAGTCGATGACCGAGGCCGAGTGGTTGCGGGAGGCCTCGGCGAAGAGGTGCTCCAGGGAATGGATCGCCCGCATCTCGAGGTGGGCGACGTTTGGCTGGGTGAAGCGCACGTCATATTTGGTAATCACGTCCCCGAGCGGCAGCTGCTTGCGGTCCGCGACGCGCACATAGGGTGCGGCAACGGTGCGGTGGTCGAGGTTGAAGGACTCAACGTTCATGCGTTCAGGGTTCATGGTTGTGCTTTCCTGCCGGGGTTTCAACGCCGGGCCAGCTCGGGCGCGGTACTTGCTGCCCCAATTCTATCCGCCGTGCGCGGTGTGGCGGTTGCCGATTGCCTCACATCCGCCGGCATCGCGCGGCGCGGGGCCCGTATGCCCCGGTGTGCAGGAGCCACACCGGGGCACGCGCGGACCGGCCGGGGGACCGGCGCTAGCCGCGGAAGGTGACCAGCTTGCGGTTCACGAATTCCTCCATGCCGTACTTGCCCAGCTCGCGCCCGACACCCGAGCGCTTCACGCCGCCGAAGGGAAGTTCCGCGGCGGACCCGCTGGTCTGGTTGATCGAGACCATGCCGACCTCCAGCTGCCGGGCGATGGAGTGCGCCCGGTCCATGTCCTCGGTCTGGATTGAGGCCCCCAGGCCGTAGGCCGAGGCGTTGGCCAGGGCCACCGCCTCCGCGTCGCCGGAGACCTTGTAGAGCACGGCCACCGGGCCGAAGAGCTCCTCGGTGTAGGCGCGCATGTCTTCGGTGACATCGGCCAGCACCGTGGGAGCGAAGAAGGACCCGTCGCCCTGAAGCGCGGCACCGCCGGCGAGCACGGTGGCACCCTTGTCGATGGCGTCCTGCACCTGGGCGGCCAGCCCGTCCCGGGCCGCGGCGGAGGACAGCGGGCCGAGGAAGGTCTCCGGGTGTGCCGGGTCCCCGACCTTGATGCCCGCGACGGCGCCGGTGAAGTTTTCGACGAACTCGTCGTAGACCGATGCGTCGACGATGATGCGCTTGGCGGCGTTGCAGGCCTGGCCGGTGTTGCCGAAGCGGCCCACCATCGCCTGCTTGGCCGCACGCTTCACGTTGGCGTCCTCCAGCACCAGGAAGGGATCGGAGCCGCCGAGTTCAAGGACGACCTTCTTCAGGTTGCGCCCGGCGATTTCCGCGACCGCGGAGCCCGCGCGCTCGGAGCCGGTAAGCGAGACGCCCTGCACGCGGGGATCGGCGATGATCCCGGCGACCTGGTCGTTGGTGGCGAAAATGTTCACGTAGGCGCCCTCCGGCGCCCCGGCGTCGGCAAAAATCTGCTCCATGGCCAGCGCGGATTCGGGGCACTGCGGGGCGTGCTTGAGCAGGATGGTGTTCCCGTTCATCAGGTTCGGCGCGGCGAAGCGGGCCACCTGGTAGTAGGGGAAGTTCCACGGCATGATGCCCAGCAGCGCGCCCACGCCCTCCTTGCGGATCAGTGCGGTGCCGCCGGCTGCGACCTCCAGCTCCTCGTCGGCCAGGAACTTCGCCCCGTTGGCCGCGTAGTAGCGGTAGATCGACACGGTGATGTCGATTTCCTTGCCGGACTGGAAGATCGGCTTGCCCATCTCGCGGGTGATGATCGCGGAGAGTTCGTCGCGGCGCTCCTCGTAGAGGTCCGCGACGCGGTTCAGCAGGGCAGCGCGCACGGCGATCTCCGTGGTGTTCCAGGACCCGAAGGCGCCGTGGGCGAGGCCCAGGGCCGCCTGGATGTCGGCATCGGTGGCCGTGGGGTAGGTCGCCTCGACGACGCCGGTGGCGGGATTGGTGACAGCGTAAACACTCATGGGCACTCCTTGGAACGGCAGAACATGGATACATGCCACCGTATGCCAGATGTGCGCCCGATCACCAACCGGCGGCGGGCCGGCCGTTGCCCCTTGGCAGGGTGAAGGCTAGCCGGCCGGCAGCACGCAGAATTCGTTGCCCGAGGGGTCCTGGTAGATGCGCCAGGGTAGCTCGCCCCAGTCCGGGTGCATTTCCCTGCCGCCGCGGGCGAGAATGCCGGCGGCGACCTCGTCGGCATCGTCGCCCGACTCCAGCCGCAGATCCAGGTGCATCCGGTTCTTCGCGCCGGCCTTGGCCGCGGGCTCGGGGCACAGCACCAGCAGCGGGCCGCGGCCCGAGGGGTGGCGCAACGTGCGGGCACCGGCCGGGAGCGCGGCCCAGCCGGTCAGCCAGGACCAGAAGACGGCGTCGGCGTCCGGGTCGGCGCTGTCCAGCGGGAGCGCGGCGATCGGCCCGGTGTCGGAGTAGGCGGCACGGTCCTCCATCACGCAGAAGGCGTTGGCTTCCGGATCGCCCAGCACGACCCACGGGACCTCCCCCTGGCCGATGTCCAGGCGCACCGCCCCCAGTTCCAGCGCCGCGGCAACGACCGCGTCCCGCCCGGGCCCGCCGCGCAGGTCCAGGTGCAGCCGCACCGGATCCCGCGGGGCCTCGGGGACCGGCTGGAAGCACAGGTCAAGGGCCGGGCCGCCGTCGATCGCCAGCCGGGTCTCGAATCCCTCCGCGGAGTCGCTCAGCTGCACGCAGCCCAAGAGCTCCTGCCAGAACCTGCCAACGCGCCGCGGGTCAACGGCGTCGAAAACGATGTTTTCCAAATACATGTGAACCAGATTAGCTTGCGTCGCCGGCGCGATCCGGCGCCGGCGGCAAGAGCGGATCAGGAGCGCGCCAGGCGCACGTGCATGGCCCCTTCGCCCTGCTCCGAGGCGGCCAGCCGGTAGCCGTCCTCGGCCCAGTTGCCGGTGAAGAGCCGTTCGCCGCCGCCGAGCAGCACCGGCGCGATGGCCACGTGCAGCTCGTCCACCAGCCCCGTGGCGACGGCCTCGCGCACCGTGTGCACGCCCCCGCCGATGCGGATGTCCGCTCCGTTCGCGGCGCCCCGGGCGGCCTCGAGCGCCGCACGGATCCCGTCGGTGACGAAGTGGAAGGTGGTGCCGCCCTCCATCACCTCCGGGTCCCGGGCATGGTGGGTGAGCACGAAGACCTCGTGCCCGAAGGGCGGGCGCTCGCCCCACCAGCCGCGCCACGGCCCGGCGTCGCCCGCGGCATCCCACGCCTCCCAGGGTCCGCGCACGGGCCCGAACATGTTCCTGCCCATGACGGTGGCCCCGATGCCCTCGTCCCCTGCCCGCAGCCACGCGTCGTCCCGCCCGGTGCTCCCGCCGGGCTCCCCGCTCCGCTCGTGCCAGTAGGCGGTGGGGAAGATCCAGCCGTGCAGCTCCTCGCCGCCCGCGCCGAGCGGCTCGGCGAGGAGCTGCCCGGGGCCGGCGCCGTAGCCGTCGATCGAGAGGCTGAAGTTGTGGACCCTCACCCGTGACATGGTTTGCTCGCTTTCAAGGCCGTGTCGGCAGGCCGGCGCATTGCCGCACCGCCATTCCACGGCCCAGAGTACGGCCGGCGGGCATGGGAGGCAATGGGCACGGCGGGCATGGCGCCGCGGCTCGGAGGCGAGGAAGAGGTCGCAGCAACCGGTTCCACGCCACCTTCGGCACGCCCTGTCGCCCCGAAGCGCGCCACGTTGGGCACGGGCCCTTGAATCGGGCGGTTCGGCGGCATAACGTGTGGTCATGGACCACCCACTGCAGATCACCATCGACAGCATCAACCCCCACAGGCAGGCGGTGTGGTGGGCGGAAACCCTCGGCTGGACGGTGGAACCCAGCGACCCGGACTTCATCCAGAAGATGATCGACGAGGGGCACGCCAGCGAGGACGAGACCCTGATCTTCGACGGCGAGCTGGCCTGGAGGAGCGGGGCGGGAATCTGCCCGCTGGACCAGCTTGGCAAGCAGCAGCGCCAGCGGATCCTCTTTCAGCTGGTTCACCTGCCCAAGACCGTGAAGAACCGCCTGCACCTTGACCTGAATCTGGGGGACCGCGACGAGGTGCGCGACAGGCTTGTGGAACGTGGTGCGACATTCCTGCATGCGGCCGCACAGGGCCCCTTCGCCTGGTACACGCTGGCCGATCCAGAGGGCAACGAGTTCTGCATCCGATGACCCCGCGCCGCCGGGCCCGCCTGCGCGTTTCCGGCGAGGCCGGGGCCACGCGTGAATTCGTGGCCGGCCGAACCTGGCCAAGTCGCCAGCTTCGGCACCGGCTCGCTAGCCGGCGCTGAGGCGCTGGGCGGCCAGTGAGCGGGAAAGGTAGTCGCGTTCCTCGAGCAGGATCCGGCGCAGCGCCGCGGGGGCGTCCGGGTGCTCCAGGAGCCAGGAATCGACCCGGGCCATGACCGGGTGGACGGGTTCCTCGCCGAGGTCCTGGGCCGCGGGGAAGAGCCCCGAGATGACGCGGGTGGCCATGCCGATGCTCATCGATTCCCAGATGGCCTCGAGTGCCGGCCAGTACTCGGAGTAGTGCCCGTCGAGCAGTTTGTGGGTGCCGAGCAGGAAACCTGCCGCGGTGGCGGAGACGGCCTCGTTGGACAGGGCCGAACCGTCGGCATCGCGTCCGGTGAGCACGGCGGTGAACGCCGCCTTCTTCACGGCGGCATCCGGTCGTGCGGCCAGGGCCAGCAGCCGGCCGGAGACTGCCACCGCCGAGGGGTGTGCCGCGGCGTCGGCCTCGAGCCGGGCCAGCGCCGCCGCATCGAGGGTGCCGGAGGCGGCCTTGGCCTGCCACAGCGCCCAGCGCAGGTCCTCGTCCAGCTCCAGCCCGTCGAAGGGCTGCCCGCCGGCCAGCAGGGAGTCGACCAGCTCCCCGGCGACCCGGCCGCGGGCCAGCACGGCCAGGGCGCGCGCGGCGGCAACCTGCTTGTCGCCGCCGGGTTCCGCCCGGCCCAGCCAGTCGGTGAGCGCCTCGGCCAGGGCGGCGCGTTCGGCATCGCGCAGCGCCGGGGGAAGGTAGCGGTTGACGGCGGTCGTGGCCTGGGCGAGCAGCTGCGCGAAGACCCCGACCTCGGTCACCGATTCGGCGTGCGCGCGCACCGCCTCCAGGAATTCGGGGGCCGGCAGCTTCGCGTCGCGGACCATGTTCCACAGCGCCGCCCAGCAGGTCGCGCGGGCCAGCGGATCGGAGAGCGTGCCCAGGTGCGCCAGCAGCGTCGCCAGCGAAACCTCGTCGAAATCCACCATCGCGTAGGTGTCGTCGCCGTCGTTGGGCAGGATCAGGTCGGGGCGGGCTTCCCCGAGCAGGAAGGGGAGCTGCACGGAGCTTCCGGCCAGCTCCACGCGGTGTGAAGCGGTGCGGGCCAGCGTCCCGTCGACCACGTTGAACAGCCCGACGTTGAGCACGTGCGGGTGGGTGATGCCCGTTCCGGTTCTCGGGTCGGTTCCCGCCTGCGTGAGCGTCGCGGCGGTGATCTTCGCATCGGTGAGCGAGAGCTCCACGCCCAGGCGCGGGACGCCGGCGGTCTTCAGCCAGGCGTCGGCCCAGGAGCCCATGTCCCTGCCCGAGGCCGTGCCCAGCGCGTCGAGGAAGTCGGCCAGCGTGGTGTTCGCGTATTCGTGGGTGCGGAAGTAGGCGCGGGACGCGTCGCGGAAGGCCTCGGCGCCCACGTAGGCGGCGAGCTGCTTGAGCACCGAGGCGCCCTTGGCGTAGGTGATGCCGTCGAAGTTCTGTTTGGCGGCCTCCAGGTCGGTGATGTCCGCGACGATCGGGTGGGTGGTGGGCAGCTGGTCGGCCACGTAGGCCCACCCCTTGCGGCGGTTGGCGAAGGCAACCCAGGCGGTGTCGAACCCGGTGGCCTCGGCGTTGGCCAGCGTGCCGATGTAGTCGGCGAAGGACTCCTTGAGCCACAGGTCGTCCCACCAGGCCATGGTCACCAGGTCGCCGAACCACATGTGCACCATCTCGTGCATGATGGTGTTGGCGCGGGCCTCGTGCTGGGCCTCGGTGGCGCGCGAGGTGAAGACGTAGTGCTCGGTGAAGGTGACCAGGCCGGGGTTTTCCATGGCGCCGAGGTTGTATTCGGGCACGAACGCCGAGTCGTACTTGCCCCACGGGTAGGGGTAGTCGAAGAGCTCGTGGAAGTAGTCAAGCCCGGCCCGGGTCAGTGCCAGGATGTTCTCCGCGTCGAAGTGCCCGGCCAGCGAGGCGCGGCAGGTGGCATTGAGCGGAATCACCAGCTCGGTCCCGTCGGGCAGGGCGCGGGTGTAGGTGTCGGTGGCCACGAAATAAGGCCCGGCGAGCACCGTGGTGATGTAGGTGGAGATCGGCAGGGTGGGGGCGAAGCGCGTGGTGGCGGTTCCGTCGCCGTGGTGGTCAACCCGGGCCGCTGACTGGTTGGAGGCCACGTGCCAGTCCTGCGGGGCGCGCACGCTGAAGGTGAACGGCGCCTTCAGGTCCGGCTGCTCGAAATTTGCGTAGACCCGGCGGGCGTCGGCCGGTTCGAACTGCGTGTAGCAATAGGTCTGGCCATCGGCCGGATCGACGTAGCGGTGCAGGCCCTCGCCGCTGCGCGAGTATTTCGCGTAACCGTCGATGACCACGGTGTTCACCGCTTCGTCGCCCTCGGTGAGCCCGGTCAGGTAGATGCGCGAGCCGGCGACCGCGTCGGCGGGGTCGACCGGGGAGCCGTTGAGCGTGATCGACCCGATGGATTCGTGGATGAAGTCGATGAACGTGCCGGTGGTGCCGGTGGCCCTGAAGGCCAGCGTGGTGACGGAACGGTACCCGGTCACCGCGGGGTCCAGCGCCTGCGAAAGGTCCAGGTCCACCTCGCAGGAAACCACCTGAAGGGTGGCGGCGCGCCAGGCGGCCTCGTCGCGTGAGAGGTTTTCGTTCGGGCCCGGGTTTCTGCGCATGTGATCCACCAGACCATTCAAACATGAAACGAGCATTTGACAATCCCTGCGCCGGCCCAGCTGCAGCTGTCGCACGCGGCATCGTGCGTGCCCGGGCCGCCAAGCGCGACCGGCTTGCCGGTGTCCCCCTGCTGGACCTGGATGCAGCCTTCGCCCCGCGTGCCTCGGACGGCAGCGCATTGCCGACCGGCACGCCGGCCAGCCGGGGCACGGCCACGGGTACGGTGCGCGTGATCATGGGGCCCGAAGGCTTCGGGAGCTCCGCGCCGGGGAGATCATGGTCTGCCCCTACACGAGTCCGTCCTGGACGCCGCTGTTCCAGCGCGCGGCCGCCGTGGTGGTCGACACCGGCGGCATGGGCTCGCACACCGCCATCGTGGCCCGCGAATATGGCATCCCCGCGGTGATGGGCACCCGTACCGGCACCAGCGTGCCGGCCGACGGGGACCGGGTCACCGTGGATGGCGGCGCAGGCGCAGTTCCTACCAGGGGGAGGGCTCGTAGTCCTTCAGGAAGCAGCCGTAGAGGTCGATGCCGCGTTCCCCGTCGACGATCGGCTGGTAGACCCGGGCCGCGCCGTCGATCAGGTCAAGCGGCGCGTGCCAGCCCTCGGCGACCATGCGGACCTTGGAGTCGTGCGGGCGCTCGTCGGTGATCCATCCGGTGTCCACCGCGGACATCAGGATCCGGTCCGTGGCCAGCATTTCCTCGGCGCTGGTGCGCGTGAGCATGTTCAGCGAGGCCTTGGCCATGTTGGTGTGCGGGTGCCCGGCGCCCTTGTAGCGGCGGGAGAACTGGCCCTCCATGGCGGAGACGTTCACGATGTACTTGCGGTGCGCATCGGACGCGGCCAGCGCCGGGCGCAGGCGCGAGGCCAGCAGGAAGGGAGCGGTGACGTTGCACAGCTGCACCTCGAGCATTTCCAGTGCGTCCACGTCGCCCAGGATCTGCGTCCAGGAATTTTCCGTGACCACGTCGGGCACCAGCCCGCCGGCGTCGATTGCGGTGCCGGCGGCAATGCGCTCCAGCGACGCGGAGCCCGCGGTCATCGCCAGGTCGGCCACGGCCTGCGCGTCGTAGGTGGTGGGAGTGGCGGGGACCAGCAGCGCCGAGTCCTCCAGCCGGAAGGCGCTGGCCAGCGCGCGCGGGTGCTCGGAGGGGGGATTGGCCTCGCCCCAGACCTCGGGGCCGCCGGCCGCGTATTCGAGCTCGGCAGGAAGCGGCTGGGACTCGGACTCGACCAGGTGCAGGTAGGAGTTCGAGGTGCGGCGCACGGTCTGCGCGGCGTTGTTGATCAAGATGTCCAGCGGGCCCTCGGCGGCGACGCGGTCGGCCAGCGAGATCACCTGGGAGGGATCGCGCAGGTCGATGCCGACGATGCGCAGGCGGTGGATCCAGTCGGCGGAGTCCTCCAGCGCTGCAAAGCGGCGGGCCGCGTCGCGCGGGAAGCGCGTGGTGATGGTGGTGTGGGCGCCGTCGCGCAGCAGCCGCAGGGCGATGTGCATGCCGATCTTGGCGCGTCCCCCGGTGAGCAGCGCGCGCTTGCCGGTCAAGTCGGCGCGGGCGTCGCGGCGTTCGCGCCCGGCAGCGGCGCACTCCGGGCACAGGTAGTGGTGGAAGGCGTCGACCGTGGTGTAGCGCTGCTTGCAGATGTAGCAGCCGCGCGGCTTGATGTATTCCCCGGCGGTGTGCTCCTCGGTCGGAGTGCTCAGGTCAAGGCCGAGGGTCTCGTCGTCCAGGCGCTGCGGGGAGCCGGTGGCGGTGCGTTCCACGACCGCGCGGTCCGCGGCGTTGATGGCCGAGCGCTTCTCGTTCTTGCGGTGCCTCTTGGCAGCCTTGAACATCTTTCCCGTGGCCCGGCGCACGGCAACGTGGCGCTCGTCCTCGGCGTCCAGGCGGTGCACCTGGCCCAGCACCTTGAGCGCCGCCTGGAGCTCGGCGTCGGTAAAGATTTCGTCGTTGCCGGCCGCATCGGCCGCAGAATAATTCTCAGTCATGTCGCCATCAAGTCTACCGGCCGGCACCCGGCGGGCGGATAATCGTTCGGCGCATGCGACCAACGGCACTTTCCGGCCGGATCGGCACGCACCGAACGGGACCGCCGCGTCGCGGGCTTAGGATGGGTCCATGATCAATTCACGGAGTCTTGCGTGGTGGCGTTCCCCCTAGGAACAGCCGCGTTTCGTGATTGACACCAGGCCGTTCGCAAGGACGGCCATTGTTGTGCCCCCTGGAGGGGGTTCTGTGTCCGGCCGGGCGAACGGCGACAAGAACCAGTCCCAGGGAGCACCAGTTGCAACAGCACCAGCAAGCCACCACGACCTCGTCCGTCGGTACCTCCGCCGCCGGGGGCAGATCCCCGATCGAGCAAGGCCTGCACGCCGACCCGGGCCGCTACCGGGTGTTGACCGGAGACCGTCCCACGGGGCGACTGCACCTGGGCCACTACTTCGGCACGCTGCAGAACCGGGTGCGGTTGCAGGATCTCGGCGTCGAGTCCTTCATCCTCGTCGCGGACTACCAGGTCCTGACGGACCGGGACGTGGCGGAGAACCTCGACGCCGCGGTCCAGGGCCTGGTGCTTGACTACCTCGCCGTGGGCATCGACCCGGCCCGTGCGACGATCTTCACGCACAGCGCCGTCGCTGCCCTGAACCAGCTGCTCCTGCCCTTCCTCTCCCTGGTGTCCGTGGCGGAACTGGGCAGGAACCCCACCGTCAAGGACGAGATCGCGCATTCAAGGCAGTCCTCGGTCAGCGGGCTGATGTTCACCTATCCGGTGCACCAGGCCGCTGACATCCTGTTTTGCAAGGCCAACGTCGTGCCGGTGGGCCAGGACCAGTTGCCGCACCTCGAACTCACGCGCACGATCGCGCGGCGCTTCAACGCCCGGTATTCCCCGCGGGCGGACATCTTCCCGGAACCCGCGGCACTTCTGTCGGCCGCCCCGCTGCTGCTGGGCACAGATGGCGGGAAGATGAGCAAGAGCCGCGGCAACGCCATCGCCCTGGCCGACGACGCCGATGCAACGGCACGGCTGATTCGCGGCGCAAGGACCGATTCGATCCGGCGCATCTCCTACGACCCGGCGGCCCGGCCCGAGGTTTCCAGCCTGGTGCTGCTGGCCGCGCTGTGCCTGGACAGGGATCCCCACGCGGTCGCCGAGGACATCGGCGACGGGGGATCCGGAGCCCTCAAGACAGTGGTGACCGAGGCCGTGAATGAGTTCCTGGCGCCGATCAGGGCACGGCGGATGGACTATGCGCAGGATCCGGGCATCATTCGCAGCGTGCTCCGCAAGGGGAACGAACACGCCAACGCCGTGGCGGAGGCAACCTTGGAAGAGGTCAGGAAGGCCATGAAGACTTCCTATTGAAGCGGCCCACGGGGTGCCGGGCACCTGATGAAGGGGAGCAGGGCCCCCGGCGCCGCAACCGGACGGCGAGGCAGCGACGAGGCCACTGCCGTTCGGGCCGGCTGCACACAGATCTCTGGGCGGGCCGTCTTCGGGGCACGCAAAAGGTGGCGGACGCGAGTCGTTCGCATCCGCCACCTTTGGTGCCGGTAGCGGGGCCGTTTCCGCTCCGGGCCGGGCGCTACTGGTTCTTGGCCTTCAGTGCGGCCAGGCGGGCCTCGATTTCCGAGGGAGCCGCGGCTTCCTCGAGCTGGGGCGCGGCAGAGCCCTGCTCCAGGATGTTGCTTTCGCCCTTCAGGGCGGCCAGGCGGGCCTCGACCTCGGTGGCCTCGCCCAGGTCCTCGAGGGAAGCGAATTGTGCATCGAGGGAGGATGCGGCGAGTTCCGCCGCGCCGCGCACGCGCGACTCGTCGGCACGGATCTTGGATTCAAACCGGTTGATTTCCGAGGTCGGGTCGTTCATGTCCAGGGCCTTGACCGCGTCCATCATCTGGCCTTGGGTCTTGGCGTTGCGGGCGCGTGCCACCAGCTCGTCGCGCTTGGCAACCAGTTCCTGGCGCTTGGTGCCCATGGTGTTCAGCCCGGTCTTGAGCTTCTCCACGATCTCGCGCTGCGAGGCGATATTCGGTTCGGCGTTGCTGGCCTGCTTCTCGCTGGCCATTTGGCGCTGGATGGCCAGGGTGGCCAGCTTGTTGAACTTCTCGGCGTTGACGCTGTCGCCGGCGGCCGTGTATTCCTCGGCCTTGTTGGAGGCGGCCAACGCCTTCTGGCCCCATTCGCGCGCATCGTTTACGGCGATCTTGTAGTCGTCCTCGAGCATGCGCAGGTTGCCGATGGTCTGCGCCACCGCGGTCTCCGCCTGCGAAATGTTGTTGGAGTAGTCGCGAACCTGCTGGTCCAGCATCTTCTGCGGATCCTCCAGCGCATCCAGCGCAGCGTTGGCGTTGGACTTTCCAA
The DNA here is from genome assembly GCF_059759235.1 of Paeniglutamicibacter sp. GQ140. Taxonomy (NCBI): domain Bacteria; kingdom Bacillati; phylum Actinomycetota; class Actinomycetes; order Micrococcales; family Micrococcaceae; genus Paeniglutamicibacter; species Paeniglutamicibacter sp. GQ140. The sequence continues at coordinate 94,399 of NZ_JCAXDW010000009.1, forward strand.
TTCGGAACAGTCGAGCAAAAATTGAGTTCTTCTTCATGGGGGAGTATCGCCCTTTCATAAGCCGCGTTGCATCAATTCTATGCGACGGCGCACTCCGGCTGAACCGGAATCCACGGATTTAGGGCACCTCGGAGCCGGGCGTATCCCGAGGTGGCAGCCGAAAAGCGGGAATCGCGGCGTGCCGTATCCGCCGCGGGGCCCAGCGGCCATGACCGGTCTTCTTGCCAACACGCTGCGCCGCTGCTTGGGTGGTTCCATGACCCCTCGACGCAACTTTGATGTCTGGCCCGTGGTGCACGCCGAAAGGCTGGCGTTGCTCAAGGACCTCGAAAGCCTGGAACCAGGCCAATGGAAGACACCGTCGCTGTGCCCCGGCTGGGATGTCCATGACGTGCTGGCCCATCTGACGGACACCGCCAAGACCACGAGGTTGGGCTTCATGCGCCGCCTGGTCCTTGCCGGATTCGATTTCGACAAGGACAACGCCGCCGGCGTCACCGCGCAGCGTCGCCAGGACCCCGCGGAAACCCTGGCCGGGTTCCGCGACGTGCTCACGCGCACCAGCACCCCGCCGGCCGCCCCTGCCACGCGGCTGGTAGAGGCCTTCGTGCACGGGGAGGACATTCGTCGTCCGCTGGGCATGCAGGGTGATTACCCGGCCGCCCAGGTCGCCACGGCGTTGGCCCACCAGGTGCGCACCAGCGTGAAGATGGGCGGCGGGAAGGAGCTGGCCGCGGGGTTCACGTTGGTTGCCACCGATGCGGCATTCGAACATGGTGCCGGGAACGACGTTCGCGGCCCTGCGATCACGCTGCTGCTGGCGGTCTCGGGCCGTCCCGTGGGCGAGGGTGAGCTCGCGGGTCCGGGCGCCGCGACCTTCATCCAACGGGCGCGCTGCTAGGCGCCACCCAGCACGGACGGGGAGGGCGGGGCCGGCCCGCGTGCAGTTGCCTGCCGCTTGGCCCGCGCCGCCCTCCCCGAAAGGGTGCCCGGCCGGCTACCTGTTTTTCGCCGCCTGGTGCGCCGCCTTCTTGGCGGCCTTTTCGCGGGCGATCAGCACCTTCTCGTCGATGGGCGCGTCGGCGCTGGCGCGCAGCCGGCGGTGGTATTCCGCGGCTTCGTCCTGGCGCTCCTGCTCCGACCCGTCGGCGATGTCCGCGCGCAGGTGCTCGGGCCCGTAGCCGAAGGCGTCGACCAGGTCCTGGGCGTGTGGGCGCAGGCGGGCGAGCAGGATGTTGATGTAGCCGGTGAGGGTGCGTGCGCGCTGCATCGACAGCCGCCCGTTCATCAGGTACCAGCCGAGGTTCTCCTCGATCAGGGACAGGGCGTACACGTCGCGCAGCCAGGTCAGCACCGTGCGGGTTCCGGCATCGGCGGTGTTGCCCAGTGCGGCGGTGAAGGCCTCCCAGCGCAGCAGCTCGCCGTGGGCGCGGGCGGCGGAAATCAGCGCGTCCTGGTTCACGTTGAAGGCGGCCGCCGCGGCGGCACGGTCCTTGGTGTCGACCCCGCGCAGCGAATCGGCGATCTCCCCGACCATGGAACCGATCCGGTCGGTGAGCAGGGCGCGCTGGTTGGCCTCGTCCTTGAAGAAGTTCGCGCTCTTGCGCTCGTCCCCGGTGTCGGCGAAGGCCTGGCCGACCGAGCGCAGCCCGGTGCGGTGCAGCGCCACGTTCTCGGCCTGCTTGACGACGTAGCGGGCGAGCACCCCGGCGTTGAGCTGGCGGAACTCCTGGCCGTAGTCGGTGAGCAGGCGTTTGCCCACCAGCTGCAGCAACACGTTGTTGTCGCCCTCGAAGGTGACGTAGATGTCCAGGTCGGCACGCAGCGCGGCGAAGCGGTTTGCCGCGATGAACCCGGCGCCGCCGCAGGCCTCGCGGGCCTCCTGCAGGGTGTCAAGCGCGTCCCAGGTGCTCAGCGGCTTCAGGGCCGCGGCCAGGGTCTCCAGGTCCTGGCGGTCCGCATCGGTGTCCGTGGCCCCGGAGAACACGCCGTCGAACTTCTCCAGCAATTCCTCGTGCGCGAAGGACGCGGCATAGGTGCGGGCCAGGCGCGGGATCAGCCGGCGCTGGTGGCGCTGGTAGTCCATGATCGTTTCCTCCTGCACGTCCGAGGAGGCGTTGAACTGGCGGCGCTGGTTGCCGTAGGTCACCGCGATCTGCAGGGCGATCTTCGAGGCGGCGGTGGCGGCCCCGTCCAGCGAGACCCGGCCCTGTACCAGGGTGCCGAGCATGGTGAAGAAGCGGCGGCCCGGGGAGTGGATGGGCGAGGAATAGGTCCCGTCGGCCGTGACGTCCCCGTAGCGGTTGAGCAGGTTGGTGCGCGGGATGCGCACGTTGGTGAAGTGCAGCCGGCCGTTGTCGATGCCGTTCAGCCCGCCCTTGAGCCCGTCGTCCTGCCCGCCGATTCCGGGCAGGAAGCCGTTCTCGTCCCGGATGTCCATGTAGAAGGCGTGCACGCCGTGGTTCACGCCATTGGTGATGAGCTGCGCGAAGACCACCGCGGCCTTGCCGTGGACCCCGGCATTGCCCAGGAATTCCTTCCAGGCGGCCTTGAACGGCGTGTTGACAACGAATTCCTGCGCGTCGGGGTCGTAGGTGGCGGTGGTGCCGATCGAGGCGACGTCGGAGCCGTGGCCGATCTCCGTCATCGCAAACGCGCCGGGGATCTCCAGGCTCATGATGCCCGGCAGCCATTTGTTGTGGTGCTCCTCGGTGCCCAGGTGCAGCACCGCGCAGCCGAACAGGCCCCACTGGACCCCCGCCTTGATCTGCAGCGACGGGTCGGCGGTGACCAGTTCCTCGAAACTGGCGACGGAGCCGCCGTGGTTGTCCTGCCCGCCCAGGCGCGTGGGGAAGGCGCGGTGCACGCTACCGGCATTGACCAGCTCGTGCAGCTGGGTGAAAACGCGTTCGCGGTGCTCGTCCATGCCCAGGCCCGGGATGCCGCGCACTGCCTCGGTGCCGGCCAGGGCGCGGGCTTCCTTGCGGATGGACGCCCAGCGGCCCAGCAGCTGCTCGCCAAGGGCCGCCACGTCAACGGCGGTATCGGTGGCCTGGGGGGAAATTTGTTCGGTTGTCACGGGCGTGTCTGCCTTTCGGTGGGGCTTGCCTGGTTGTGGGGTGACGCTGGTGGTGCCGGGGCAAACCCGCGGTCGACCTGTGGGGCGACGCCGCGGGTGAGCCACGAGGTGATGGATGCGGCGAGCTCCTCGATGCCGGGGCGCTCGGGCGTGTCGGGGGCGCGCAGCCAGAGTTCGCCGGCGGCGCGGACCATGCCGATGGAGGCGCGCGGCCACAGCTCCAGGGCTGCCGAGGCGTGTTGCCCCTCCGGGATGCCCATATAGGAGTGCATGCGGGTGCGCATCATGGAGGTGAGCTCGTCGAAGAAGCCGTTCAGCGCGCCGCTGCCGCTGTTTGGGTCAGGTTCGGCCGCCGGGTCGGTGAGCAGGTCGGTGACCGGGTTGGCGGTGACAAAGAAGTAGATGTTCGGCGAGGTGGAGGCCATCTGCAGGTAGGCGAGCACCATGGCGTGCAGCGCTTCGCCCTCGCCGGTGCTCTGGCGGGCGGCGGCGATCACCTGGGCGCGGAAATTCGTGATGACATAGGCTCCCAGGGCTTGGCGCAGGCCCTCCTTGTCGCCGAAGTACCGGTAGAACACCGACTTGGAGGTGTTGGCCCGCGCGGCAATGTCCTCCATGGAGGCGCCGGGGCCCTGCCGGTGGATGGTGTGCCGTGCAAGCTTGATCAATTCGAGGCGGCGGGCGGCGCGATGGGTGTCCCAGCGCGCCGAGCGGCCGTCGCCGGCTGTCTCGGACTGCGCATCCGCCGTGTCCATGGGTTGGGGGTTGTTCACGATACCCAGCGTATCAGGTACGCTGGGTATCAGTAATCCACCTCACATCTGCCCCGGGAGCACCACAGCATGTCCGAACCATTGCAAGCCATCCGTCCGGCCGTCGTCATCGGCGGAAACCGCATCCCCTTTGCCCGATCCAACGGCGCCTACTCCAAGGCCAGCAACCAGGACATGCTCACCGCAGCCCTTGACGGGCTCATCGCCCGCTTCGGCCTGCAGGGCCAGCGCCTGGGAGCCGTCGCCGCAGGCGCCGTGCTCAAGCACTCCAAGGACTTCAACCTGGTGCGTGAATCCGTGCTGGGGACCTCGCTGTCCGCGCAGACCCCCGCCTACGACGTGCAGATGGCCTGTGCCACCGGCATGGAGGCCATCGGGTCGCTGGCCAACAAGATCAAGCTGGGCCAGATCGACTCGGCCATCGGCGGCGGCGTTGACACCACCTCGGATGCCCCGATCGCCGTTTCCGAGGGCCTGCGGGCGGTGCTCATGGACCTGTCCCGCGCCCGTTCCACCAGCGCCAAGCTCAAGGCGCTGTCCAAGTTCCGCCCCCGCGACCTCGCCCCCCACGCCCCGGGCACCGGCGAGCCGCGGACCGGCCTGTCGATGGGCGACCACCAGGCGATCACCACCAAGGCCTGGAACGTGAGCCGCGAGGCCCAGGACGAGCTCGCCCTGGCCAGCCACAAGAACCTGGCGGCGGCCTACGAGCGGAACTTCTTCGACGACCTCATCACCCCGTTTGCCGGGGTCTCAAGGGACACGAACCTGCGCGCCGACTCCACGCTGGAGAAGCTCGCCACCCTGAAGCCCGCCTTCGGCAGGAACCTGGGGGCCGATGCCACCATGACGGCGGGCAACTCCACCCCGCTGACCGACGGCGCCTCCGCGGTGCTGCTGGGCTCCGAGGAGTACGCCCGCGAAAACGACCTGCCGATGCTGGCCAACTTCGTGGACTTCGAGGCCGCCGCCGTGGACTTCGTGCACGGCGCCGAGGGTCTGCTGATGGCCCCGGCCTACGCGGTGGCCCGGATCCTGGAGCGCAACAACCTCACGCTGCAGGACTTCGACTTCTACGAGATCCACGAGGCCTTCGCCGGCACCGTGCTCTCCACGCTGGCAGCCTGGGAAAGCGAGGACTTCTGCAGGAACAAGCTGGGCCTGGACGCCCCGCTGGGGTCCATCGACCGCAGCAAGCTCAACGTCAACGGCTCCTCGCTGGCCGCCGGCCACCCCTTCGCCGCCACCGGCGGACGCATCGTGGCCACCCTGGCGAAGATGCTCCACGAAAAGGGTTCGGGCCGCGGCCTGATCTCGGTGTGCGCCGCCGGCGGGCAGGGCGTCGTGGCGATCCTGGAGGCACGCTGATCATGGCCGACAAGTACCTGGAGCTCGTGAACTCCGGCTTCACCAAGAACCTCGCCAAGTCCCTGGGCCTGCCGCGCCCCTCGATCCTGCGCCGCCACACACCCGGCGCGCCGCTGGTCCCCGGCCCACTGTTGCTGCTGGGGGATTCCTCCGGCGCGCAGGAACTCGCCGACACGCTGCTGGCCTGGGGGCTTGACGTGCGCCGGCACGCCGTCGGGGTGGCAAGGCTCGGCGGGATCGTGCTGCTGCTCGACGAGCTTGCCGACCCGGGCGAACTGTCGGCGCCGATGCTTGCGGCGGGAGCGGCGCTGCGCCAGCTGGCGCCGGGCGGACGCGTGGTGGGCATCAGCCGCCCGGCCTTGCCCGCCGACGCCCCCGCGGTTGCCGCCGTGCGCCAGGGCATCGACGGTGCCCTGCGCTCGGTCGGCCGCGAACTGCGCGGCGGGGCCACCGCCAACGGCATCGTCCTCGCCGAGGGCGTTCCCGCCACCGCCCCCTCCGCGCTTGCCGCACTGCACTTCCTGCTCTCGGGCCGCAGCGCCTACGTCAGCGGGCAGTTCCTTGCCGTCGACTCGGCCGAGGGAAAGCTGCCGGAGGACTTCGGCAGGCCGCTGGCCGGGAAGGTCGCCGTGGTCACCGGCGCCGCCCGCGGCATCGGGGCCTCCATCGCCGCCACGCTGCACCGCGACGGAGCCACCGTGGTGGTGGTCGATGTCCCGGCGGCCGGGGACGCGCTGGCGAAGGTCGCCAACCAGGTCTCCGGCACCGCCCTGCAACTTGACATCACCCGCCCGGACGCCGGCGAGAAGATCATCGAGCACGCCCTGGCGCGCCACGGGCACCTGGACATCGTCATCCACAACGCCGGGATCACCCGCGACAAGCTGCTGGCCAACATGGATGCGGCCCGCTGGGACTCGGTCATCGCGGTGAACATCTCCTCGCAGCTGGCCATGAACGAGGCATTCCTCGCCGCGAACCTGCCGGGGCTGCGCATCGTGTCGCTGGCCTCGACCTCCGGCATCGCCGGGAACCGAGGACAGACCAACTACGCCGCCTCCAAGGGCGGGGTCATCGGCATGGTGCGGGCCTCCGCGGCGGCCTTCGCGGCCAAGGGCGGCGGCATCAACGCGGTGGCACCCGGTTTCATCGAGACCGACATGACCGCCAAGATCCCGGTGGCAACGCGGGCCGTGGCCCGGATGCTGATGCCCTCGCTGATGCAGGGCGGGCTGCCGGTCGACGTCGCGGAGGCCATCGGCTTCCTGGCCTCCGACGCGGCAGCGGGCATCAACGGGCGCACCCTGCGGGTGTGCGGGCAGTCCCTGGTGGGGGCATGAGCGCGCGCACCCGGATGGTGCTCGCCGCCGCCCCCTCGCTGGCCACGCTCTATGCCCGGGCCGCCGGCGCGCGGCTTACCGCCCTGTTTCCCGGTGCCAAACCCGCCGGCGGAGCGCTGCCGCAGGTCGAACACCACCTGGACAGCCTGCGGGTCGATGCCGCAAAGCTGGTTGACTACCAGCGGATGATGGGCGACACCCTGCGCGATACGCTGCCCAGCGTTTTCGTGCACGGGATGGTGTTCCCGCTGGCCATGTCGGTGATGGTGCGCGAGGACTTCCCGCTGCCGCTGCTGGGCATGGTGCATCTGGCCAACAAGGCCACCCACGTCCGGCCGATCTCGCCGGCAGCCACGCTCTCGGCCACCGCACACGCCGAGAACCTGCGCGGGCACCGCGCCGGCACCCAGCTCGACCTGGTGGTCGAGGTTAGCGAGGGCTCCGAGGTGGTCTGGCGCGGGGTTTCCACCTACCTGGCCCGCGGGGTCTGGCCCGGGGCCGGGCCGGGCGCACCGGCCGAACCGCATGCGGCCTTCGCCGCCCCGGGGCGCACCGCCTCGTGGAAGCTGGCGGCCGACACCGGGCGCGCCTATGCGGCGGTGCTGGGTGACTACAACCCGATCCACCTCTCGGCCGCCTCGGCCAGGGCGCTGGGCATGAAGCGGGCGATTGCGCACGGCATGTACCTGGCCGGGCGCGCGCTGGCCGCGGCCGCGCCGCACGGCACCGGCTACGACTGGGAGATCGAGTTCGCCACCCCGGTGTTCCTGCCCTCCACCGTGGACGTGGCGTTCGACGTCGGCGCGGGCCGCACCACCTTCAGCGGGTGGGGGGCGCGCAGCGGCAAGCCGCACTTCAGCGGCTCGATCACCGCGCTTTAGGGAACGCGCACGCACGCCGGTGCCTCCGGCCCGCGGACGGTGCCCCGCAGGCCTCTTGGGTCCGCGGGGCGCCGCAATTCCGGCCCGCGGCACCTGACTCGCTATCCGGCGTGGGAGGCGCCCGCCCCGCGCGTGGTCTTGCGCAGGATCGCGCCGGCATAGGAGGACAAGGCAGCCACGGCGGTTTGTTCCCACCCGTGCCCCGCGGCGAATTCGGCCGCCTGCCGCCCCAGGATGCGGCGCAGCGGCTCGTCGGCCGCGAGCTTCGCCAGGGCCACGGCCCAGGCGGCTGGCTCGGAACCGTCGACCAGGATGCCGGTTTGCCCGTCCTGCACCGCATAGGGCAGCCCGCCGACGCGGCTGGCCAGCACCGGGGTTCCGCAGGCCTGTGCCTCGAGGGCCACCAAGCCGAAGGACTCGCTGTAGGAGGGGACCGCCACCACGTCGGCAAGGCGGAAGGCCCTGGCCAGGTGCGCGGCGGGCATCGGCAGCGAGAAACGCACCAGGTGCTCCACCGACTCTTCCTCGACAAGTTTTTGCAGGTTCAGCTCCTTGGACCCCGAACGCGCCCCGATGACCGAGAGCTTCACATCGAGCTCGGGCCGTTCGCGGGCGAGGATCGCCAGGGCCCGCACCAGGATCTGCGGGCCCTTGAGCTTCTGGATGCGCCCGGCGAAGACCACGCGCAGCGAATTTGGTACGCCTTCGCGTTTCGCGCACACTCCGGGGCTGAAGACGCCGAGGTCCACGCCGGGCTCAACGACGTCCAGTGCCGCCGCGTCGGCGCCGTAGAGGTGGACCAGTTCCTCGACCTCGGCGGGGGTGTTGGCCGTGAGCCGGTCGGCCTGTTTGGCCAGGAGCATTTCACCGCGGATGCGGGCACCGGATTCCTCGGTGTGGGCGGAGAGTTTCTTGACCTTACCCATGGTGTGCATGGTGTGCACCAGCGGAACCTGCCACGCGTCACGCAGGTGCAGCCCCACGATCCCGGAAAGCCAGTAGTGCGAGTGGATCGCGTCGTAGGGGGCGAGGCCTGCCGCATATCGCCGGATCGCCAGGGCCGCCTCGTCCAGGTGCTCGGCCAACTCCTCCTTGCCCAGCTTGCCGGCGGGGCCGGAGCGCACCTCGTGGCAGGTGACCCCCGGGGCCATTTCCACTGCCCTGGTGTCGCCGGCGGCCCGGACGAAGACATCGACGCACACGCCACGCTCGGCCAAGGCGAGCGCCAGGTGGCGGATGTAGACGTTCATCCCGCCCGCGTCCCCGGCTCCCGGCTGTTCCAGCGGGGAGGTGTGCAGGGAAATCATCGCGATGCGCGTGGGAAGGGTGCTGGAATCTGACATCGGTGCTCGGCCGCCTACAAACGAGAATGTGGAATCTGGGTTCCCGTGTGCCGTCCGATCTGTCATCGGGCGAGGGAACACGACCATCCTATGCAACGCCGCGGGCCCGGCGTCGTGTTGCCCGGAACGCGGGAAAACCCGTTTTGGCGGCACGCGGATATGACCCTGCTCACAAATTCCCGGGCGGGGCGGGGTTTTCCGCCGATTTGAGCGCAAATAGCCTTGTAAACCCGGGGTTTTTGGGCGCGGGAGACCCCGAATTGAAGTGCGCCCCAAACCCGTGCTAGAGTCTTATCTCGCCGCGGACAACGGAAACAAAGTTCTTCACGAACTGCTCCGGTGCAGCGGCCACCAGCGAGGGTGGCGGAATGGTAGACGCGCTAGCTTGAGGTGCTAGTCCACGTAAGTGGGTGGGGGTTCAAGTCCCCTCCTTCGCACGGATCAACCCCCGACCAGACGAAAGTCAGGTCGGGGGTTTTCTCGTGTCCGGGGGAGCCCGCCCCGCGACCCGCGCCGTGATACCCCTCGCGCGGTGAACGCATACCTCGATAGGGTGGAGGCAGTTCGACCTCCCACCCCGAGAGACAGAAGGATTCCCCCATGTCAGCTGCGCAGAACGCCCCGGCCACCGTTGTCGCCGAGGATGAGGTCGCCGGCATCTGCCAGGCGCTGATCCGGATCGACACCACCAACTACGGCAACAACGAAGGCTCGGGGGAGCGCAAGGCCGCCGAATACGTGGCCGAATTGATCGCCGAGGTCGGGCTCGAGGCAAAGGTGCTGGAATCCGCCCAGGGCCGCGCCAACGTCGTCACCCGGATCGAGGGCACCGACAAGTCCCTGCCTGCCCTGATCGTGCACGGCCACCTGGACGTGGTGCCGGCGTTCAAGGACGAGTGGTCGGTGGATCCCTTCGGCGCGGAGATCAAGGACGGGATGATTTGGGGCCGCGGCGCGGTGGACATGAAGGACATGGACGCGATGATCCTGGCCGTCATGCGCGAGATGCGGCGCAGCGGCACCCGGCCGCGCCGCGACCTGGTCTTCGCCTTCTTTGCCGACGAGGAGGCAGGGGGCGACTACGGGGCACGCTGGATGGTGGAGAACCACCCCGAGCTCTTCGAGGGCGCCACCGAGGCCATCAGCGAGGTCGGCGGGTTCTCCGCCACCATCGACGGCAGGCGCGCCTACCTGCTGCAGACCGCGGAGAAGGGCATCGCCTGGCTCAAGCTCACCGCCGCCGGGCGCGCCGGGCACGGTTCGCAGATCAACGAGGAGAACGCGGTGACCCGGCTGGCCGCGGCCATCACCCGCATCGGCGAACACGACTGGCCGATCTCCTACACCGACACCACGCGCGCCTTCCTTCAGGGTGTCTCGGAGATGACCGGCATCGCGTTCACCGACGACAACCCGCAGGTGCTGCTGGCGGAGCTGGGCAACGTCGCCCGCTTCGTCGGCGCCACCTTGCAGAACACCGCCAACCCCACGGTGCTCTCCGCCGGCTACAAGCACAACGTGATCCCCGGGGCCGCCGAGGCGCTGCTGGATGTCCGCACGCTGCCGGGACAACACGAGCAGGTCATGGAAACGCTGCGCGCCCTGGCCGGGGCGGATGTGGAGCTGTCCGCGCTGCACCTGGACCGCGCGCTGGAGGTTCCCTTTGCCGGGAACCTGGTCGATTCCATGGTCGCCGCGCTGAATCGTGAGGACCCGGAGGCGGTGGTGCTGCCCTACATGCTCTCCGGCGGCACCGACAACAAGGCACTGTCCCGGCTGGGCATCACCGGCTACGGATTTGCGCCGCTGCGCCTGCCGGCCGAACTGGACTTCACCGGCATGTTCCACGGCGTCGACGAGCGCGTCCCCGTCGATTCGCTGAAGTTCGGCACCCGCGTGCTGCGCGACCTGCTGACCACCTACTGACGGCTCCCCGGGCCCGCCGCCCGGAAAGCGCCGACCTCCACCCCAGCCGAAAGTGAAGTCCACACGCATGAAAACCATCAACGAGGTCCTCGTACCCGAAATGCTCGAGCGGTTCCGGGGCCGGGCGCCGCACTACGACGCCGAGAACACCTTCTGCGCCGAGGACTTTGCCGAACTCACGGAGGCCGGCTACCTGCGCGCGATGCTGCCGGAGTCGCGCGGCGGCCTGGGCTGGGGGATGGAAAGCATGACGGCCGCCCAGCGCCTGCTCGGAGCCCACGCCCCGGCCACGGCGCTGGCGGTGAACATGCACCTGGTGTGGACCGGGGTCGCCACTTTGCTGGCCGCCCGCGGGGACGACCGCCTGGAGATGGTGCTGGATTGGGTGCAGGCGGGGGAGGTCATGGCCTTCGGCGTGTCGGAGGCCGGCAACGACGAGGTCCTTTTTGACTCGGTGACCCGCGCGGTGCCCGCCGCCGACGGCTCCTACGCCTTCACCGGCACCAAGGTCTTCACCTCGCTGGCCCCGGTGTGGACCCGGCTCGGGGTCTTCGGCAAGGACGATAGCACCGCCGACGGGCAGCTGGTCCACGGCTTCCTGCACCGCGACGCGCCCGGCATCGAGATCCCGCAGAACTGGAACACCCTGGGCATGCGCGCCACCCAGTCGAACTCCACCGTTCTCACCGACGCCCGCGTGCCGGCCGAGCACATCCATACCAGGCTGCCCGTCGGGCCGGTGCCCGATCCGCTCGTCTTCGGCATCTTCGCCTCGTTCCTCTCGCTGACGGCCTCCGTCTACGTGGGGCTGGCCGAGCGCGGCATGGAGCTGGCCGCGGCGAACCCCGCCAGGCGCAGCTCGCTGAAGTTCGGGGGGCGCACCTACGACCAGGACCCGGACATCCGGTGGCAGGTGGCCAATGCGGGGATGGAGGTCCTGAGGCTCGATTCGATGCTGCGGATGACCACCCGGGACCTCGACGAGTTGGTTGACCACGGGGCATCCTGGTTCCCGCGGCTGGTCACGCTGCGCACCGCGGCCGGGGACGCGGCCCGGTCCTGTATCGACATCGCCGCCAAGGTCTCCGGCGGCGGGCAGTACTTCCGCGGCTCGGAGCTCGAGCGCCTCTACCGCGACGCGCTGGCCAGCCTGTACCACCCCTCGGACGCCGAATCGGCCCACTCCACTGTGGCCTCATGGCTTTTGGGCCCGCCCAGCGCGTAGCCGCCGCGGGCGTGGCGGGGCTCAGGCGCTGAGGTTCATGGTCGGCTTGACCCGCATGACGCGCCTGCGCATCCAGTGCTTCTGGCCGCCGCCCTCGTAGAGGCAGGTGCGCACCAATTCCCATTTTCCGTACTCGGAATGCTCACGCAGCGCGGCGCGGGCGACCGAGCGGTGCTCGCCCGGGCGGGCGGTGATGACCAGGTATTCGAAGAGGTGCCCGGGGTCCCCGGGCATCTGGTCACCGGGGCGTGCTACGGGGATTTTCTTTTCAATCATGACCCTGTCCATAGTGTGGCTTGTGCCTGTAACGTCGAACACATGAGTACAGACCCGCGTGTTGCCCTCAGTGTATTGACCAGCTGCCTCGAAGAACACCTTTCGGCGGTTGCCGCAAAACGCGGCGCCCAGGACGCCTCGATCAGCTCGGCGTTCCTGGCCGTTGCCGACGCATTTGAGGAGTACGAGGACGCACTCTACGAGGCCTACGAGGAATTCCTGCCCCTGAGCGTGGTGGAGGAAAGCGACGACGACGATCCGTACGACGGGGACGACCAGGTCGAACCCCGCACCCGGTAGGCGGGCAAACCGGCCCCCGGGGAGCACCGGCGCGGCCGACCCGCCGGAGCCGTCCGCGCGGCTGCGACCACGGTATTAAGTTCGGCTCCGCGTGGAGTGCCAATGGGCGTTGCCGCGCCTTGGTGAAGTAGTGTCGGTACGTGAATTGGTTTGAAGCGGCATTCCTGGGGCTCATCCAGGGTTTGACAGAATTTCTCCCCATCTCTTCCAGCGCCCACCTGCGCATCGTCGGGGAGTTGTTGCCCAACGCGGCCGACCCCGGCGCCGCGTTCACCGCGATCACGCAGCTGGGCACCGAGAGCGCGGTGCTGGTGTTCTTCTGGAAGGACATCGTGCGGATCATCGGCGCCTGGTTCAACGCGCTGCGCGGCCGGGTGCCGCACAGCGACCCCGACGCCAGGATGGGCTGGCTGATCATCGTCGGTTCCATCCCCATCGCGGTGCTGGGACTGCTCTTCGAGGAGCAGATCGACACCTCGTTCCGCTCGCTGTGGATCGTGGCGACCACCCTGGTGGTCTTCGGCCTGATCCTGGCGGTTGCCGACTACTACGGCAAGCAGGAACGCGAGCTGACCTCGCTGACCACCAGGCACGGCATCCTCTTCGGCCTCGCCCAGGCCCTCGCCCTGATTCCCGGGGTCTCGCGCTCCGGCGGCACCATCACCGCCGGGCTGTTCATGGGCTACACCCGCGGAGCGGCGGCCCGCTACTCGTTCCTGCTGGCCATCCCCGCGGTCTTCGCCTCCGGGCTGTACAAGCTGGCCAAGTCCTTTGACGAGCCCGGCGTGTACTCGCTGCCGCAGACCGGCCTGGCCACGCTCATCGCCTTCGTCGTCGGCTTCGTGATCGTCGGCTGGTTCCTGAAGTACGTTTCCTCGCACAGCTACCGCATCTTTGTCTGGTACCGCGTGGCCCTTGGCCTGGCCCTGTACCTGCTGCTGGGCTTCGGTGTGATCAACGCCTAGCAAAACCGGATCCCCCAATGCGGAATAACCGCGGGGTCCTTTGGACTTGTTCCAAGTAACTGCACTGCGCCCGGCCACGTTCGGGCAATCACCTAAGAGAAAGGACGCCCCGTGCTTGCATGGTCCGCGCCCACCGTCCCGCATGTCCCGGGAAACGCACCGATCCTCCAGGTGCACGACACCTCCGCCGGACGGCTGAAGGACACCGCCCCGGCCGAAGCGTCCAACGCGCCGGCGAGCATCTACGTCTGCGGCATCACCCCCTACGACGCCACCCACATGGGGCACGCCGCCACCTACGTCGCCTTCGACCTGCTGCAGCGCACCTGGCGCGACGCCGGCCGAAAGGTCACCTACGTGCAGAACGTCACCGACATCGACGACCCGCTGCTGGAGCGCGCCGCCGCCACCGGGGTGGACTGGCAGGTGCTGGCCAAGGAGCAGACCGACCTGTTCCGCGCCGACATGGAGGCACTGAACGTCATCCCGCCGGAGCACTACATCGGCGCCGTGGAATCCATCACCTGGCTGGTCCCGCTCGTCGAGGAGCTCGTCGCCAAGGACCTGGCCTACGCCGTCCCGGGGGAGAACGGGGAACCCGACGGGGACATCTACTTCGACGCCGCCGCCGCGGCATCCGAGGCTTGGGAACTGGGCACCGTGAGCGGATATGACCGCGAAACCATGCTCGGCTTCTTCGCCGAGCGCGGGGGAGACCCGGCGCGCCCGGGCAAGCGCGACGCCCTTGACCCGCTGCTGTGGCGCGTGGCCCGCGCCGGGGAACCGGAATGGGACGGCGCGACGCTGGGCTCCGGGCGCCCGGGCTGGCACATCGAGTGTTCGGTCATCGCCCGCCGCTTCCTGCCCGCCCCCTTCACCGTGCAGGGCGGCGGATCGGACCTGATCTTCCCGCACCACGAATTCTCCGCCGGACACGCCGCGGCCCTTGACGGCAAGGCGCTGGCCGAAGCCTACGTGCACACCGGCATGGTCGGCCTGCACGGGGAGAAGATGAGCAAGTCCCTGGGCAACCTGGTGCTGGTTTCCAAGCTCCGCGCCGCCGGGGTGGAGCCGGTGGCGATCCGCACGGTGCTGCTGGGCCAGCACTACCGCAGCGACTGGTTCTGGACCGACGAGCTGCTCGCCCAGGCGCAGGTGCGCGTGGCCCGCTGGCGCCGGCGCATCGGCTCCGCCACCCTGGCCGAGGCCACCGCGGTCGTCACCCGCATCCGCTCCAAGCTGGCCAACGACCTGGACGCCCCGGCGGCCCTGGCGGTGCTCGATGCCTTCTCCGCGCAGGAAGCGGCGGAGGACGACGGATCGCTGGAAGCCGGCGGGCAGCTGCTCGCCGACGCGCTTGACGCGCTGCTGGGCCTCAAGCTCTCCTAGCCGCAACCGGACACCGGGCCACGCCCCAAGACGCGTCCCCCGTCCCCGGACCCCTCGCGGGGCAGGGGACGGGGGACGCGTTTGCGTGGGCGGCCGCTAGTCGCCGGGCCGCGGCCCATCCGGGCCGTCGGGCGAATCCGGGCTGTTTGCCGGGCCGCCCGGCCCCGGGGATTCCGGGGCACCCGGGCCTTGTCCCCCCGCCGCGCCCGGGCGGTGCCGGCGCTTGAGGTAGCGCTCGAACTCCCGGGCGATCGCCTCGCCGGTGGCCTCCGGCAGCTCGGTCTCGTCCTGCGCCTGCTCCAGCTGCTGCACGTAGGCGGCGATGTCGGCGTCCCCGGTGGCCAGCGCATCGACCCCGCGCTCCCACGCCAGGGCGTCCTCGCCGAGCTCGTGCAGGTCCAGGGCCAGCGGCAGCAGCTCCTCCACCCGGTGCAGCAGTGCCAGCTGCGCCTTGGGGGAGGGGGCCTGGGCCACGTAGTGGGGCACCGCCGCCCAGATCGAGAGCGTGGGCAGGCCCGCGGCCTCGGAGAACTGGGCCAGCACCCCCAGGATCCCGGTGGGTCCCTCGTAGGTGGCGGGCAGCGCGCCCAGGGCCTCGCGCACCGCCGCGTCGTCGGAGGAGACCGCTGCCTGGATCGGCCGGGTGTGCGGCACATCGGCCAGCAGCGAACCGAGCGCCATCACGCCCTGCACGTTTTCCTCCTCGGCGCGGGTGAGGATCTCGGTGATGAAGGCCTTCCAGCGGTAGGTGGGCTCCACGCCGCGCACCAGCAACAAATCGACCGGCCCGTCGGGCAGCGACGCGCGGTAGATCCGCGTCGTCGGCCACTTGATGATCCGCTTGCCGGCGGCATTGCGGCGCACCTGCGGGCGGGAGAACTGGTAGTCGTAGTAGTCGTCGTCGCCGATGCCCGCGACCCTCACGGCGCCGGTGGCGGCCTTGATGTCCTTGAGGGCCGAGCTGGCGGCGTCCCCGGCGTCGTTCCAGCCCTCGAAGGCCACCACCATGATCGCCGGGCGCACGGGCCCGGGAGTCGTGGATGCGGCCACCAGGGAGGAAAGTGTCACTGGATCATTCATATCTTCGCTCACATCCTCACCCTAGCGCGCGCACCGGTCGCCGGGGCAAGTGCGCACCGACTAGAATTGGGACATGCCAACCCAGAATTGCGACCCCATGCCCGCGCGCCCCCGGAACACCGGGATCCAGGGCGTGCTGTGGGACATGGACGGAACCCTGCTTGACACCGAACCCCACTGGATGGCCGCCGAGGGGCGGCTCGTGGCCGAATTCGGCGGCAAGTGGAGCCACGCCCAGGCCCTGTCGCTGGTCGGCAACGCATTGCCCGACGCCGCCGCCGCGCTCCAGCGCGCCGGGGTCCGGCTGCCCGAGCGCGAGATCATCGACCGGCTCACCGGCGAGGTCCTGGCCGGGGTCCGGCGCCACGTCGACTGGCGCCCCGGTGCGCTGGAACTGCTGGAGGCGCTGCGCGCCGCGTCCATCCCCTGCGGACTCGTGACCATGTCCGAGGAGCCGCTGGCGGCCGCCGTGCTCGAGGCGCTGCCCAAGGACTATTTCGCCTTCCGCGTCACCGGGGACATGGTCGCCCACGGCAAGCCGCACCCCGACCCGTACCTGCTGGGCCTGGAACTGCTCGGCGGGCACGTGCCCGACCTGGAGCCCTCCCGCGTCATCGGGATCGAGGATTCGGCCCCGGGCATCGCCTCGGCGGCGGCCAGCGGCATCACCGCGCTGCTCGTCGAGCACATCGCCCCGGTGCCCGACTCCGCCGCCTGGCACCGCGCCGACTCGCTGCTGGACCTGGACATCAACGCCCTCGACGCCCTGGCGTCCACCGGGGTGCGCGCATGAGCGAACCGGCCACCAAGCGCGACGGGATTCCGCTGGGTTCCGTCTTCGGGGTCCCCGTGTCCCTGGCCTGGTCCTGGTTCGTCATCACCGGGCTCATCGTGATGGTCTTCGGGCCCACCGTGGCCCGCTCCCGGCCGGACCTGGGGGCCGGAGCCTACCTGGTCGCCTTCACCTACGCGGTGCTGCTGGCCTTCTCGGTGCTCATCCACGAACTCGCGCACGCCCTGACGGCAAAGTCCTTCGGCTGGCCCGGGGCCCGGATCACGCTGAACCTCTGGGGCGGGCACACCCAGTTCTCCTCCTTCAACGCCACCCCGGGCCGCTCGCTGGCCGTGGCCATGGCCGGCCCGGCCGCCAACTTCGTGATCGCCGGCGCCGGGTACCTGCTGCTGCTGCTCGTGCAGCCGGCCGGCGTGGTGTTCCTGCTCTGGGACATCCTCATCTGGGCGAACCTGCTGGTCGCGATCTTCAACGTGCTTCCCGGCCTTCCGCTGGACGGCGGGCGCCTGGTCGAATCGGCCGTCTGGCGCTACACCGGCTCGCAGGACCGCGGCACCATTGCCGCCGGCTGGGCCGGGCGGGTGCTGGTGGTGCTGGTCGTGGGCTGGTTCGTCATCGTCCCGCTGACCCGCAACGAACCCCTCAATTTCCAGGTCCTCGTCGTGGCGATCCTGGTCGGCGGGTTCATGTGGGTCGGGGCCTCCCAGGGCATCGCGCACGCCAAGCTGCGCCTGCGCCTGCCGCTGGTCTCCGTGCGCGCGCTGATGGAGCCCGCCACCGCCATCCGCCAGGACTCCACCCTCGCGGAGGTCACCGGCCGGCTGGCCAGCCGCGGCGGACGGGTCATCCTCATCGACACGGCGGGCAACCCCGTCGCCGTGATCGACGAGGCGACGCTGCACGGCATCGACCCCGCGGTGCTCGCCGAAACCCCCGCGCTCTCCGCCGCCCGCGCCCTTGACCCCGGTGCCGTGGTCGACGCGAACGCCGACGGCCGCGCCCTGATCGGCTACCTGGCCACGCTGCACGGCAGCGAATACGCGGTCATCGACGACTCCCACCGGGTCATCGGGCTGCTGTCCCAGGCGCGCATCGTCTCCGCCATCACCGGCAAGCCGCACTAGCGCGGCATCCCGCACGGCCCCGGCCAGCGGGAACACCACCGAACTTCACCACCAGCACAGGACCTAAGGACACAGAACCGAGTATGAGCGACATGCCAGCCACCCCCCACGGGGCCACCAGCCGCCGCGGCCCCTTCCGCCCCGGAGACCGGGTCCAGCTCACCGACCAGAAGCGCCGGATCAACACCATCACGCTGACCCCGGGCGGGGAGTTCCACACGCACAAGGGCGTGCTCTTCCACGACGACCTGATCGGCCTGGCCGAGGGCTCGGTCGTCGAGAACACCGCCGAGGTCCGCTACCAGGCGCTGCGCCCGCTGCTGAAGGACTTCGTGCTCTCGATGCCGCGCGGCGCCACCGTGGTCTACCCCAAGGACGCCGCCCAGATCATCCAGATGGGCGACATCTATCCCGGCGCCCGCGTCGTGGAGGCCGGCGTCGGCTCCGGCGCCCTGTCGATGTCGCTGCTGCGCGCCGTGGGGGACGGCGGCTACCTGCACTCCTTCGAGCGCCGCGAGGAATTCGCCGAGATCGCCCGCGGCAACGTGGACACCGTCTTCGGCGGCCCGCACCCGGCCTGGCAGATCTCCATCGGCGACTTCCAGGAAAAGGTGCTGGAAACCGAGGAGCCCGGCTCCGTGGACCGCGTGGTCCTTGACATGCTCTCGCCCTGGGAATGCGTCGACGCGGTCTCCACCGTGCTGGCCCCCGGCGGGGTGTGGGTCAACTACGTGGCCACCGTGACGCAGATGTCGCGCACCGTCGAGGCGATCCGCGCCACCGGGCTGTACACCGAGCCCGAATCCTTCGAGACCATGGTCCGCGGCTGGCACGTCGAGGGCCTGGCGGTGCGCCCGGACCACCGCATGGTCGCGCACACCGCCTTCCTGATCACCTGCCGCCGGCTGGCCGACGGCGCCGTGGGCATCCCCGGCGCCAAGCGCGTGAAGGAACACACCTACTCCGCCGAGGACCTGGCGACCTGGACCCGCTCGGATGAGCCCGAGGCCTGGCACCACGAGGCGCTGGGGGAGCGCGGCGTCTCGGCCCGCAAGCTGCGCCGCGCCGCGAAGGACGCCAAGTCGATGACCCAGCGCGGCTCGCTGCCCGAGGCGGCCGAAACCGGCACCGACGCCGAATCCGGCCCCCAGGCCCCCGGGGCATAGCCCGCCCGCCGCGGGGAGGCGGCGGTCACATTTCCGCCTTTGGGCGGCGCCCGTGCATAGGATGGGAACAGCAGTGGCGTGTGCCGGTTCACCCCGGCACACGCGTTCTCGGAATATTTGCGAAACGGGTGGAACATGGGCGACGAAACTGACCGCACACGGCTGGAGGGCCAGATCGCGGCCGCCGAACGGCAGTTGAACGTGGTGCGGGACAAGAACCGCCTGCTCGACAGGCAGCTCGCCTCCGCGGGGGCCAACAACTCCCGCCTGGTCGCCATGCTCGAGCGCACCCGCGAGGAGATCCTGGCCCTGAAGTCGGGGCTGGAGAAGGACGGGGACACCCCCTTCAGCCACGGCACCATCGTCGAGCTGCACCCGCGCAGCCATCCCGCCGCGGGCACCGCGATCTCCTCGACCGGGGTGCAGTCCGCCGACATCGTCCAGGGCGGCCGCAAGCTGCGGGTGGGCATCTCCCCGCTGCTTGACTTCGAGAAGCTGGCGATCGGCCAGGACGTGCTGCTCAACGAATCCCTGGTCATCGTCGCCGGCCTGGGCTACGAGCAGTCCGGGGAACTTGTCACCGTCAAGGAGGTCCTCGGGGACCACCGGGTGGTGGCCATGGGACGGGCCGATGACCAGCGCGTCATCCGCCTGGCCCACCCGCTGGCCAAGGACGTGGTGCGCGTGGGCGACGTGCTGACCCTTGACGCCCGCACCGGCCTGGCCCTGGAAAAGGTGCACCTGAGCGACATGCAGTCGCT
The DNA here is from genome assembly GCF_059759235.1 of Paeniglutamicibacter sp. GQ140. Lineage (NCBI taxonomy): Bacteria > Bacillati > Actinomycetota > Actinomycetes > Micrococcales > Micrococcaceae > Paeniglutamicibacter > Paeniglutamicibacter sp. GQ140. The sequence continues at coordinate 114,188 of NZ_JCAXDW010000009.1, forward strand.
GGTCCTCGAAGAGGTCCCGGACATCTCCTACGCGGACATCGGCGGGCTGTCCGACCAGATCGAGGCCATCCGCGACGCCGTCGAGCTGCCCTTCCTGCACCCGGACCTCTACCGCGAGCACGGGCTCACCGCCCCCAAGGGCATCCTGCTCTACGGCCCCCCGGGCTGCGGCAAGACGCTGATCGCCAAGGCCGTCGCGCACTCGCTCTCCGAGCGCACCAACGAGCGCAACGGCGACACCGGCACCGCCAAGAGCTACTTCCTGAACATCAAGGGCCCCGAGCTTTTGGACAAGTACGTCGGGGAGACCGAGCGCCACATCCGGCTGATCTTCTCCCGGGCCCGGGAAAAGGCCGCCGGCGGCAACCCCGTGGTGGTGTTCTTCGACGAGATGGACTCGCTCTTCCGCACCCGCGGCACCGGGGTGTCCTCCGACGTGGAGACCACCATCGTCCCGCAATTGCTGGCCGAGATCGACGGGGTGGAACGGCTGGACAACGTCATCGTCATCGGCGCCTCCAACCGCGAGGACATGATCGACCCGGCGATCCTGCGCCCGGGACGCCTGGACGTGAAGATCAAGATCCGCCGCCCCGACGCCCAGGGCGCGGCGGAGATCTTCGCCAAGTACCTCACCGCGGACTTGCCGCTGCACCCGGACGACCTGGCCGAGCACGGCAACGACCCCGCGGCCTGCGTGCGCGCCATGATCCAGGCGACGGTCGATGCCATGTACTCCACCGGGGAGCAGAACCAGTTCCTCGAGGTCACCTACGCCAACACCGAGACCGAGATCCTCTACTTCAAGGACTTCGCCTCCGGCGCGGTGATCCGCAACGTGGTGGACCGGGCCAAGAAGTCGGCCATCAAGGCGCTGCTCACCGGTCAGGAGCGCGGGTTGCGCATGGAGCACCTGCTGGCGGCGGTGGTGGAGGAATTCCACGAGCACGAGGACATGCCCAACACCACCAACCCGGACGACTGGGCGCGGATCTCCGGGCGCAAGGGCGAGCGCATCACCTTCATCCGCACCATCGTGGCGGACAAGAACGGGCGCGGGAAGACGCTGCAGGCCCCGGGGGCCGACGAGACGGGGCAGTACCTGTGAGCGTGCACCGCGTGATGGGGCTGGAGACCGAGTACGGGGTGCTGGCCCCGGCCATGCCCGGGGCCAATGCGACGATGCTCTCGGCCCAGGTCATCAACGCCTACGCGGCGACCATCCGCGAGGCCCGCGGAAGGATCGCCGGCACCCACTGGGACTACACCGACGAGACCCCGCTGAACGACGCCCGCGGCTTCGTCCAGCCGCGCGCGCAGGCGGACCCCTCCCAGCTCACGGACGTGGAACCGGAGCTTGACGCCGAGCAGGTGGCGCTGGCCGGCGGCGACGTGACCATCGGCTCCACCCTGTACGATGCCGGCGAGTACGACCACGAGGTGCTGATGAACATGGTGCTGGGCAACGGCGCCCGGCTCTACGTCGACCACGCCCACCCGGAGTACTCCTCCCCGGAAACCACCAACCCGTTCGACGCGGTGCTCTGGGACCAGGCCGGGGACCACGTGGCGCTGGCCGCGGTGCGCCGCATCGAGTCGCTGGCCGGGCTGCCGGACGTGCACCTGTACAAGAACAACACCGACAACAAGTCGGTCTCCTACGGGGCGCACGAGAACTACCTGATGCCCCGCTCGGTGCCCTTCGAGAAGATCGCCGCCGGGCTCATCCCGTTCTTCGCCACCCGCCAGGTCATCTGCGCCTCCGGGCGGGTGGGCCGCGGCATGCTCGGATCGCACCCGGGCTTCCAGGTCTCCCAGCGGGCCGACTTCTTCGAGGCGCAGATCGGCCTGGAGACCACCATCCGCCGCCCGATCATCAACACCCGCGACGAGCCGCACGCGCACTGGGAGAAGTACCGCCGGCTGCACGTGATCATCGGGGACGCGAACCTCGGGCAGGTCTCCACGCTGCTGCGCACCGGCACCACGGCGCTGGTGCTGTCCATGATCGAGGCGGGCACCGCCCCGGAGCTCGAGCTGCGCGATCCGGTCGCCGCCCTGCAGGCGATCAGCCACGACCCCACGCTGAAGACCAAGGTCGAGCTCGCCGACGGGCGCAGGCTCACCGCCCTGGAGATCCAGTGGATCTATGCCCGGGCGGCGGCCGAGCACAGCGGGGCGACCGACGCGACCGACGAGGCCACCGTGGAGATCCAGCGGCGCTGGGAGGAAACGCTGCAGCTGCTGGAAACCGACATCATGGCCGCCGCCTCCACCGTGGACTGGGTGGCCAAGTACAAGCTCATGACCTCCTACGCCCAGCGCCATGGCCTGGACTTCAGCGATCCGCGGATCGCGGCGATGGACCTGCAATGGGCGGACATCCGCCCGGAAAAGGGCCTGTACCACCGCCTGGCGGCACGCGGGCTGATGGAAACGCTCTACTCCCCGGAACAGATCGCCCGGGCGGCGCTGAACCCCCCGACCGACACCCGCGCGTACTTCCGCGGGCGGGTGCTGAGCCAGTACCCGGAGCACGTGGTCGCGGCCAGCTGGGATTCGGTGTCCTTCACGGTGCCCGGGGCGCGCCGGCTCGAGCGCATCGCCACCCTGGAGCCGCTGCGCGGCACCAAGGCCCTGGTCGGGGACCTCTTGGACCAACAATTGTCGATTCACGAGTTCATTGCCACGCTGCGGAGCTAAAAGCCCTACCCAGTGGCAAGATGGAAATACCAGCGAAAACAGTGCCGGGCACCGCAGGCAATGCGGCCGGGCACGCAAGAGACGGAAAAGAGCGGGACGGCAATGACACAGGAACAGCACTCGGGACAGCGCCGCGAGGAAGCCCAGGCCCAGGAGACCGAGCAGGAAGTCACGGCCGCGGCCGGCCAGGACGCCGGGGTCGATGACCTGCTCGACGAGATCGACGGCGTGCTGGAGCGCAACGCCGAGGAATTCGTGCGCGGGTTCGTGCAAAAGGGCGGTCAGTGATCGAGCTCGGTCCCGGCCCCTCCTTCATGGAGTACCTGAACCGGGACCGTCCCGACCTGCTGCCCGGGGCCCCGGCCCAGGCACCCGCGGGTGCCGCGGGGCAGGTTCCGCACGGAACCACCATCGTCGCGCTTTCCTACACCGACGGCATCGTGATGGCGGGGGACCGGCGCGCGACCATGGGCAACGTCATTGCCAGCCGTCGCATCGAGAAGGTCTTCGAGACCGACAGGTTCTCGGTGGTCGGCATCGCCGGCGCCGCCGGGGTCGCCATCGACATCGCCAAGCTCTTCCGCGTCGAGCTCGAGCACTACGAGAAGATCGAGGGCACCCGGCTCTCGCTCGACGGCAAGGCCAACCGGCTGGCCTCGATGATCCGCGCCAACCTGACCCTGGCCATGCAGGGCATGAGCGTCGTCCCGCTCTTTGCCGGCTTCGACACCCTGGCCGAGACTGGGCGGATCTTCTCCTTCGACATCACCGGCGGGCTCTACGAGGAAGTGGAGCACCACTCGATCGGCTCCGGCTCCCCGTACGCCCGGGGCGCACTGAAGAAGCTCTGGCAACCGGACATGGATGCCACCGCCGCGGTGCGCGTCGCCGTGGAGGCGCTCTACGACGCCGCGGACGACGACACGGCCACCGGGGGACCGGATGCCGTGCGCCAGCTGTGGCCGGTGGTCTACACCGTTGACGCCGCCGGAGCGCACCGCGTCGAGGAGCCCATCCTCGCCGGGATGGCGACCGAGATCATTGCCGCACGGACCGCCAGCGGGAAGGAAGCCTAGATGAGCGCGCAATACTACGTTTCGCCCGAGCAACTCATGAAGGACCGGGCGGATTTCGCCCGGAAGGGCATTGCCCGGGGCCGGGCGGTCATCGTGGCCTCCTGCGCCGACGGGATCGCGCTGATCGCGGAGAACCCCTCGGGATCGCTGCACAAGATCGGGGAGATCTACGACCGGATCGCGTTCGCCGCGGTGGGCAAGTACAACGAGTTCGAGTCGCTGCGGCAGGCCGGGGTGCGCTACGCCGACACCCGGGGCTACTCCTATTCCCGCCACGACGTGACCGGCCGCGGCCTGGCCAGCGTCTACGCCCAGTCCCTGGGGGCGGTGTTCACCGCCGAGGCCAAGCCCTTCGAGGTGGAACTGGCGGTCCTGGAACTGGGCGCGACCCCCGCCGACGACACGCTGTTCTCGCTGAACTTCGACGGCTCGATTGCCGAACAGCCCGGATACATCATCATGGGCGGCGACACCCCGGTGCTGCGCGAGGCCTGGAACGGGTACTGGGCCGACAAGGACCTGGCCGCCGCCGGGACCGACGAGGTCATCCGCGCCGCGGCCCTGGTGCTGCCCGGCGTCGGGGAAAGCCCCGAAGACGCCCGGCTGCTGGAGGTCGCGGTGCTCGAGCGCGTCACCGCATCCGGCTCGCACCGCCATTTCCGCCGTCTCGACACCCCCACCATTGCCCGGTTCCTGGGCGCAGGGAAGTAGGCCCGCATGGACCGCAGGATCTACGGCATCGAAACCGAATACGGAATCACCTACTCGGACCCCGGGGGACGCCCGCTCACCCCGGAGGAATCCGCCCGCTACCTCTTCCGCCGCGTGGTGGCGTGGGGCCGCAGCTCCAACGTCTTCCTGACCAACGGCTCCAGGCTCTACCTCGACGTCGGCTCACACCCCGAGTACGCCACGGCCGAGTGCGACGAGCTCACCCAGCTGATCGCCCACGACCGGGCGGGGGAGTCGATCCTCAACGACCTGGTGGCCAGCGCGGAGGAGCGGATGGCGGCCGACGGGTTCACCGGCCGGCTCTACCTGTTCAAGAACAACACCGACACCGCCGGGAACTCCTACGGCTGCCACGAGAACTTCCTGATCCCGCGCAAGCTCGAGTTCGCCCGGCTGGCGGAGATCCTGATTCCGTTCCTGGTCACCCGGCAGCTGATCGCCGGGGCCGGCAAGATCGTGACCGTCGACGGCGAGCCGCTGTACGCCTTTTCCCAGCGCGCCGACCATGTGTGGGAGGGCGTCTCCTCGGCCACCACCCGCTCCCGGCCCATCATCAACACCCGCGACGAGCCGCACGCCGACGCCGAGTACTTCCGCCGCCTGCACGTGATCGTGGGGGACTCGAACATGTCCGAGACCACCCAGCTGGTGAAGCTGGGTGCCACGGACCTGATGCTGCGGATCATCGAGTCGGGGAAGATCATGGAGGATTTGCGGCTGGAGAACCCCATCCGGTCCATCCGCGAGATCTCCCACGACTTCAACGGCACCACCCTGGTCAAGCTGGCCAACGGCAAGCACCTCACCGCGCTCGCGCTCCAGCGCCGCTTCCTCGCCCTGGCCACCGACTTCGTCGCCCGCGAGGGGGCCCACCACGAGCAGGTCCCGGCGGTGCTGGATCTGTGGACCCGAACCCTGGACGCCGTGGAGTCGGGCAACTTCTCGGGGATCGACACGGAGATCGACTGGGCCATCAAGCACAAGCTGATCAATTCCTACGCAAACCGGCACCGGCTGGACCTGGGCGCGCAGCGCCTGGCACAACTGGATTTGACGTACCACGACATCGACACGCAGCGCGGGCTCTTCCACCTTCTGGCATCCCGGGGCAGGGTCGCCTCGGTGGTGGATCCCGCCGACATCGCCTTCGCCGTTGACAACCCGCCGCAAAGCACGCGGGCCAAGCTGCGCGGCGACTTCGTCCGGGCAGCGAAGAATGCGGAGCGTGACTTCACCGTTGACTGGGTGCACCTCAAGCTCAATGACCACCCGGGGCAGACGGTGCTGTGCAAGGATCCCTTCGCCAATACGGATTCGCGGGTCGATGCGCTGATTTCGGCCATGGGCGGGCAGCCTTAAAGCGGCATATTTCCACCCACAATAAGGTGATTCACAGTTTCGGCCTTTAAGCTGGCTGAAGACAGTCTCGAAAGCCCAACAATCACTGTGGGTGTTTCCAGTCCCATAATCCCCAACTGAAAGTTGATTTCGTGCACAAAGTAATGGCACTCGTTGCAACGGCTTCGTTGCTGCTGGTGACGGCCTGTGGCTCAACCACCACGGCGTCAAGCGGTGAAGTTGCCCCCCTGGAATCGATCAAGGTCACCCCCGGCGCGGATGACTCCAGCGATCCGACCGTCACCTTCGACGCCCCGCTGGTTGCCACGGCAACCGGTGCCAAGGTCATCGTCGAGGGCAAGGGCGATGAAATCAAGGAAAACCAGAACATCAAGTTCAAGTCCATTGCCTACAAGGCCGAGGATGCCAGCCTGCTCGGCTCCGGCTTTGCCGGGGAACCGGTGACATTGCCGACCAATGAGGAATTCAAGGCACAGCTGCCGGCACTCTACGAGACGCTCATGCAGGCGAAGGTCGGATCGTGGGTGGCCATGGTCGAGCCCGCTGCCGAGGCGGCACCCGCCGAAGGCGCCACTCCCTCGGCAAGCCCCAGCGCGGCAAAGGCCGAGACCGTGGTCGTGCTGAAGGTCGTGGCCTCGGAGCCGATCCCGGAGGCATCCAAGAAGCTCGGGGCCGACGAGGTCAAGAAGCTCAAGGACGAAGGCTCGCTGCCCACCTTCGAAATGAAGGATTCCAAGCCCGCCATCACCATCCCGAAGGACAAGGATGTCCCGGCCGGCCTGGTCGTTGACATCGTCAAGGAAGGCACCGGCAAGGCAGCCACCGCCACCTCTGACGTCTCTGCCCACTACACCGGCGTCCGCTGGGAAGACGGCAAGCAGTTCGATTCCAGCTTTGACCGCGGCGAGCCGTCGGACTTCAACCTCGCGGGCGTCATTCCCGGATGGACACAGGGCCTGGATGGCCTGAAGGCCGGCACCCAGGTCATGCTGACCATTCCGACCGACCTTGCCTACGGCGGGGCCGCGGGAGCCCCGGCGGGCCCCTTGGTCTTCTTTGTTGAGCTCAAAGAAGTAAAGTAGCTAGAAGCTTTTAGCAACCAACCGAAAGGATTCCACCATGTCTTTTGGACAGCGTGAATACGACCGCACCAAGCCCGAGATTGAATTCCCGGGAAGCGACGCCCCAACGGAGCTGAAGATCGAGGACATCGTCGTCGGCGACGGCGCCGAGGTCGTTCCGGGCTCCACCGTCTCGACCCACTACGTCGGCGTGGCCTGGTCCACCGGCGAGGAGTTCGACGCCTCGTGGAACCGCGGCACCCCGCTGGACTTCCGCGCCGGAGTCGGCCAGGTCATCCAGGGCTGGGACCAGGGCCTGATCGGCATGAAGGTCGGCGGCCGCCGCCGCCTGGAAATCCCCTCGGAGCTGGCCTACGGCTCGCGTGGCGCCGGCGGGGCCATCGGCCCGAACGAGGCACTGATCTTCGTGGTCGACCTGGTGGCCGTGCGCTAAGCACTGCACTACGCCTTTGGCCGTGTTTTCCCAAGTTAAACAGGGAGAACGCGGCCAAAGCCTGTTAACGCGGCGTTGCATTGGCCCGGCCTTGGCGCCACGGGGTAATCTTGCGAGCGTGGCTCAAAATAACCCCGGTGGTCCTTCCCGTGCCGAGAAACTCGTCAGTCTCACCTATGCGTTGATCAACACCCCGCATGGATATTCCAAGCGTGAACTGCGCAAGATCGTCGATGACTACCAGTCGCTGAGCGACGCCGCCTTCGACCGGAAGTTCGACAGGGACAAGAAGGACCTGCGTGAAATGGGCGTCCCGGTCAAGACCCTTGGCACAGGCTCCGAGGAACGCTACCTGATCGCCCCGGACAGCTACCGGCTGCCCGAAGTGAGCTTCACGACCGAGGAAGCCGCGGTGCTGGGACTCGCGGCGCAGCTGTGGAAGGACACCGACCTGGAATCCTCCGCCACCCGGGCCACCGGCCGGCTCTCGGCCGGACTGGAGGACACCGGCCGCGGGGTGAGGTTCACCGAGTACGTCCCGCGCCTGCATGCCGCCGGCCCGGCGTTCGCTGCCTGCCTCGAGGCGGTCTGGGCACACCAGGTGCTCACCTTCGACTACCTCGACGCCCAGGGCCGCGCCAGCGCGCGGACCGTGGACGCCTGGGGGATCGGTTCGCGCTTCGGCAACTGGTACCTGGTGGGCCTCGACCATGATCGCAACGACGTGCGGATGTTCCGCCTGACCCGCATCCTTAGCGACATCCGCACCGGCCAGCCCCACTCCTCGCGTCCTGCCGGGTTCTCCATGGCGGAGACCCTGGGCCGGCTGGATCCGGACATTGCCGGAGAGCAAGCACGGATCTCGGTGGCCAAGGATTCGGGATGGGCACTGCGCTCCCGGGCCGAATCCATTACCCCGGGCGATGACCACGACGTACTCGTGCTGCAATTCCACGACCTGATGGGGCTGGCGGCCGATGTGGCGAAACTGGGGGCGGCGGCCCGCGTGCTGGAGCCGGCACCCCTGGCAACGGCGGTGCGCCACCGCCTGGAGGGCGCATTGGCGGCGCAACAGGCCACTGTTCCCGACTTCAAACTCAGCAAGCGCCGCAATGCAGGGCGCCCGCCGTCCACCGAGGCCGTGGCCCGAAACCTCGACATCATTTCCTACGTGGCCAAGTTCGGTTCACCCACCGTTGACCAAACGGCCACCCACTTCGGGTTGACTGAAAAGCAGCTTTTGGCCCACCTGCAGACGATCATGATGTGCGGGGTGCCAAACGGGCTGCCGGATGAACTGATCGACGTGGAATGGGAGGCGGGAACCATCAGCATCAACAACGCCGAGGCCCTGAATTCCCCCATCCGTCTCAGCCTGACGGAGGCCGCCACGATGCTGGCTGGCCTGGCATCGCTGCGCGGGCTCCCGGACTTTGAACATGCGGCGGCGGTCGACTCGGCCTACGGCAAGCTGCAGGCCGCTGCGGTGGGCTTCGAGGGCCTCGAATCGGTGCTGTCCATCTCGCTGCGCTCAACCGAGGAAAACGACATCTACTCAACCCTGGTGCGGGCGATCCGCGAGCACCAGGTGGTCGAGCTGGACTACTACAGCGCCTCCAGCGACGCGGTGGGCGTCAGGCAGGTCGAGCCCATCCGGCTCGTCGAGAATGCCGGCCGACAGTATCTGCGTGCGTTCTCGGTGCCCAACAACGAAATCCGGAGTTTCCGCATCGACCGAATCCAGGCGGCGGCCCTCAGCGGGCATGGCTTCACCCTCGATCCGCACCGGCACGATGACCATGAAGATATTCTGTTCACCCCCAGCGCCACCGACGAGCTCGTTGTCCTGGGGTTCGGGCCGCGCTTGGCTTCGCTGGTGGATGAATATGCCCCGGAACAGTGGGCCAAGGGCTCCGAGGAGAACATCGCCGAGATCCGGATGACCTCCACGGCCACCCTTCCGGGGATGGTCGCGTACCACGGCGGCGACCTGCGGGTCATCGCACCTGACTCCTTGCGCAGCGACGTCGAGTCCTGGCTCCGTGCGGCAGTGACGACCCGGGAGGTGAAGTAGCGATGTTGCCTTGGTGGTTTTGGCTGTTGCTGTGGGTGGTGCTCGCGCTGGGCGCGCTATTGTTCCTTGTCCTGGCCGGAATTCGGCTCTTCCGCGGCTTCATGGCCTTGGCCAGCGAAGCCGGCGATGCCATGGACCGGGTGGGTTCCTCGATGGATGCGGATCCCGAGCCGCGCACGTACCCCGAGATCTTGGAACGGACCCCCTCGGGGGTCGCAGCACTGTTCCAGGACCCGGAGGATGCCCGTGCGGCGCGTGATGCAGGGAAATTGCGTCGTTCGGCCGCCAGGCGCGAGGCGCGTATTGAACGCAAAACGCGTCGCGGACAAGCGCAACGCGTGGGCGACCTCGAACTGTTCTAACTGTAGACTTAACACGATTGAAAGGTAGGTTCCCCATGGGTGGAATCCAAGGATGGCATCTGGTCATCATCGTAATTTTGGCACTGCTTCTCTTCGGTGCCCCGAAGCTTCCCGGTCTGGCGCGCTCCGTGGGCCAGTCACTGCGTATCTTCAAGTCCGAGGTCCGTCAGATGAAGGACGATGAGAAGGCTCCCGCGGCAGGCGATGAAACCGTCGAGGGCAACATCGTTGATCCCGACCGTCGTGAGAACAACGCCTAGTCCTTCGTGAGCGAACAAGTAGTGAACTCCAAAAAGGGGCGGAAGGACAATCCCGAGGGCCGCATGGCCTTGAAGGCACACCTGGTGGAGGCCAGGAACCGTCTCTTCATTTCGCTGATCGCCCTGGTCTTGGGAACGGTCGGGGGATTCTTCCTCTACGACGAGGTCCTTGGCCTGATCATCGCCCCGGTGCGCGCATACGGTGGAGAAGTCAACTTCACCTCCGTCATGGCGCCCTTCGACATCATGCTCAAGACCTCGTTGCTCTTGGGGCTGGTGTTCTCGGCGCCGATCTGGATCTATCAGCTATGGGCCTTCATAGTCCCGGGGTTGAAGAAGAAGGAACGCAATACGGCCATCGGGTTCGCCGCGGCGGCGGCCCCGCTCTTCATTCTGGGCGTCGGCATGGCCTACTGGGTATTGCCGCATGCCTTGAAGTTCTTTATCTCGCTGACCCCGGAAAACGCCCAGTCCTGGCTGACGACCGACACGTACCTGCCGTTCGTGTTCCGGCTTCTGATCGCCTTCGGGCTGGCCATGCTGGCACCGGTCCTGATGGTCGGGTTGAATTTGGTCGGTGTGCTGAAGGCCAGGTTGATCCTGCGCCATTGGCGCATCACGGTCTTCCTGATTGCCCTCGTGGCCGCCATGGCGGCCCCGGGCGGCGATGCAATCACCATGTTTGCCCTGGCCGGACCGTTGTTCGTGACCTTTGCGACGGCAACACTTATTTGCCACCTGAATGACCGCAAGCGCGACAAGAAGCGGGCCCAGCTTGAGGCCGAGAACGCCGCCACTGCCGGCGAGGGATCCGAGCTTCCCGATTCGCCGGATCTTCCATAGGATGCCCCGTGTCCGGTGTACGGACACGGGCGCACCTACAACCCTCCTGAAAGGGGTCGCAGCGTGAGCATGCCGGCCGAGCGATTTGACGCAGCCAAGGAACAAGACCAGGAGAGCGAATCCGGGCTTGCCGAGTTCCGTGCCAGCCTGGGTTTCGACCTTGATCCGTTCCAGGAGGAAGCATGCCGGGCCGTGGCGTCCGGTTCCGGGGTTCTAGTGGCAGCCCCCACCGGTGCAGGCAAGACGGTGGTGGGCGAGTTCGCCATTTTCCAGGCGCTCCGCTCCGGCCGCAAGGCCTTCTACACCACCCCCATCAAGGCGCTGAGCAACCAAAAATACAGCGACCTTGTGGCCACCTACGGCGCCGAACGCGTGGGGCTGCTCACCGGCGACATGACCATCAACGGCGAGGCCGAGATCGTGGTGATGACCACCGAGGTCCTGCGCAACATGCTGTACGCAGACTCGGACACGCTGGATTCACTGGGCTACGTCGTGATGGACGAGGTCCACTACCTGGCGGACAAGTTCCGCGGCGCGGTGTGGGAAGAGGTCATCATCCACCTGCGCGAGGATGTCCAGGTCATCTCGCTTTCCGCCACGGTCTCCAACGCCGAGGAATTCGGCGGCTGGCTCGACGCCGTGCGGGGGGATACCCGCATCATCGTTTCCGAGCACCGTCCCATCCCGCTCTACCAGCACGTCATGGTCGGCGGCCGGCTCCTTGACCTGTTCGCCGAGGACGTGTCCTTCGACCAGGTCGCGGACGCCCCGGAGCGCGTGGCCGAGGTCAACCCCGAGCTCTCCAAGATGGCCCACCGCAGCCTGACCGGTTCCCGGGGTCGCGTCCAGCGCGGACGTGGACGCCGCGGGGGAGGCGGAGGGACCTGGGGGGAGAAGCGCGAGCAACTGGGCACCCGCGTCTCCCGGCCGGACATGATCATGGCGCTTGACCATGCCGGATTGCTGCCTTCCCTGGTGTTCGTCTTCTCGCGCAACGGCTGCGACGCCGCCGTTGCCCAGTGCGTTCGTTCGGGCCTCGCCCTGACCACCATTGCCGAGGCCACGGAAATCGAACAGACCATCGACATGGTCGCCCACAAGCTGCCGCCGGACGACCTGGAGGTGCTGGGCTTCTGGCCGTGGCGCGAGGGACTCATGCGCGGGTTCGCCGCCCACCATGCCGGGCTGCTGCCGATCTTCAAGGAAGTCGTCGAGGACCTCTTTGTCCGCGGACTGGTCAAGGCCGTCTTCGCGACCGAGACGCTGGCCCTGGGCGTCAACATGCCGGCCAGGTCTGTCGTCATGGAAAAGCTGGAGAAGTTCAACGGCGAATCGCACGTGTCGGTCACGGCGGGGGAGTACACCCAGCTGACCGGACGTGCGGGACGCCGGGGAATCGACGTCGAGGGCCACGCGGTGGTGTTGTGGCAACAGGACACCGACCCCGCGGCGATTGCCGGGCTGGCCTCCAAGCGGACCTACCCGTTGAATTCCAGTTTCCGCCCCACCTACAACATGTCCCTCAACCTGACCTCGCAATTCGGCCGGGAACGGGCACGCGGCATCCTGGAAACCTCCTTCGCCCAGTTCCAGGCCGACCGTTCCGTGGTCGGCATGGCACGCCAGGTGCGCTCCCGCGAGGAGTCGCTTGCCGGCTACGCCAAATCGATGACCTGCCACCTGGGGGACTTCGGCGAATACGCCTCCTTGCGCGAGCAGCTGTCTGCGGCGGAAAAGGACGCGTCAAAAACCGTGTCGCGGCTGCGCCGCTCGGCGGCGACCGAATCCCTGGAAACCCTGGCGCGCGGGGACATCATCGAAATCCACGGCGCCCGCAAGCTGGGCCGCTGCGTGGTCATCGAGCTGGACAATTCGTGGCACGACCCGCGCCCCACGGTGCTGACCGAGGACAAGCACATCCGGCGCGTCGGCGTCCAGGACCTCAACGGCCCCGTCGAGGTCATTTCCCGGATCCGGATCCCCAAGGGGTTCACGGGCCGCAGCCCCAAGGAGCGCAGGGACCTGGCAGCATCGCTGCACAACGCGCTGGCCGAGTCCCGCCCGCCCCGGGACGATGTCCCCGGTTTCAACTTCACCGGCAGCGACGAGCAGGAAGCACGCATCACGGCGTTGCGCGCCGCGCTCAAGGCCCACCCCTGCCACGGGTGCCCCGAACGCGAGGACCATGCGCGCTGGGGCGAGCGCCATGCGAAGCTGCTGCGCGACACCAACAAGCTGCGGTCCCAGATCAGCGGCCGCACCAACACCATTTCGAAGACCTTCGACAAGGTCGCCAAGGTGCTCGAGGACTTCGAGTACCTCGTGCCCGCCTCGAACGACATGGGCCAGGCCCAAATCACCGAGGCGGGGCAGCGGCTGCGGCGCATCTACGGCGAACGCGACCTGCTGACCTCCCTGGTCATGGAAACCGGGGCCATGAACGAGATGACCGCCGAGGAGCTTGCCGGATTCATCTCTGCCCTCGTGTTCCAGGCGCGCCGCGAGGACCACGGTCCGGATCCGCGCATGCCCACCGCGAAGGTTCAGATCGCCTGGGAAACCTCGGTGAACCTGTGGTCGCGCCTCTCGGACGCGGAGGCCAACGCCGGCCTGCCCGAGACCGCGGCACCTGACTCCGGGCTGATCTGGCCGATCTACAAGTGGGCCCGGGGTTCGGACCTGCGCGAGTGCCTCCGCGGCACCGACCTGGCCGGCGGCGATTTTGTCCGCTGGGCCAAACAGGTCATCGACGTGCTGGACCAACTGGCCAAGATCCCTGACCTGAACACCGGACTGGCCCGTTCCTGCAACCAGGCGGTGCAAAGGATCCGCCGCGGGGTTGTCGCTTATTCAAACGTTGTCGACTGATTCCCGCCACGGCGGGACCCGGCCCGGCACCGGCAGGATTGAAGGACGCCGACACCTGCGGCGTGCTTGAGAAAAAGTAAAGGTAAACAATTGTCTCTTGAGATGTACCGCAACGGCTCCGTCTATTCCCCGGCCGACCCCTTTGCCACCGCAATGCTCGTCGAAGACGGCACGGTGGCCTGGATCGGCACCGAGGCCGCGGCAGGCGCCTTGCTTGACGCACGAATGACCGAGATCGATTTGCAAGGTGCGCTCATCACCCCGGCATTCGTCGACTCGCATGTGCACCTGTCCTCGCTCGGTGCCCGGCTCAAGGGCCTGGACCTGAGTGCGGCCCGCAGCGCCGCGGAGCTGCTCGAGGCAGTTGCGGCGGCCGCGGCAACCACCGGCGGGGCCATTCTGGGAGCCGGGTGGGACGAGTCCGCCTTCGGCACCGGCACCGTGCCCACCGCCGAACAGCTGCAACAGGCCGCCCCCGACCGCGAGGTCTACCTGGCGCGAGTCGACGTCCACTCGGCCCTCATCAGCCCCCGGCTCGCCCAGCGGGTCGGCATCGCGGAAGGCCCCGAATACTCCGATGGCCTCGTCCGCGGGAGTGCACATGCACGTGTCAGGGCAGCGGTCCTCGCCGGCGATCCGGCAGCGGACACCGAAAACCGCGATCTCGCGCTGCAGCACCTGGCGGCCACCGGCCACGGGACCGTGGTGGAGATGGCCGCCGAGCACATCTCCGGGCGCGCGGACCTCGAGTCGCTGCTGGCCCGCACGGACGAAGAGAAGGCCACCACTCCGGAGGTCTACGCCTACTGGGGCCAGGCCGTGGGCACCGAGGACGAGGCCAGGGCACTCCTGGCCTCCTTCAACTCCTCCGCGGTGGTGGGGCTGGGCGGGGACCTGAACATCGACGGGTCCATCGGTTCCCGCACCGCCTTGCTGCGCGGCGACTACGCCGACGCCGCGGGGGAGCGGGGCACTGCCTACCTGGACGTGGAGACCATTGGCGCCCACGTCGCCGCCTGTTCGCTGGCCGGCATCCAGGCCTCCTTCCATGTCATCGGGGACGCCGGGCTGGACTTGGCGCTTGAGGGCTTTGCCCGGGCCGCCGAATCCGTGGGCCTGGCAAAGGTCCAGGCCGGCAGGCACCGCCTGGAACACGTGGAGATGGTCGACGAGGCGGCTCGGGCCCAAATGCTGGCCTTCGGGCTGACCGCCTCGATGCAACCCGGCTTCGATGCCGCCTGGGGTGGAGTAGGCGGTCTCTACGAGCGCCGGCTGGGAGGCTCCCGCGCCGCAGCGATGAATGGCGTGGGACAGTTCCTGGCTGCGGGCGTGCCAGTCGTGGTGGGTTCCGATGCGCCGGTCACCTCGGTGAGCCCGTGGAGCACCGTCAAGGCTTGCCTGGAGCTCAGCGATCCACAGGCACGCGTTTCGGCCAGGGCCGCCTTCATGGCGCACACCCGTTCGGGCTTCCGCGCCCTTGGCGCACCGAACCCGATGGCCGGCCAACTGGTCAACGGGGCCGAAGCCACGTTCGCGATCTGGGACGCCGCCGAACTGTCGGTGCAGACACCGGATCTCCGTGTTTCCTCCTGGAGCACCGACGCCCGTGCCGGCACCCCCATGCTGCCGGTCCTGGAAGACGAATTGCCCAAATGCCTGCGAACGGTGCGTGCCGGGCACGTACTCTTCGATGCGCTCGGCGTTTCCTAGAATCATCTTTGCCGCTGGCTGGGGATCAGACGATTCCGGTTTTTGCAAGGGTTAAAACGAAGTATTGCCAGTTGATTTGTTTATTTTCCGGCAAAGTGCGCCAGCCCGCGATTTATCGGTTGACTTGAGTAGTTTGATGAAGCCGGTGGTCCGGAAACGGTTGACAGTTAAAAACTGGACGGTAGGCTGGAACCAATGTCTGATCCTTCGATCCGGCTTACCGGCATTCCGGTGCGCATGAACAAATCGACCCCGTAGGCACTAGATAACACCCTTCCCGCCGCATGCCGTTGGGAGGGGACGGACCGAAGCCCGCGGGGTCGATCTGTGCCCGCGGGCAATGCGAAATGGTCTTGCGCATCACACGGCGAGGGTCCGGGTTTCGCGAGGGCGGTTGCGTATAATTGAGCACTGACCCCCACCCGATCCCTGAAACCAGTCGCAGCGGGTTCCCGCCTAGCGGCACGTTGGTACTCGGCCCCTTGCGGCCCTCTTCCGCGGATCATTCCATCAGCAGAAAGGGACTGCCGCGTGCGCGTAGTCACGATCATTCCGACTTACAACGAGCTTGAATCGCTTCCCATCACCGTGGGCCGTTTGCGTGCCGCAGTGCCCGATTCGGATGTCTTGATTGTTGACGACAATTCCCCCGACGGCACCGGCGACCTTGCCGAAAAGATGGCGGCAGACGACAAGGCCATCCACGTCATGCACCGCACCGGCAAGGCCGGCCTGGGCGCCGCCTACCTGGCGGGCTTCCGCTGGGCCCTGGACGCCGGCTACGACGTGCTCGTGGAAATGGATGCGGACGGATCCCACAAGCCCGAACAGCTTCCACTGCTGCTTGCCGAGATCCCCAAGGGCGCGGACCTGGTCATCGGTTCCCGCTGGGTCAAGGGCGGCTCGGTCGTCAACTGGCCGCTGCACCGCAAGATGATTTCGCGCGTGGGCAGCTTCTACTCGCGCACCATGCTCGGGGTGAACCTGCGAGACATCACCGCCGGCTACCGCGCCTTCCGCCGCGAAACCCTCGAAGCCCTGGATTTCAACGCCGTCGAATCCGTGGGCTACGGCTTCCAGGTCGACATGACCTTCCGCGTGGCCCAAATGGGCAAGAAGATCGTGGAGGTTCCGATCACGTTCGTGGAACGCGAACTTGGCGTCTCGAAGATGAGCGGAAACATCGTCGTCGAGGCCATGCTCAACGTGACCAAGTGGGGCCTGAGCGCCCGCTGGAAGAAGCTCACGAACCGCAAGTAGCCTCCCGGATGCCGTGATGGGCATCCCCAAATGGCGAGGGCCCGAATGGAATAATCCATTCGGGCCCTCGCCATCTGTGAATCCAGGGGTCGTTATCCCTTGAGTGCCGCCTGGGCCGCACCACGGGTGGTGCGCAACTTGTCCAGGCGGTCCTTCAGGATCGTTTCCAGCTCATCAACGGAGCGGCGCTCGAGGAGCATGTCCCAGTGGGTACGCACCGGCTTCTCGTTGGATTCCTCCGGCTCTGCCTCGCCATTGACCAGCTTGGCAAGCTTGCCGGTCTTGGAGGTCCAGGTCGCCGGGATATCTGCCTCGGCGGCAAAAATCACGAACACCTGCTCGCCGTCTTCGCAACGATATTCAACGCGCTGGCGCGCTGCTGGCTCGACGCCAGCCTCAGTTTCCATGCTCTGTGCGCCAAGGCGCATTCCTCGCAGGCTGCGATCGCTCATATTGTCTCCCTACTGCGATTACATACGGGTTCGGCTACCGATTTAAACGTCCCGGTCCAGCTTATAATTCCCGCGGGGCGCAAGTCTCGAAGTATCCATTATACGGCCCCGACGCGGCTTCGGGCGGGCGCCCTCGGTTGTGAGGTCGCCCGCCCGAGGATTCCCGGCCCGGATGGCTCGTTACATCAGGGTGCTGCTCGTGCTTTCGGGCTTGTCGTCGCCCGCGCCCTCGGTGAAGTTGCCCAGCGCTCCGCCGATGCCCTTCAGCGCCTCGCCGACCTCGCTGGGGATGATCCACAGCTTGTTGGAGGAGCCTTCGGCAATCTTCGGCAGGGTCTGGAGGTACTGGTAGGCCAGCAGCTTCTGGTCGGGCTTTCCGGCGTGGATCGCGTCGAAGACCTTCTGGATAGCCTGTGCCTCGCCGTCGGCGCGCAGGATCGATGCCTTGGCATCGCCCTCGGCCTTCAGGATGGAGGCCTGGCGCTGGCCCTCCGCGGTCAGGATGGCGGACTGCTTGGTGCCCTCGGCCGTGAGGATCGCGGCACGGCGGTCACGCTCGGCGCGCATCTGCTTCTCCATGGAATCCTGGATCGACAGCGGCGGATCGATGGCCTTGAGCTCCACGCGCGAAACACGGATGCCCCACTTGCCGGTGGCCTCGTCGAGGACCCCGCGCAGCTGGCCGTTGATCTGGTCGCGGCTGGTGAGCGCCTCCTCGAGGTTCAACCCGCCGACCACGTTACGCAGCGTGGTCGTGGTCAGCTGCTCCACGGCCTGGATGTAGTTGGCGATTTCATAGGTGGCCGCACGCGGCTCGGTGATCTGGAAGTACACCACGGTGTCGATGGAGACCACCAGGTTGTCCTCGGTGATCACCGGCTGCGGCGGGAAGCTCACAACCTGTTCGCGGAGGTCCAGCATGGGGAGCAAGCGATCGACAAACGGGATCAAGATCGTCAGCCCGGGAAGCAGGGTGCGGTGGTACTTGCCCAGCCGCTCCACGATTCCGGCCCGCGCCTGCGGCACGATGCGCACGGAGCGCAAGAGCACGATGATCACGAAGATTGCCAGTACTACCAGGACGACCGTAAGGCCAAGACCCGATGTTTGCATCTCTTCTCTCTTTCGTTGGGGCGCCCCGTCCGGAGCACCGAAAAACATTCCTAAGGTCCTTAGTCCAGGCCCAGCATCTTGGTACGCAACGTGATGTAGGCGGTCGCCCCGTCAATGCGGACCACGGAACCGTAGGTCCCCGGCTGGAGGGCCACCTCGTCCTCGGTGCGCGCCGACCAGGTTTCCCCGCCGATCTTGGCCCGCCCGTTCATCCTGGAAGTGGGTTCCAGCACCAGCGCGTCTTCGCCAATGAGCCGATCGACATTGGTGCGCAGCGCCTCCGGGTCCTTGCGCAGGTGCTGCAGCGCGATGGGTCGGACCAACATGATCATGAGCAGGGAGACGACGGAGAAGACCACGACCTGCAACCAGAATTCGCCACCCAGCAGGGCGACCCCCACGCCACCGAGGGCGCCGACGCCCAGCATGATGAAGTACAGGTCAAGGGAGATCATTTCGATGATGGCCAACAAGAGGAAGAGCGCGAGCCAGACCACCCAAGCATTGTCTAAAAGCCACACATACATGTTTACCCCTCAAGTCCGGATGCGTTGGATGCAAACCAACCTCGTAGCTTCCATTTTGCCTGATCGGGGGGCCAAATTGAATCAGCACAAGGGAGGATGTTCACTCGCCGGACACTCATCATTGCGATGCCGGCCCACATGCCCTCGGCCCTTGCGCGGGCTACCGGTTCCGGCGGAATTCCTGGATGCGGAATGCCGCGGTGATAAGCATGGTGCCTCCCGCTGCGGCCAGCCGGCCGCGCAGCTCCCCGGGATCCAGGTGGTGGCCGGCCGGGCCCATCATTGCCAATTCGAAGGCCGCGGCCGCATCAAGCACCAACGGTATCCGCACCTCCTCAGTGGCGCTGAGCGTGAAGCCGTCGCCCATGGAGGCCACGACACCGGCCGCCTTGTCCGGGGCGATGGCCAGCAGCCCCAACAGCTCGGCGCCCTCGGCCAGGTGCCCGGGCAGCGGGGTAACGACCAGCGCCGTGCCGCCCGGGCGCAGCACGCGGGCAAATTCCGAGCCGTTGT
Source organism: Paeniglutamicibacter sp. GQ140 (assembly GCF_059759235.1). Classification (NCBI taxonomy): domain Bacteria; kingdom Bacillati; phylum Actinomycetota; class Actinomycetes; order Micrococcales; family Micrococcaceae; genus Paeniglutamicibacter; species Paeniglutamicibacter sp. GQ140. Next base: position 133,558 of record NZ_JCAXDW010000009.1, read on the forward strand.
GCGGGGAGAAGATGTTCAGCAGCACGTCAAACGATTCGTCTTCCAGGGGGAGCTCGCGCCACAGGTCCCATACCAGCGCCAGGGTCCGAGGAACCTTTGCCGCTCGTCGCATGGCATACCGGGAAATGTCCAGGGCGACGGCGCTGGCCGCGGCGTACTCGGGCAGGGCCTGCAGTACCTGGTTGAGGTAGTAGCCGGTCCCGGCGCCGGCATCGAGAATCCGCGGGTCTTCGTTTCCACGCAAGGCCGCGCGGGCCCGGTGGCCCAGGGCCTCGGCCAGTGACTCGTAGTGTCCGGCGTCCAGGAAGGCGGCCCGGGCCGCGACCATCTGGGCACCGTCTTCCCGGAAGTTTGTGCCTTTGCCCGCGAGCAGGTTGAAGTAGCCTTGCTTCGCGGCGTCAAAGGCGTGCCCGGCATCGCAGCCCAGCCGCGATGGCCTGCCCGGCTGGGCCTGCAGGTGCAACGCCAGCCGGCATACGGGACAGCGAAGGCCGTCGTCCGGATTCATGTACTGCTCCAATGGTGTCGTTGCTGCGGTGGGTGGCGGTGTGCCGTGGCCTGCTGACCACTGTAGCGGCGCCGGGGTCCTGCCCTGCCATGCCGGCGATCCCCGCCACCGGGCCTGAGCCAGCATTGCGCGTCGGCCGGGGGATCTGCGGCCCGGGCGTGGCGGGTAAGCTTCCTGCCTAGAACCCGAGACCCGCCCGGGCACCGGCGATCCCCGGGTTGGCCCAGCGCGGGTATTCGTGGTTGGCGCACAACGACCGGGTCAGGGCCTTGTCGATGTACACGATGCCGTCAAGGTGGTCGGTCTCGTGCTGGAAGATCCGGGCCTGCCACCCGGAGAAGTGGCGTTCGACGGCCGCGCCGTGGGCGTCACGGAAGGAGGTGGCGATGTCGGCGGGACGATCCACCACCCCCTGGTAGCCGTTGAAGGACAGGCAGCCCTCATAGAAGCTTGCCATCCGATCGCCGGCGGGACGATAGCGGGGGTTGATGATTTCCAGATATTCCAGCGGCTCGCGTTCGCGCGCTGCGGCGATCTCAGGGGCGGATTCGTAGAGGTCCTGCAGCACGGCGATGCGCAGGGGGATGCCCAGCTGCGGGGCGGCGAGGCCGACGCCCGGGGCATCGATCATCACGGCGCGCATGGTGTCCAGGAAGGCGCGCAGCGCCGCGGGGTCCAGCTGGTCGGTGAACTCGGCGGCCGGCATGCGCAACACCGGGTGTCCCAGCTGCACGATGGAGGGCAGCTGACCCGACTCATGCAGCCGGACGATCCGGTTCACCTCGGTCCGGATCGTTTCGGGGGACCAGGCACCGGGAAATGTCGATTCGTCGTGCGGGCTCATGCGTTTGCACCTTCCAGGTACGTGGTTCGTCCCGCGGATTCTCCGGTGCCGGAGTCCAGGGCATTGATCCGGCTGCGCAGCCGGGCTGCCTCGAGTTCGGGCAGGTGGCCGAAGGAATCGGTGAAGCCCTCTTCGACGAACAGGTCCAGGCGGATCTGGTGTTCGTAGAGCACATCGATGACGTTGGCCAGGCGGCGCAATCCGAAGGGGGACATCCGCCCGGAACCTGGGACGCCGGAAATGATCCAGTGGTCGTACTCGCGCACCAGCACTAGGTAGTCCAGGGTGGAGGTCAGGGATTCGCAAAGGTCCGCGAAGCCGAACCAGATCTGCCGGCCGGAGATGCGAAGGGCCTGGATCTCCTGGCTGGTCGGCCTCAGCCGCACGGCGTCGCCGGAGCGCGGCTCCGTAAGCCCCAGACGAAGCAGCTGGACGGAGTCCGGTGATCGCAGCAGTTTTCCGCTGCTGAAGCCGGAACGCCCGCCCTCCTGGCGTTCGATGGTCCTGTAGTCGCGGTTTGCATCGAGCTCGTGCACGGTCATCTGCTCTCGGATGGTGGTGATTGTCGGCAGGACCAGGTGGTGATAGTACTCGTCCGACAGCAGTTCCTCGGGCGGGTAGTTTGAGGTGGTAACCAGCAGGATTCCGCGGTCCATGACGTATTTGACGGTTCGCGCCAACAACATGGCGTCGCCGGGATCATTGCAGTGGAATTCGTCGAAACACAGCACCTGCACGTCTCCGAGCATCGTTTCGATCGATTCCTCGATGGCACTGGTGCGGGCCTCCACGCGATCGGCGCGGCCGCGAGTTTCCCCGACGGAATCGGGGTCGTCGATTTGCGCCAGGGCAAGGGTGGTGGCCTTGTGGGCCGTGGCGTGCAGGTCTCGGAAGAAATCGTGGAAATGGACCCGCAGCTTGCGCTCGGCGGGAAGCGCATCAAAGAAGGCTCCAAGCAGCCAGGTCTTGCCGCGGCCCGGCGGCCCCCAGAGGTAGACGTGGTTTTTCCCGGGGGAGCGGTGCAGGGGAGCCAAGTGAGCACCGGCACTGCTGGTTAGCAGGTCGATGGTCTCGAGCTGCATGGCATCGAGTTCCAGGTGCTCGCTGGTCGCGCGTGCGCCGACGGCGTGCTGCATGGCGTCACGCATGTGAAGGGCTGCGCCGCGCAGGTTTGAACGCCGGGTTGGCGACTTTGGGTATGGCATACCATCGAGTTTCCCTGAATAACTATGCAAGTGCCAAAACGTGCCGCCGGGTAGTTATGTCAAGTGTTTAGTATCCTGAGCCAAAGCCGTCGGGAGATCGGCCGTTGTGGGAAAACGCGCAGATACCTCAGGGTTACTCCGGTATTTTTCGGGAACTCCGCGGCGGCGCCTGCGTCGTGGAAGCCCGAGCCGCCAGGCCGCGCCGAGACGAGCCGACAGCCAGGCGCCCGCGGGTGTAGCCGCTGGCCAATTCGGGTGTGCGCATGCATGATTGTGGGCAACATCGGATGGTCAGGAAAACCCGAGATTTCTCCACTTCCCCGACCATGGATAAACCGCCGATAATCTACATTATGTCAACTAGTGTTTCGAGAGCCCCTCTCGGACCGGTGCAACTCACAGCAGTGCCGATTCATCCCGGCTCATCTACGCTGAACACATCCCACGGCAAAATTGGGAGCCTGGCACCAGCGCACACTGTGTGGCTGCGAGCAAATACGGCTCGGATACGCCCACACTTCAAGCGTTGACAACAGCCTGGCCGTTTTCAGTTACGACCAGCTCACGTCATGTCTGTTCAGAAGGAACCGCTGCGGTGAGCGACCAACTTGGGCGACGCCGGATGGCAATCGCGGCGCAAACGCGAGCGACTCCTCATCTTCGACCACCGTCGGGAAGTAGTCGGCTTCTTTCTCGCAACCGCTCCAACACGATTCCAAAATCAAAGGAACCCTCTTTCTACGTTCCCGTCAACCTCACGAAATCCGCCGGCAGCCCCTGCATCGCGGTTAACGTTCGTCCCGACAACAACATCGACGATCACTACCAGAAAGTATTTTCCACCACGCAACAATCTGCGAATCTGGCTGCTGTGGCTGTGGCTGTCATAGAGTCGGGCCCCTCCCCCGCCCCCTCGTCGTCAACCTGTACTGGCTCGACAACTACAAGCCGTAAAGAAGACGGAATAGTTCATCGAGCTGATGCGCGACTGACCGTGTTGACTCCACATCGCGGCCCGAGATTCATGTCAACTGATCGCTCTCCACTTGACGGCCAGCCCTCGGATAGGATCCAGATCCCGACCTGCCCCATGGCACGATGGCCCATGGATGTGATCTGGATCATTTAAGCCAAAACCGGAAAACCAACCACTTCAGCGAGGTCGTGACTGTTCGGAAATCGGCATTACCTGGTGCCACCACACCAGCGTCATCACCCGTCGTGGACACAGGAAGCTTCATATGGTCTTCGAAGCCGCCAATCTCAGCAATTGAAGGTGGCATGAATATTTCCTGAACCACCGCTCAGTCGCGGGCGCATTTGTCGATCTGGCTGCAGCACTCCCCCAGCAGGCGAGCGGCCAAGCGCTCGTGGCCGCGGCACCGTATCCGTCAATGGGTTTGTCTCACAGCCGCGATCGCATCACCGTATTAGCATGCGTGTCGCATACTCGGCTGCTTTGGAATTCTTCCCTGGGGCGGGTTGGCCCCGAAATCACCGGTGGCTGAAAATCGCAAGGCGGCTTCCACCCACCTTGGCACTGAATGGAACAGGGTCGGGTTTCACGAAGCCCCGGATCCAACACAATTCTTCCGACCAAACCACGTGGATCGATGCTCCGCCGAAAAGCTAGAACCGTCTGCATTTCGTGCCCCGTTTAGCGCCCGCTCACCGGACATTTCACCGGACGGGGGTTACGGGACGGTCGACTTTCCTGTGAATCTAAGAAACTTCTAAAATCCAAGTCAGCCATGAGTGCGTTCCGGTAGCCCACCCCCTTGCGGAACGCTACAGAAGCCTTATCCGGACAGACCCCTTGCGGGACGATGCGACGGATTCGGTTACAAAGCAAAACTCGGCCTTGTTCCCTTTGCGAAACAGTGTGAACCGAGAGCCAATGCGTTTGGAGTTACGACATTTAGCGTTGAAAGCCACACGCTTGGATGACTAGGCCGTCCATGGAAGTTTGTGATGCAAGGTATGTAGGGTCACGGCTCCGCCGTAAATGGGAGAGGTGCCGAGCTCCGCAAAACCCCAGTGTCTATAAATCTCTCGGACCTGGGATGCCTGGCCGAAAACACCTAAGACAGCATCCTGTTCGATTCGGCTCGAGAGGAGTTCACGGATGCACTGTTTGGCTATCCCTCGACCTCGAAAGTTCTCGTCAACAGCTAGTTCCTGGACAATAACGGTTCTCGAAGGCGAAATTCCCGCGTCTATCGCTGGCAGCATCGTGTCTAGTCGTCGCAGCCAGGCATTGTCTTGGTCAAGCCTCTGAGATAACGCAAAGCCGACCAGATGTCCATTGTGTCTAGCCGCAACAAGTCGCCCACCAGGGCTAGCAAGTTTGTCGGGGCCCCATTGATCGATGCTTTGTAGTTCGTCTGGTGGTTCGTTGTAGGGAGGGGCTGCGAAACTCAAGACGAAGAGACTCGCGACCTCGGCCCAAACTTCGTCCGGGGCAACATGCTCGAACCGGAGGTAAGTAACTTCATCGTCGATCTCTTTCATAGTGGCTCAGTCTATGTCTTGTTTCCTCGGAAGCATGCTGGGCGAGGCGGTCCGGTGAGCGTTCCCCCAACGAACAAGACTCTCTCAATAGTTCGCTGTATTGGGAGAGTCTTCCCGTCTGTTCCTAATGCTGTTGAAGCATTGCTCCTGCAACCTGGACCGGGTCCGTCAGGGGCCGTGCAAGAAGCCCCTCCAGATCGTTGCCCGTCGTGGCCAGGAACCCGTTCGCGGCGGAGGAATAGATCGAGAGCAGCATGCTCGGCTGGAACGGCAGCAGTCCGCTGGTGTTAAGGGTTTTTCGTCGTGCCTCGAAGGATTCGGGTTGGTAGCGAAGGTCCTCATGCCGGGCAATTTCCTCGGCCGTGACTGCGCGGGAGCCCACCAAGTCATAGACCTGTCCGGCGTGGGCATCGGGGTTGCCAGCCACGACGGCGGCTGCCTCAGCAAGATCCTCCCGGGCCACGGCGGCGATACCACCGTGGCCAAGCGGGGCCGTGATGATTCCGCCGTCCGGTGCCATCAACGCCCCAAGGAGTTCGGCGTAGATCCCATTTCGCAGGATCGTCCAGCGCATTTCACTGCCCTGGATGCGGCGCTCGGTCCAACGATGTGCCAGCGCAAAGCCCAGGTGGTCACCCTCCGTGGCCACGCTCGTGTAAATGAGGTGCTGCACTCCGTCCCGCTCCGCAGCGGCCACAACACGTTCGTGGCGGGCAATCACCACGTCATCCTCGGCGTAGCCGGCAGACACCAACACCAGCGTGTCGATGCCGGCGAAGTCCAGGGTGCCGGGATCGTCAAAATCGACCAGCCGATCACTACCGCCTACAACAGGGCTGCGTGTGGCGCGAGTCACCGGCACATTGGCTGCTTTCAGGGATTCAACAATGGCACTGCTCAGCTGGCCTGAGGCCCCGGTAACTAAGATCATGAAACATTCCCGCCTATGGTTATGAAAAGTAACTATGATCATCATCAGTAACCAATGGGAAGCGCACAAGGAGGCACTTTGATGTCACAGGGGCACATGGAAGTAACCGCATCGCTGGAGCCATGCGGCAAGGCGGACTATCCGGACTGCGGCATCAGGGACGTGCTCACCCGTGTTGGGGACAAATGGTCAGTCCTGGTGATCGTCGAACTGGCCTCGGGTGTCCGTCGTTTCAGGGAACTGCAGCGCGCCATCGACGGTATCTCCCAACGCATGCTCACCCTCACCGTCCGGCGTCTGGAACGCGACGGGCTGGTAACCCGCACCGTCTACCCCACGGTGCCCGCGCAAGTCACCTACGAACTCACCGATCTGGGAGCGAGCCTCACCCACCTGGTCAAGCAGCTTGCGGACTGGTCCCTCACCCATCGGAGCGACATCGCAGCATCGCGGATCATCTACGACGCGACGAATCCGGACCATACAATCCACTAGCCTCCATCACGGGCTAACGGCAGGTAGCCCACACGCCCTACAACTGGGAGAACTACACCAGGATCATTCAGGCTTAAATCAATGCCATGCGGTAGCACATGAGATCGCTGCACCCTTAGATTTTCTAAGGATGCACCGATGTTTTGCGTTTGAGTTTGTCGGTTAGGGGCGTGTACCGGCTTCCATAGCGCGGCCCTTTTCCAGGTCGGCCACTTGGCATGATCGGCTCCCACTGCATGTGTCTTCAGGATCAATGGTTGCCGCCCGTGTTGATTCGCGCATGCTTTCAAAGCCGCGCACGGGACTGGTTCGGCCCCAGTGTTCACAAGGGTGCTCAGACTAGCAATTGCTGTTCGACGTGAGGTCCAGATTCCCTTGGGCCTCAAGATCCTCGCGTGTCACCGTTTCCTTTCGTCCGCCCCCGTCTGTAATGGCGACTACCTTCGAAAGATCCGGCCTATCCCGGTACAGCTCACAAATGAACCCGAAAGCGACCCATTCAAGATTGCTGAAATGCTCATTGAGTTCAATTGTGTCGATGGCACGGTCAACGATGAGGGTGATTTCCCCAGGCGCACTGGGCTTCCACGACTCGACATAGTAGCCAGGAAGAGTGATTCCGTCCGGGCACTTCGCTTTCTTGGCCTCGAGCCATGCTCCGCCGATTTCGTTGGCCCATGCTTCGGGCTCTGTAGTGGCCTCGGGCGATTTCCAGACTTCGCAGTTCCTGTCGAAGGCAGCTTCAGGGCGGCCTGCCGCCATGGCAGAGGCCTTCACGTCCTCCGGTGTCCGGGCCGTTACCGCCTCGGTCGGTGCGGGCGTGCTTGCTTCGGCATTAGTTGCCTCCGGGGTTGAATGAGAAGGTTCAACTGCGGCGGTGGTGCATCCAGCCAGGCCAATTATGCTGATCAATAATGCGGTGGAGAGCGCAGTCTTGGGGTCTGGGGAAGATCCTTACGGAAATTCACGCTAAGGACGGACCGGTATTGATTTCGTATGTGGATGTTGAAATTTGGCCTGTAGGACCATCGTTACAGCGGTTGGCGCTAAGCGTATGATCCTGGTCCCCAGCTGAGGGTGAAGTTAATGACGCTCGCGGAGGTTTTTCTCTTCGGACATGTGCCGTTCAGAATTTGACCGCACTCCGCAGAGAAATCAGCGATCACTGGCCCTTGACGGATCCGGAGTCTTGCCCGAGATGGCGGTAGAGCGTCGCGCGGCTCCACCCGACCAAGCGTGCTGCGTCCTCTGCGGTGCGTCCCCTCGCGCGGGCGTCCTTCGCGATCGCGAGCTTGTCCGCGATCACGGCCGGGTCCGAGAGCGGCCGGCCGAAACGGGTGCCCGATTGCCGGGCCGCGGCGATCCCTGCGTTGACGCGCTCAACGATCAGCTCACGCTCATACTCAGCCAAGGAAGCCAGCAGGTTCAGCATTATCCGCCCGGTCGAGGTCGCCGGGTCGATCCCGTCCGAAATAGACCGGACCTGCACACCGCGTTCGCGCAGCAGGTTCACGGTGTTCAGCACATCGATCAAGGAACGGCCGAGCCGGTCGACCCGCCAGACCACCACGGTGTCCCCGGCCTCGGCGTATTCCAGCAGCTTCTTCATCCCGGGCCGCTCGATCGCCGTCCTGCTGCCGGAGGTGACATCGGCGAACACATCCCGCTTTTGCACCCCGTCCTTGAGAAGCGCGTCGAGCTGCAACTGCGCATCCTGGCTCGAAGTACTCACACGCGTGTATCCCAAATGTCTCACATGGCCATTTTGTCTCAAAAACTCTTGGATGCCAACCTCGTAAGACGTTTTACGGCAAGACGACTTTTTGGAACAAACTGCCTCCCGGGACTTCAATGCGACCGATTGCCAAAGTTGGTGCAGTTCTTATGTCTCAAGACGCCTCGCGACCGTCAGCGGTTGGTCTGACCGCTTTCCCCTGTCGGTAGGTGCGCCACTGCGGTTGTAGTGCAGCGGACACCTGAGATTGAAGTCCTCTGCTTCAGGTGGGTTTCGCTTAGGCGCAGCAGGACAGTTTGGCGACGTCGGTGGTGAAGGCCTTGGCGACGATCCTGATGCCCTCGGCCATCGTCAGGTAGGGGCTCCAGGCGGCGGCGACCTGTGCGACTGTCATCCCCGCTTCGAGGATGTAGACGCCGGCGGCGGCCAGTTCCCCGGCGTCCCTGGCGACGGCGGAAATGCCCAGGATCCGTCCGGTGCCGAGCTCGGCGACGACCTTGATGAAGCCGCGGGTGTCGCGGTTGACCACGGCTCGCGGCACGTACTCCAGGGGCAGGACCCGGCACTCGCAGCGGATCCCGGCAGCGACGGCTTCCTTCTCCGTCATGCCGACCGACCCGATGGCGGGACTGGTGAAGGTGACCCGGGGCAGGTGCCGGTAGTCAACCTCGGCGACGGCGTCGGTGAACGCATTGTCCACGGCCAGGGCGCCGTGGGCCGCGGCGACGTAAACGAACTCCCGGTGTCCGGCCACGTCCCCGGCAGCCCAAATGCGCGGGTTGGACGTGGCCAGGCGGGAATCAATCACGATCTCGCCCGTGGCGCCGGTCTTCACGGCGACGGCGTCAAGATTCAACCCGTCGATGACGGGGCGTCGGCCTGTGGCCACCAGGAGCCGGGATGCCCGGAACGTTTCCCTGCCGCCGGCCACGGATGCCGAGACCAGGACCCCTCCGTTGGCGTGATCGCGCTCCACAGTCTCCGCGGAGGCCCGCCGGACCACCCGGATCCCCTCGTCGGCAAAAACTTCGGCCAATGCCTTGGATGCCTCCGGTTCCTCCTGCGAGGCCAGCCGGGAACGGACCAGCATGGTCACCCGGGAACCGAGCCGGGAGAAAAGCTGCGCCATTTCCAGGGCAACATAGCCCCCGCCCATGATCAGCATTGATTCGGGGACCTCGTCCAGTTCCATCGCCGTCGTCGAGGTCAGGTACCCTGTCTCGTCCAGTCCAGGGACGGGAGGCGTCCAGGGGGCGGAGCCGGTGGCCACGAGATAGTGGTCGGCCTCGATCGTTTTTTCGGCACCGTCCGGGGAGGCGACCCGGAGTCGGGGTTCGTCCTGGGTTCCGGTGAACGAGGCCTCCCCTTCGAGCATGGTCCACCCGTGGTCGGCGGCCAGTTCAATGTACTTTTCCGTTCGCATGCTTTCCACCAGCGCGGCCTTGCCCCGGATCAGGGCCGGCATGTCCACCGGGCCCGCCGAGGCCGCCACCCCGGGGAAGCGGGCCGCGTCCAACGCCACGTGACGTGCCTCCGCGGCGGCCAGGAGCGCCTTTGAGGGCACGCACCCGGTGTTCACGCACGTCCCGCCCACGGTGCCGCGCTCCACCATCACGACCCGCTTGCCCAGTCCGGTGGCCCGGATCGCGGCCGCAAACGCGCCGCCCCCGGAACCAACAATCGCCAAATCGAACTGTTCGTTGCTCATCAAGATACCTCTTCACTGTCGTTCAAGACTTCCCATGAACCATCATGAACCTTCCAGTACAATGGAAGGTCAAGTTGGGTGGCCACCGAAGGAGGAATCGGGGAACATGAGGATCGGACAGCTCGCGGAAGCAACAGGCACGACGACCAAGACCCTGCGGTTCTACGAGGAGTCGAGGCTACTCCCTCCCGCCGAGCGCCTGGCATCCGGCTATCGGGACTACGCCGAGGATGCCGTGGGGCAGGTCGCGTTCATCCACCGCGGACAGGCCGCCGGGCTGACCCTCGGCCAGATCCGCCAGATCCTGAAGATCCGCGAGCACGGCCAGACACCGTGCTCGCACGTCCAGGGCCTGCTCGGGCAGCGCCTCGGGGAACTCGATGCCCAGATCGCCGAACTCCTGGCCCTCCGGGAAACCATTTTCCAGCTCCACGAAAAGGCAAGCAAGCCGGAGCCGGATTCCTGCTCCGCCGACCAGGTCTGCCGCTACATCTGATCGATGTCCCACCCCGCTGGTTGCGGGTCGCGCGGCCGGGAATACCTGCCAGGCGTTAAAGGTGGGCGCCCATGGACCGCGCATCCCCACGAGGGCTTGGCGGCTTCATGGTCGCCCGTTGGACTGGCGCCGGGGCGGGCCGAAGCACCTTCCGAGGTTTGTGGCTACGACATTTAGCGTTGAAAACCACACGTTTCATCAGGCTTACGTCTGTTTGGGGTTTACCCTAACAAGTCATTTGAGGCCTAGCGCGCAATTTCACGTCGTTACTCCCGAAACCCCATACAGGGACCATCCGGAGGGACCTGACCTCGGCGGAACTGGCTGGTTACTGCCTGCACGCAACCGCTGCCGCCGCCGAAATGCCCTCCGAAGAAGCCGTGTGCCGGCTCGTCGGGGTCATCCTGGCGGGAATCCGGGACCCTTCCGGCGGATAGGCGCCCATCAGCCATCCAGCGGGCGGGCCGCCGCCCCATATTGCAGCCAGTGTCGGATATCGGCGAAACGGCCACCGTCACGGATATTGGCTCCGCGCGAGCCCCATACCCGGGTGCGCTCGACCTCTTGACACATACCCCATTGGGGTATAACTTCGGGGTATCGGATTCCGGTGCCCGGAGGATCCACTTCCGCCGAATCCCCGGACGCGGCGCCGCCGGGATTGAAGGAGAATCATGAACACCGGTCACCATCGCATGGACCCCGGGCCCATGCCCGTCGATCAGCAACAAGACCACCATCCTTTTGCCGGGCAGCCAGCGGGGGAACAACGCCCGCATGGGCATGCCCGCTCGAGTGCCGAGGATGACCATGTCGTCCACAACCATGGGCAGCATGCCGGGCACAGCACCGCCATGTTCAGGAGCAAGTTCTGGCTCAGCCTGGCCTTGAGCCTCCCCGTGGTCTATTTCAGCCCCATGGTCGGACACCTGCTGAGCTACCACATCCCCGTGTTCCCCGGCTCGTCCCTGATCCCCCCGGTGCTCGGCACCGTCATCTTCCTCTACGGGGGCGCCCCGTTCCTCAAGGGCGGCGCCAGCGAACTGAAAAACCGGCAGCCGGGAATGATGCTGCTGATCTCCCTGGCCATCACCGTCGCCTTCGCCGCCTCATGGACCACCACCCTGGGCATCGGCGGCTTCAACCTGGACTTCTGGTGGGAACTGTCGCTGCTGGTGGTCATCATGCTGCTGGGGCACTGGATCGAGATGCGCGCCCTGGGATCGGCCCGGGGCGCCCTGGATGCCCTGGCCGAACTGCTCCCGGACGAGGCCGAACGCATCACCGACACCGGCACCCAAACCGTGGCCCTGTCCGAACTGGCCGCCGGGGACATCCTGCTGGTCCGCTCCGGGGCGCGCCTTCCGGCCGACGGCGAAATCACCGAGGGCCGGGCGGAGCTGGATGAATCCATGATCACCGGTGAATCCCGGACCGTTCCCCGGGGCCCCGGCGACACCGTCATCGCCGGCACCGTGTCCACCGACAGCGCCCTGCGGGTGCGGGTCACCGCCATCGGTGCCGATACCGCGCTGGCCGGCATCCAACGGTTGGTCGCAGAAGCCCAGGCATCATCCTCCCGCGCCCAGGCCCTGGCCGACAGGGCCGCCGCGTTCCTGTTCTATTTCGCGCTCGGTGCCGGCATCCTCACCTTCATCATCTGGATGCTGCTGGGGAACCCCGACGAAGCGGTCATCCGCACGGTGACCGTGCTGGTCATCGCCTGCCCGCACGCCCTGGGACTGGCCATTCCGCTGGTCATCGCCATCTCCACCGAACAGGCGGCCCGCGCCGGGGTATTGATCAAGAACCGCATCGCCCTGGAGCGGATGCGCACCATCGACGTCGTGCTCTTCGACAAGACCGGCACCCTGACCAAGGGCCGGCCCGCCGTGACCGGATTCGCCGGCACCGAGAACGTGGAGGATCACCAGGTGCTGGCGCTGGCCGCCGCCGTCGAGGCCGACAGCGAGCACCCCTCCGCCCGGGCCATCGTCGAAGCGGCACGGTCCGGGGCCATGGCGGTGCCTCAGGCCACCGGGTTCGCATCACTGACCGGGCGCGGGGTCACCGCCGAGGTCGAGGACTCCACGATGGCCGTCGGCGGGCCGAACCTGATCGCCGAGGAACACCACGAAATCCCCGCGGCCCTGGCCGCACGCACCAAGCAGTGGGCCGACCGCGGCGCCTCGGTGCTCCACGTCATCCGGGACGGAGAGGTCATCGGCGCCATCGCACTGGAGGACGAGGTGCGCGAGGAGTCGCTCCAGGCGATCCGCGCCCTGCAGCACCGCGGCATCAAGGTCGCCATGATCACCGGCGACGCGGCACAGGTCGCCGAGGCCGTGGCCGCACAGCTGGGCATCGACGAGGTCTTCGCCCAGGTCCTGCCGCAGGACAAGGACAAGAAGGTCGCCGAGCTCCAGGGCCGGGGACTAAAGGTCGCCATGGTCGGCGACGGGGTCAACGACTCCCCCGCACTGGCACGGGCCGAGGTCGGCATCGCCATCGGCGCCGGCACCGACGTCGCGGTGGAATCGGCCGGGGTGGTCCTGGCCGGCAACGACCCGCGCGCAGTGCTCTCCATGGTCGATCTGTCCCGGGCCAGCTACCGCAAGATGATCCAGAACCTGGCTTGGGCCACGGGCTACAACATCATCGCCGTTCCCCTGGCCGCCGGGGCCCTGGCCTTCGCCGGAGTCGCCATCTCCCCGGCGGTGGCCGCGATCCTGATGTCCGTATCCACCATTGTGGTCGCCCTGAACGCGCAGCTGCTGCGCCGGCTCAGGCTCGACCCGACCACCAACCACTAAGCCCGACCACCATCCACCCACCCGGGACGCCGGGCCCCGGAACGCCCCGGTAAGCTGGAGGGCAGGCAATCGAGCGAAAGGCGGGAGACATGGGCATCGGCACACCGCTGCGTCGTCGTCCCGCTGCGTCTTTCCTCCCGCTGCCGGCCCTGCTGGGGCTGGTCCTGCTCATCCTGGGCCTGATGGGAATGCACACCATCACCGGCGCCCACGCCGGAACCTCCACGGCCGGCTCCGCGGTGGCGGCTACTGCGACCGGCGGGGACCACCACCATGCCGGTCCCGCGGACCACACCCACGATTCCTTGGTGTCATCCCCGGCGACTGTCTGGGCGGAGATGGAATGCCCCAGCTGCTGCGGGGACATACCGCAGGCCGCGGGCTGTGACCTGGCACCAGTGGCCGGCAGCATCTCCTGGCTTTTCCTCCCGGTGCTCCTGGTGCTTCCCGGCAGCCTGGGGTTGCGTGGCCCGCCGCCGGTCACCGGCGCCACCGATCACATCCCACCGACTCCTTCACTGATCGAACTGTCCATCAGTCGCACGTAAAACCTTGTCCCCGCCACATTGGTGCGGGCCAGTTTTCGCGCGCCCGCACCCCTGCGGGCCGATCGACAGCATCCAAATGACTTGTGAAGGAAAACTCCATGAAACGCCTGACCCTTATTTCGGTGACCGCTCTTGCAGCCGCCCTGGCACTGACCGGCTGCGCCACCGACACCGGAACGGACACCACCACCACGCCCGGCATGGACCACGGCACCATGACCGCCTCCCCGTCCGCCCAAACCCCCGCGGCCGCCGACCACAACGGCGCCGATGCGACGTTCGCCCAGATGATGATCCCGCACCACGAGCAAGCCGTGGAGATGAGCGAGGTGGTGCTCGCCAAGGACGGCATCGACCCGGAGATCACCGACCTGGCCCAGGAGATCAAGGCCGCCCAGGGACCGGAAATCAAGACCATGAACGGATGGCTCAGCGCGTGGGGTGAATCGGCCACCATGTCCGGTGACCACGGGATGGAGGGCATGATGAGCCAGGACGACATGTCCACGCTGGAAGCCGCCCAGGGAACCGAGGCCGCCAAGCTCTTTTTGACCCAGATGATCAAGCACCACGAGGGTGCCGTCACCATGGCCGAGGAAGAGGCCGCCAACGGGTCCAACCCGGACGCCGTAGCCCAGGCCGAAAAGATGGCCCGGGACCAGAGCGGGGAAATCGAGAAGATGAAGGAACTGCTGGCAGGCCTCTAAACCGCCTTGCCAACTGGTTGCGGGGCGCACGATGCGCCCCGCAACACCCTCGTCATGGCTTCCCCCCCATTTTTCTGTTCTGGAGAACTCCCTCATGATCAACCCTTCCCTTCCCGCTGCCCGCACCAGGGGCCGCATGGCCGCCGCCACCGCCCTCCTGCTCTTGCTGACCTCCTGCACACCGGCGTCCTCCCCAGGCCCGCAACCAGAAGTTGCACCGGTCCAGCCCTTCGCCCACATCCATGGCATGTCCGTGGATTCCGAAACCGGGGAGGTGATGCTGGCCACCCACGACGGGCTCTTTGGCCTTGGCTCCGGAACACCGGAAAAGATTGGCCCCACCATCGACCTGATGGGCTTCGCGGCAGCAGGCAACGACCACTACTACGCCTCCGGACACCCGGCGCCGGAGACCGGCCTGCCTGAACCGGCAGGGCTGCTCCGGTCCCAGGACGGCGGGGAAACCTGGCAAGAAGTTTCCCAGGGTGGTATCTCCGACTTCCACGCCTTGGCGGTCACCCGCAGCGGGATCATTGGTTTCGACGGAACCCTGAAGACCACCGCAGACCTGGAAACCTGGACGACCCGCGATGCCGGATTCGCCCCCTACCACTTGTCCGGGACTCCGACCGGTGACGTCGTCCTGGCCACCACGGAGGCAGGCGTGCACCGTTCCACCGACGGCGGCAAAACCTGGACCTCTCCTTCGGACCGGCCGGTCCTGCTGCTCACGGCCTTTGCCACTGCTTCAACGGTCGTTGGCATCGAACCGAACGGGGCCGTGCACCTGAGCTCGGATGCGGGCAGGACCTGGCGGGCGACCGGGGCGGTCATCGCACAGCCCTCGGCCCTCGTCGCCGCCGGCCCGGACGAGAGCCCTCACATCTGGGTTGCCACTCCCACCGGCGTTGAACGCTCCACCGATGGCGGAACAACCTTCAGCGCGGACGGCAAATGATCCCCCTCGGTTTCCGCCCCCACTCCCGAGAAAACACCATGCCAAAAACCCTGCATTCGGGCGTCACGATACGCCCCGTCGCACCCGCGGACCTCCCCTTGACGGCCGACTGGCAATGCAGGTTCCTGCGCGACGGGCTCTTTCCCCGGTTGGGGCACAGGTTCGTGAGTCACTGGCACGCGACCTTCCTCGAGGCCCCCTGGGGGGTCGCGTTCATTGCCGAGGCCCAGGGCCCGGGAGGGCCGGTGCCGCTGGGTTTCCTGCTTGGCTCCAGCGACCAATTGCGGCACGTCGATGACGTTCTGCAATGGCACCGCACCCGACTGGGCCTCCACGGAGTTCTCGCTCTGGCTCGACGGCCACGGTTGTGCCTCGGGTTCCTGCGCACCCGTGGAAGATCCTACCTTCGCCGACTGTTCAAACGCCCTGCCACTGCGGCGGCCGACGCCGGCACGATGCCGGCACTCTTGCCCCGCATTGCCGTCATCACCGCTCTCGTGGTGGACCCTGCATCCCGGCACCACGGCATAGGTGGACAACTGGTCAACCATTTTCTCGCCCGGGCTGCGGAGGCGGGGGCGCCCCTGGCCGAGCTGGTGACCAAGACCGGTCCGGGCGGTGCCGGGAGATTCTACGAACGGCTCGGCTGGACTCCCGTGCACGAGCACACCACCAAGGACGGAGAGACCGCCAAGACCTACCGCTTCCGATTGACTCCAGGGACACCCGGATTCGACCATCCCCTCGTGCAGGAATTTCCGGAGTAGGCACCCCCAAGGGCACAAATGACTCTATGACCGAGGCTTCCCTCGATGCCCAAGGATGAGGCAGATGCGCGGGGACTTGGACATGCCGAGTCCCACCAACGATCCACGGGTTTTCCCTTGCAGACCCGGGCAGGGCGGTTGCCGGGATCTCCGACACTCGGACCCGCAGCAGAGGTCACGAAATCGGGCTGGAACGAATCTCAGGATTCGAGTTGCAGCGAAGGCATCGAACCATGAAATCAAATATCAGGAAGGTCAGCGAGGGAAGGCAACTTTGGCGCGGGACTTGCAAGCCCTACGGTGTGACCTGCATGGGGACGACCTGCTAGCTGTTTTCCCGCAAGGTCTTCCCACGCGCCGGACTGGTGCCATGGGCTTTTGTCCGGTAAAGGTTGCCCCGCGGGCCGGTAGCGGTCAACAAAGTACTGCTTCGTTCAGGCCTCCCGATCCTCCTCGGGGTTCCGGAAGGGTCGAAGCTGCGTGCCGGTGGAGTCCGTGGCGAACGAGTAGCGGCCCAGCATGTTGATGTGTTCCGAGACCAGCGGCGAAAGCCGCCTCACATCCTCATCGGCAACACCGGTTCCCCGGTGGCGGAGCTCGGTGAGCGCGGCGTCCAAGTAGCGGGTGTTCCACAGGATGACGGCGTTCAGGACCAGGCCGAGTGCGCCAAGTTGGTCTTCCTGGCCCTCCCGGTAGGACTGGCGTATCTGTCCCCTCCTGCCATGGAAGATGAGCCTGGCCAGCGCATGCCGGGATTCCTGCACAGTCAACTGGGTGTGGATTTGCCGACGATAACCCTCGTCGGCATCGATGAAGTCCAGCAGATGCTCGGTCTTGGCGATCCTGCCGTACTCCGCCAACGCCTTTCCGAGCAGGGTCGGTGTCCCACCGCCCTGGGTGACCCGCAGGACTTCCGAGGCGCGCACCGTCCCGGCGGTCAAGGACCCGGCAAGGCGAAGCATGTCCGGCCAGTTCGCCGTAATGAGCTCCATGTTGATTCGGTTGCGGCCGGCCACCGCGTTCAGCTTCCCATAGTCCGCCGTGGCGTCGACGCGCCAGAACCGCTGGTCCGGCAACCCTGCCAGGCGGGGTGAGAACCGGTATCCGAGCAGGGTGAAGAGCCCGAAAACCTGGTCCGAGTAGGAGGCCGTATCGGTGGCGACCATCTCGGGGCGTTGGCCGCCATCAAGATCGAGCAGCCCATCCAAAATATGCAGGGAATCGCGGACCGTCCCCGGGACCACGACGGCACCCAGCCCGGAGACCTGGTCGTTGAGATAGTTCAGCCAGGTCAGGCCGCGGCCCTGGCCGAAGTAGCGCGGATTCGCCCCGGCATTGACGGTGGACACCGGCACCACGAAGCGCATCCCGTCAACGGACGCCAACAAGCCTGTGCCCCAGCGTTGCGCGAGTCCCAGACCGGACTGCGCCTGGATCAGCCGGGCGTTGGCCGCGCGAAGCGTATCGGCGCGCACATAGTTCTGATCTACGTGCGTCAGGCGGCCGCGGGACAGTGCGGGGTGGCCGTCCTTGACCACCGGTGTCAGCCCGACGTTGCACGCCTCGGCAACCAGGATGGCGGCGACCGAGACATCGAGCTGGCCCATCCTTGCGGAGGCCTCCGAGACGTGGCTGAATTCCGAGAGGAACCCCGTCCAGGAATGCACTTCCAGCAGCACATCGGGCAGGTCCACCCGCGGCAGCATCCCAGCAACCAGCCCCCGCAACTGTGCCAGGGACTCCGGTATCGTCTTGGCCTCCAAAGGTGAGAGGTGGACTTTGCCGGAATCATCAATGCGTATCGCGGGATTGTCGGCCAGTTGCTCGGCCGCCGCAAGATAACGGGCATCAAGGCGGTGGCGAACATCGGCCAGGTGGTCCGCTGGCTCTTCCGGCAGCTGGAGCGCCCTCAAGGTCTCGTCCTTGGTTGCTTGCCATGCCGGGTCGGTCAGCAACCGCGCCCGGGGATCTCCCCAGCGACGCCCACCCACCACGAAAATGTCCCTACGCCGCAGCGCCTTATGGACGGCCTCCATCACCGCCACCGTATAGGCCTTGCGATTGATGTCTTCCGAAGCCGTGACGAGGCGTTGCCACGCCGGCGAGAGCACGGACAGGTCAACCTCGCCCGGGTCCTTCCTGCGGCCATCCAGAATCTCCGGCAGCGCTGCCAGCGCCGCCAACGTTGGCGCCCCGCCCGCGGTGGACCCGAAGGGTGCCGCGGCTGCCAACGCCGGCAGGAACGACCGCACGGTGGTGAACCGGCGCATCATCTCCGCCGCGGTGTCGCCCTCGGTGCCTTCGGGGTTCACCAATTCGTTCACCACGTCCACCGCGGCGCGTAGCTCGGGCAGGGAAACCTGCTCGGCCAGCGCCGAGGCGGCCTCTGCGCTGGAATATTCCGTACTGCCCAGGACCTCGACCAGTGTTTTCGCGGCCTTTGCCAGCTGCAGTGACGCCCTCGACAGGCGCGGCAGGGATTTCAACCGGGCGGCGGTGGATTCCCTGGCCGCCTTGCGCAGAACGCGTTCTGTGACAATGGCGTCCATGGCATCGCACAAATCATCGGCGACCTCGGCCGTCAAGGCGCGCACGGCGCAGAGCAGGGTTGCGCCGCGGCGCGGGCCGGATAGTCCTCGAAGCGATGAGGCCTTGCCCGCCAACCCGTATCGGGCCAGGGCGTTCATCCGGCCCTCGGGGATCGTCTCCAGATCGATGGTCCCGGCACCCAGGGCCCGCAGGCGTGCCAGTCGGTCCAGCTGCCGCAGCAATTCCGGCACCGATACCCTCGAGGGTCCGGTCCGCAGCAGCTCCCACGCGGTCAGCCTGGAGCCCTGCCCGACGTGCAGCAGGCCTTCAAGTTCCAGGATCAAGGCGGGTCCGGCCGCGTCGACCAGCATGGAATGGAGGCGGTCATTTGATCCGGCACGAACCTCCGAGACCAGGCGTGTCAACGTGGAGACGCCGGGGAGGAGGACCTTGTGCTCGCGTAGCCAGAGCGCCGCCCGTTCAAAAAGGCGCACCGGTCCCTCCGTCGAGGTCCACGTCCGGGCCGAAAGGAACAGCCTCAGCTCCTCGTGCCTGGCCGGATCGGCGAATTCCACATACCCGTACACGGCGGAAATTTCCGCGGCGTGCTCGTAACCGGTCTGTCCCCGTTGCGCGTACAACTTGAGAACCGAGGCATCGGCGATGCCCAGCTGCCCGGCGAGGGATTCCACCACCGGCCACGGGACGGCCAGCGGATCCGTCAGAAACCGTCCCACCGCCCGCACCGTGATCAGTTGGACGGCAAATCCCAGACGATTGTGCATTCCCCGGCGGCGACCAACCACTGACAGGTCGGCATCGTCCAACCAACAGAAGCGTTCCAAGTCCTCCGCCGATACCTCGTCGGGGAATCTGCCGAACCCCGCGGCCTGCTCATCACTTAGAAAATCGACCGCCATGCCCCCATTCAACAGGCAGCGGACTCCTTAGCGTGAATTTCCGTACCGATCTTCCCCAGACCCCGTCTTCTTCATGTCGTTCCTAGCTTTGATGGGTTTACTGCTGAGCCTATGCGGACGTTCCGCCGGGCGCCACTTGGGGCTGGCCCATGTGAGATCAAGCATGACTGCGGCTGCCGGACCCCGTGACCCATTTCGAATGAGAAGACCTCAAGATCTAGAATTCCGTCCCACAGAAGGTTCCTGTTACGGGATTGTATCGGCGCTGCCACAGGCACAATGGTTAGTCCGGCCGCGGGTAGGTGGAGATGCTGCCGGGGTTCGTGATGCCGAGCCCGGCGCCGTTGACCGCCTCGACGGACAGCAAGTCGTCGTCCATGTGGCGGACGCTGCGCACGATGTTGTTGGAGACCATGTTGAGGTCGACCACGCCGTTTTCGTTGAAATCGACGTAGACCACCAGTTTGCCTTCCTCCGGGGATTCCCAGGACTTGACCAAGTCAAAGGGATCGCCCATCTGGTCCAGGTTTTGCGAGTTGTTCGCACTGAGCCACTGGTTGATCTTCTGGTCGGCCCATGCCTGACGCTTGGCCGTGTCGGGATCGGGCGTCGGCTCCGCAGTGGTGCAGCCTGCAAGCCCCAGTGCCCCGATAAGCAACGAGGCGGCAAGGGTCATCTTCTTCATGGGGTTCCTGTCCTGGTGGGGTTACGTGCACGGGAAGCAAAACGATGTCGGTCCTGGGAGTGTTCTTCACTCCGGTGCGGGCGGCACGCGGATGGTGTACTCGTCGCAGCTCAAGACAAGGTCCGGTCCCTGGGAGGCCAGGGTGCAGTGCTGCGTCGGGAACTCGCGTTCGCCCGAGTCGCCGCTGAGGCTCGCCCCGTAGATGAACGGGGAAATCTGGCGGTATATTCTGTAGCCGGGATGTCGCACGCCCTGCTGGGCGACGATGACGCTTTGTCCGTCCTCGGCTGTGACCTTGGATGAATTGAACGAGAACGCGACGAGGAACAGCATCAAGAAATAGAGCGCCCACAACGCCGCAGCGGCCAAGATCGCCACATAGACCATCGATCCCATAACCACCCTCACCCATCCGACGGGGATCAGCCCCACGAGCGGGGGAACCAAGGGAAACAAGCCGATGGCCGCGCTCGGCCCGCCGACAGTGAGCGCGATGAACATCAGTTGCGTTTGTTCCAGCCCGGCATGGAATATCTGCCCCGGCGGGAGACTCGAACCATATGCCCCCAAGACGGCAAAGCACGCAGCCGATGCGGCCGAGATAAGAGCAAATGCAACGCCCCACTGGAAGGTCCGTTGGGTCAGCAATTTGGGGAGTGCAGCCCGAGCAGTTTGGGCAGGCATCGGATACCACCTGATCTTCCAGTAAAGATTCCAAGGATTCCAAGCGCCCATGTGAATGGCAAGCATTGTGCAAGTCAAGGAAACGTTGAATCCCTCCAATGCTCTCACGACGGTTTTGTTGGCTTGGATTGCCAACCTGGCGTGGCGGTCCCCGTAGTTTCCCAAGGGCGGGCACCACCGAGCCCGAGCCGTCCTGACCGCGATCGGCTCAGGGCCAGCGGGGATGCATTCGGGCTCGCGGTCCGTCCGGCTGATGCCCGACGGGGAGAACCGGGCCAAAGCACTCTTGTCAGCCGCCCGCCGTCCGGCTGTAATGCTGGCCTAGATCTCTGCCGCCTGAGTGACGTCCCGCTGAGGGTTCCGCTTGCGGACCGGCCACACGTTGAACTTCATACGTTCGCCTACCCAGTCTGGCCACCGGTCATCGACCCCCTTACGGAACGGTCCGAAATGCCAAACCGGACAAGCCCCTTGCGGGACGACGCCACTGATTCGGCAGCAAAGACCTGTGTCATCTGGCTCGGCTTTCGGGACGCCGGAGCCGCCATCCCAAGAAGGAGATCGGTCTGCCTGCTGGACCAACAGGCACGAGTCGCTACGTTCAAAGCGCCTGGACCTGGGGGAAGCGAGCTTCCAGCCTGTCTGGATAGTCGTCCCACGGCACCCCGGCCGGGGCCTGTCCGGCCATCGATGCCGATGGCTGGTCGGGATACTGTTCCTCGATCGAGGTGCCGGTCATTTCCATGAAGATCTCATCGGGGACGTACCGGACCTCTTCGGCGTCCATCACCTCGGTGGGGTCCTTGAGTTGTCCGTTGGCCAGCATGGTGGGGTCCTTGCGGCAGGAGAGGTAGAAGTCCCGGCCCTGTGCCACGATCCAGGTGCGCAGGTCCGTGAACTCATCGTCGCTGCACCCGCCTAGCAGCAGGTACGCCACGCCCCACAGCTCCCATGAGTACAGGGCTTGGGTCTTGAGGGCGTACAGCTGGTCGAAGGCCACGACTTCCTGTTGGTCGGACTGACGCAGTCCTTCGCGTAGGGCCTCGGCGAACTCTTCGGCACCTCCGTCGCAGGATTCATGCGCCTGGTCGATGATCTGCCAGAACCTTGGCTCGGTGATCGATGTGCGGGGCATGGGCTCAACGTCGAATTCGAGTGCCCCGAACCATGGTTCCTCCTCGTCGAGGTCTGGATGGTAATTGTAGCCCTCGAAGGGATCCTCGATGTTTCCCTGGGGGTACAGGTCATCTGCCAGGCACCCGGTGATGCGGAAGCGCTCGAACCAGTTGTCCGGGCGATCGGGCCAGATGTCGTAGAACCACTGGACGTTCGCGTGGTTGATGCCATGGACGACGACGCGCGTGGCCTGGATGTCCCAGAAGGTCTCGGGGTCAAGGACCTTGGTGTCCTGGAGGAACAGGACTTCCAGGTGGCCTTGCCGGGACAGCTGCGCCAAGTTGCGCACCGCCGCGACGTCCGAGAATGAGAGATGTCCAATGGAGGTGAACGGTCCGGCGCTGGCGAAATCGGCTACGGCGCAGGTGTCGATGGTGACGCGCTCGGCCTCGAACCTGGGCATGAACCAGGCATCGTCCGCGGACAGCGATGGCCTTTCCAGGTGTGCCCCTCCTTCATACCTTTCGTGGGTGAGCTTCCGGTCCAATTGGGACAATGCCTGCTGGGTGGCGTGTGAAATCCAGATGTCCCCGACCTGCTGCTGTTGAAGCACCGGTGCCCAACATCCATGCCATCGAATGCCCACCGATGTGACGGTTGACCAGTCGTACCCTGCGGGCAAGCTGGTGACTTTGGCATGCGGCGCACTGACGGCCCACAGGGGACCCAACTCGGCCAGATGGCTCAGATCCAGAGGCCCGGATTCGTCAAAATCCCAAAACCCTTTGTCCTCGTCGTCCAGGTAGATGGCTAGCTTGGATGCTTTCATTTGTCCTCGTCTTCTCGCCGTGCCGGGCCGTGCCTGGTTCCAATGTAGGCCGTGCGGACCCACAATTGGCCATGATCACCGCACCGGGAACGAGGAGCCGGGATAGAAGCAGGAAAGTGTCCGATGAAGGTTCCGCTTTCGGGATCATTTCAATCGTGAAAAACTACCAGCCCCACACGCGCAGGGCCTCATGCGGAAGCGCACCCACAGGTGCGATATCGTCTCTCAACGGTGGTGGAGCAGCTCTCCGGTAGGGTCAAAACATGACGCTCAGCCCCTGCACAGAAGCATCCGCCGCGGAATGGATCACGGCCAGTGATCTGCCGTGGCAACAGTTGGTCAGTTTCGGCCCGGCTGACTTCCAGGCGTATGGCAGACTGCGGTTCATACCCGACCCCACATCCGCTGGCGAGAGCGAAAATGATGCTGCGACCCCAGATGGCCGGCTCTCGGAAACAGAGCAACTCCAATTGGTCCTGACCGTATTGAAAATCCATAGTCGCACCCCGCAGGAACTTTACTTCTGCTTCTGGGAGGGGGTGTGGGACGCTGCTTTTGCAGGATCGAAAGTGGACGTGCCGAATCGCTCATGTCTTCTGTTCCAGGGCCATGCGTCGGAACTCGGCGAATGGAGCACCTCCACGGACGAAACGTCCGGCGGTCAACCAGAGTCCCCCGACCCTGCGTTCGTCTGGCCAGCCGATCGCGCTTGGTGTGTTGCCAACGATATCGACCCTCATTGGGCCGGGATCGGAGCGAGCACCGAGGCCCTACGCCAGCTCATGGCAGACCCGCGCCTGGACATCGTATTGACTGACCCGGCCCTGGATCAGCCTTACTACCGGTAGCAATCCGGTTTGATGCACCACTTGGACGCCCGTCATCGGCACCGTTTTACGCATCCACCAGAGTTCAATCTCTAGTACGAGGGATTCTCACTGTTGACACCGTCCCGTAGAGCGTTCGCCTTCCGCTTTGGGGCACGGTGTTTCGAAGTCCGGGCCGGCAATCCGAACCAAGCAGGCGCGAGTCAGGGCTGCGGTATCAGGAAGTGCGTGGCGACTGTCAGGATCAGGATTATCGGCACGGCGATGACGGCGCATCGGGATATGTTGCCCAGCCACGGGTTTGCTCTGGGCCGAAGCAACAGCCCGACGATGAGGGTCGCGAGCAGCACGGAGAGGATTCCTGCGCCAATCAGCGATGCACGAACAGGCAACAACTGCGGAGGGCACGCCGCCGGAAGACTGGCCGCACAAGCCCAACCTGGCAGGAGCGGCTGCGCCATCCAAAGTGCGAGCAAGCCCAGAAGGACAACACAGGTTGCGACTACGGGTGAGCGCGTGGCGCCGGGTGTCTCGATGGGCATGTCCCAAGACTATCGATCAGGCACGCCCGTTGCGCGAGGACCGCGACGTCGCCGTCAAGGAGCAATACGTTCAGGGGCGCACTCGTTGTGTCTCGTGCACTTTCGCATTGCGCATGCCTAGGGAACTGTCCCGCAGAAGGTTCCTCTATTGGGACCGCTGCTTACCACCCACAGTCAGCAGCAATCTTCACCCTTAGCAAAGATCCATCGCATTCATGAACGATGAACGACAACCTTGCTCCACATCCAGGATGGCGATGCCAAGCGTAAGAGCGAGGAGGAAGATAAATGAGACCAGCATGTACCAGCTCTTAGGAATCCCGGACGGAGCGTAGCTGTACTCCGAATCGAAGTCCGCGCCGCCGTACACGAAGTCACGCCACAGCCACGTGGAGAGCATGAAATGCAGCAACGCAGCCGCGAAGCCGACGGGCAAGGCATAGGATCGCAGGCCCACCGATAAAATGCTGGAAGCAAGCATCACAACGCTGATTCCGGTGGTGAGAAGAATTGTTTTCCAGCTAAAAAACGCACGAACAAATCTATACAAGAACGATCCTTACCCTCGTATGGCTGGATTATCCCAACTCTCCAACCTTAATAGGGAACGAAGCAAACTGCCCCGTGCCCCGGTCCAGAGAACTCCATCCCGGCAAGGCCAGTTATGTCCGGTCAAGGTTCGTCCTACGGAATATGGCAACCTCCATTCCCTAGCGCACTGTCCAACTATTCCGGCCGAGACGCCACTCTTGACCATCCACCTCGATGCTCACAATGGGGAAAGTACCCCGACGGAACAATCGCCGTCGTTGTTCAATACGTGCCTCGCCCCGGAGATAGGCGCGCATAACGAGGCAAACCCGTCGAAGCGCGGCTTCCTTCTCATGCTCCACGTCGTCCTCGTCAAGCACACCGGTCTGCACGTTCAGTTCCGGGATGAAACCATCCATCCACGTGTAAGAGGCCCGAATGATTGCCGTGCGGTCGTGCTCGGGTTCACTGATCACACGAACAGCTTGTCGAAAAGGGTCGTCGCCGGAAGTCGCATCTTCCACGGTGAAGGTCTGGTCAAACACCTCAGCGACGGCCCGCTGGAGCATAGCTTTGATGTCGATGGTCACCGTGTCAGTCTTTCACGTCCGGTCAGGCACAACTGTCGCAAATGGTCGACCGAGGGCTCGCCCGGCAAGGCGTTTCCCCGCTTAAAACCGACGAACTCCTGTCCGTATAAGGTTCCGCTTGCGGGCCAGCCAGACGTTGAGCTTCATGGGTCCGTCCATCCCAGAATCTGGTCTCCGGTCGTCAACCGGCTTGTCCGACGTTGCCTATGGAAGACTGAGCGGCATGACTTTAGACGAGGAGCTTGACCGGATCTTCGCCGCCAGAGACCGGGACAATATGCAGCCAACCATCAACGCGTTGCTTCCCATCCATGCCTCCCATCCCGAGAATGCACGAGTGCTCTACGAAGTAGGCGGGGCATACGACACGGCCGGCCAGGAAGAAGCGGCTCGGGGATTCTACGAGCGTGCTCTCGCTGCTGGGTTGGAGGGCGATATGCTCCGCCGTTGCTATGTTCAGTACGGCTCAACGTTGAGGAACGTGGGCGAATTTGAGAAGTCCCGCGAGGTCTTCGCGACGGCTCGAAACCTATTTCCAGAGTCTCCGGCCCTGGGCGCTTTTGAAGCAATTACACTCCACGCCGCAGGCCAACCCGATGCGGCCGTTGCAGCGCTGCTTGACCTGCTGGTGGAGTTCGTTCGCACTCCGGACATTGACAGGTACAAACCAGCGATCAGCGGGAACGCGGCATATATCCGCTCGATGGACAGGCATGACCCAGACTTCTCGCCCCCGTCCCACTGAACTTTCCCTCTATGGGCTTGTCGTGCGCCGTTCAGAGGATCTCGGAAACGACAGTTGCGGCCGTTCCATTAGGTGTTCTGCTGGTTCTCAGCAGTCAGCATTTCCGGGCGCCAGGCACTTCCGCGCGACGACGTGAGCTGGGTGTAGCGTTGGCTGCGCTAGGTTTTTTCGAGTAAGTCTTTGATCTGGGGTGGCATTTTGGCGGTATTCGTACTGATTCATGGTGGCGGTTCCACTGCATGGGACTGGCATCTTGTCAGACCACTGCTTGAGGCATCGGGGCATGACGTCATCGCTGTCGATTTACCCATCGAAGACGAGAATGCAGGGCTTGAGGACTACGTTCATGTAGTAGCTGCAGCGGTGGGCGATGCCCGGCACACGATCGTGGTCGGCCACTCGCTGGGAGGCTTCACCGCGCCCTTGGTCTGCGACGAGCTCAAAGCGGACGGACTCGTGTATCTCGCAGGAATGATCCCGCTACCGGGCGAGACATTCACTGACTGGTGGTCCAACACGGGTCATGATCGCGAGACGATAGAACCGGACACCCTGGCGTCGTTTTTCAACGGCGTCCCTGAGGAATTGATACACCAGGCACTCAACAAGGGCCGCGACCAGCAAGGTGAATGGATGGCCCGGCCCTGGCCTGGTCAGCGGCATCCAGCCGTCCCCACCGGGGCAATATTGTGCCGCGACGACCAGTTCTTTCCCACGTCATTCATGAAACGCCAGGTACGCCAGCGGCTAGGAATCGAGCCTGTGGAAATTCCAGGGGGCCACTACGCCACCTTGAGCAATCCAGACGCCGTGGCTACGGCGCTGAACGACTTCGCCCAAAAGATCGCTGATACGCGAGTCGACTAGATCGGGTTCAGGAGCGCAGCTCTGCACTCTTCGATCCGCAGGATGTCCGGTGAAGTGTCAATTGGCCTACCGTGCAGGAAGCCGTTGGCAGACCGTCCCAGTCGAGGTTCCTCTTTTGGAATGGAGCATGTTCCGAGTTTCGGGCTACGGAACGCAATGAATCTGCCATCCGGTCAGCGAACCACTTACGGGACTGTGCCTCTGCTACCTATACGGGCCCCGCCTTTCGGGACGACGCTTGAGCATGTCGCGCCAACGGTCGCGCTAGCGAGTCTCTAGGCTTATTTACATGACTGACTCCCAAGTTCAGCAGGCTTACGCCGCTCGAGCGTCCGAGTACACGGCCATCCTTGGGGCAATCGATGACATGCCTGAGCCGGATCGGAACCGCATTGAGCATTGGGCTCAGCAGATTAGCGGCCGTATCATCGACGCCGGATGCGGACCAGGACATTGGACTGACTTTCTGCATAAACGGGGTGCAGACATCTCAGGCATTGATCTCGTACCCGAATTCGTTGAAAGTGCCCGTCTTCGCTTCCCCGAGGTGCCATTCCAGGTATCCTCGCTGCGCGCCCTCGACGAAGCCGATGGAAGCCTGAACGGAGTGCTCGCCTGGTATTCACTCATTCACCTGCCCCCAGCGGACTTGCCGCCCGTTCTCTCCGAGTTCGCGCGCGTTCTTTCGCCTCAAGGGCACCTGCTCGTAGGCTTTTTCGATGGCGGGCCCGCAGAACCGCTCGACCATGCTGTTACCCCGGCGTACTACTGGTCGGTAGATCAGATGAGTAGCCTGCTGCATGACGCCGGGTTCGAAGTGACACATACCGAAGCACGCCAGGATCCAGGCGACCGGCCCCACGCGGCAATCTCCGCGATTGCCCGGTAAGCATGCGGTTTGCGGGACGCGGACACCGCGCATCGCACCGGCCGATCAAACGCCATTCGTGGCCCACACCGCCATTCACGGCCCCTCGAGCGCCCGGTGGCGGGGATAACGGGCCTCGAGCCCACCGGGGTAGCGCCTCCGAGTTCGTGATTGACGCATTCAGATTTGTCTGGTGCGGAATCCCTCCGGTAGCGACTTTCGGGGTGTAAGAGACTTTGGATTTCTGTGCCGGGCCGAGCCGGAGAGGATCGAAACGCAGACCAAGAACGACGCTACCCGCCCCTCCGATCGGCGAGCCGGTTTGTCGGCCATTTTTCTACCTACCCGACGGCACAGTTCTGATGAACCGGTGGCCGAGCGAAGCGGGACGGTGGCCGGCGATACACTCGTGCCATGGGTGAAAAAGCGAAGAGCGTCGAAGAGTATCTCAATGCGCTCGACCACGCGTATCGGGCAGAACTCGACCGGATCCGCGCGCTCGTAACACAGCTCGTGCCGGACACCGAAGAGACCATAAGTTATGGGATGCCGACTCTCAAATACAGGAACCGGGCACTCGTGTACTTCACCGCATCCAAGAAGCACATGAGTTTCTACCCCTCGTCATGGGCGATCGAGGAGCTGAAGGACCAGCTCAAGGACTACAAGACCACCGAACACTCGATCCAGTTCACGCTGGACAAGACCCTGCCCGGTCGCCTGGTCGCAGATCTTGTTCGCGTACATATGCGAGAAATCGACGCCAACAGGCAATAGGGCGCTGGCGTCCTGCGCCAACCGACCGCGTGGTAAGCCCAAGAAGTGAGTCAGTGAAGCTCTGCACGCAGCCGTTAACCCACTCTTCACCGCCGTGTTCCTGAAGTTGCGCCCTGCGGCAACCTTCGGCGGCCATGGTTGAGGCGTGAAGGTTGCCATAGTTGCTGAATCGTTCTTTCCCGAGATGAACGGAGTCACCCATTCGCTGCTGAAAGTCTTGCAGCATCTGGATGCGCGCGGGGACCAGGTCTTGGTCATCGCCCCGTCGACGCTGGAGAATGCGCCTCCTACGATGGAAGGTGCAACCGTCAGGCGGCTGCCCGCCGTCCCCCTGGCCGGTTACCGGAACATCCGGGTTGCCATCGGTGGGGTGGTTCGGGTGAAGACGCTGCTGGCTGAGTTCAATCCCGACGTTGTCCACTTGGCATCGCCCTTTGTCCTGGGCTGGCGAGCCGTCCGGGCCGCGGCGGCCTTGGGCATTCCCACGGTAGCTGTCTACCAAACAGACGTTCCCGGATATGCAGCTCGCTACGGCATGCCATTCCTGGAAAATTGGGCATGGCAGAGGGTGAAACGGATTCACGTGGCAGCGACGAAAACACTCGTTCCCTCGAGCGACTCACTGCAGAAACTGCAGGGCCACGGCATTCCGAGGTTGGAGTTGTGGCGCCGTGGTGTGGATACCGACCGCTTCCACCCTGACAAGCGCAGCCCCGGCTTCCGTGACACGGTCGCGCCCCAGGGACAAAAAATCATTGGCTACGTAGGGCGCCTGGCCCTCGAAAAGCAGGTGGAGGACCTGGCTGTCCTGGCCGGGATCCCCAACACCCGGCTGGTCATCGTCGGCGACGGACCGCAGCGGGAAACGCTCGAATCCCTTCTTCCGGACGCATACTTCACCGGATTCCTTGGCGGTGAGGAGCTGGCCGCCGCCATGGCCTCCTTTGACCTGTTTGTGCATCCGGGCGAACTCGAAACCTTTTGCCAGACAATCCAGGAGGCCATGGCATCGGGCGTCCCCGTCGTGGCCACCGGGCGCGGCGGCCCCGTGGATCTCGTGGATTCCTCCCGCACGGGCTGGCTTTACGCACCGGGAAATCTGGCCCAGTTGCGTGATTACGCGATGGACCTCATCGGCGACGACGCCAAACGTGCGGCCTTCGCGGCCTCGGCCTTCCAGCAAGTACAAGGCCGCAGCTGGCAGGTTGTGTGTGAGCAGCTGATGAATCTCTACACCCAGGCCATTGAAGAGCACCCGCGGATTCCGGCGGGCGCGCGAGGAAGCCGATGACAATTTCGGTTACCGGCGCGCGCAATCCTGGCCCAGCGCTTGTGCTCAGGCTGGCACAAATGCGCCATGAGGTGGGTGGTTTCGACACGGAGGCAGCTCCGAGGGCCTGCCTGGCCAATTGCCCGGTCCCGTCCTACTCCCCCGGGCCTGATATTGCCGGGCCGCTTCGAGGTTGGCACAACGGCGGGCAACCCCTTTTTGCGACCAATCTGGCGGAGCCGGCCGTAGCCCAGTCGAGGGTCCCGTTCATAGGGACGCCACAATCGGAAGTTGCTCACGAGCCGAACTCTTCGGTTCCGGTGCGCGCGGACGAGCCCCTCCTGCCGCCCCATGCCTCGCAATCGAGACGGGAAGCCATTTAGTTTCTCATGATTGATCGTGGACCGGGCCGCTATGTTGCTGTGGGAGATTCCTTCACGGAGGGAGTCGGAGATGGCAGCAAACGGCGGCCCAATGGCGTCCGGGGCTGGGCCGACAGGCTAGCCGAGGTTCTCGCCTGCGACAGTCCGGGTTGGGAGTATGCGAATCTCGCCATCCGCAGCAAGAGGCTTCGGCACATCATCGCGGAGCAGCTGGAGCCAGCCATCGCGATGGAGCCAACGCTCATCACGCTGTATGCCGGCGGCAACGACGTCATGGACCTTGGGACGAAGATCGCCGACATCTTGGCCGAGTACGAATTCTTGGTCAGTCGGCTGGCGCAGACGGGCGCAACGCTGGTGCTCTTTACCGGTTACGACGTGGAGGTCTCGCCCATTTTGGGGCCCTTGCGCCGCAAGAACCATGCCTACAACGACGGCGTCCGGCTCATCGCCGCGAAGTACGGCGCCGTATTGGTTGATTACGCCTCGTTCACGGCCTATGCGAATTCCCGCATGTGGGGGCCCGACCGGCTGCACATGTCCAAGGCCGGGCACAAATACATGGCAGCGAGGGTCCTGGATGTCCTCGAGGTGCCGCACGGCATCACGCATCGGGACAAACGCAAGGCACCGCGCGGCGTGCGGCAACGGGCACGGGAACACCGGGTGTGGGTCACCGAGTGGGTACTGCCCATGTTCGGACGCAAGCTTCGGGGCACCACTCTGGGCGATACCCTGAGCCCCCGTTGGCCCCATCCTGTGCGGGTGCCGCCGAAGAAGGGCCTGAAGAAACTGACCCGATAAAGCGGTGCCGGGACGGCGAACCCTTGCCGCCGGTGCCCAACCTGCACTCCGATCCTGTGGTGCCGGGTTCCCATGACAGGATCGTGCCCGCCGCGACGTAGCGAGGGTTCGGAAAGGTTTCGCGCGGCGACGCTCAGCCCCGGAGGGGGGTGGCGAACCTCTCCCGGATTGTGAAATCGCTACGCCGAGCGTAGCAACCCCATAATGACGATATCCTCGTACTTTCCGCGAACCCAGGCGTGCTGGCGCTGACGACCCTCGATCACGAATCCCGCCTTCTCATAGGCACGGATCGCGCCAAGGTTGGACTCGATCACTTGCAGGTGGACTCGGCGCAGGTTGCAGCGCACGAAGGCAAACTCAACGATTTGTGAGATGGCGGCGCTCCCGATGCCTTTTCCGCGAGCTTCTGGAACCAACGCGATTCCGACTTCTGCGTGGCGGGCGAGCTCGTCGAACTCGAAAAGCGAAACACTGCCGACGGCGGCGCCGTCCACATCGATCACGAAACGCACGTCCTTGCCTGCGTCGTCGGCTTCGCCCTGCTTCAGCCGGCTCCTGAAGGCTTCCCTAGTCAGCGGCGCAGGCGATGCCGCGCTCCGTTCCTCCCAAGTGGCCAGATCGTCGGCAATTCGGAATAAGACGTCAATGTCGTCCTCAGAACGGGAACGAAGCCTGACGGCGGGCGGGCTGGACATGCTCAGGATCCTATCAATCAACGCCGGCGGCGCGACAGCAATGGGCCTTCAACGCCTTCACCGGGACCATCTGCCGTCCGTCGGGTAGTGATGGTTGTCGGCCATGTTCTTTGGAGTTGTCCTGAAACAATGACCTTCCTGATGCCCGCCGGAAGGGCAACGGGCCGAGCCGCTCGTGTCGGAGCCACCATGAATGACAAGTAATCGACAGTGAGCGCTTGACCCCGATTCCTTTGCCCTGGCCTCGGACGGGTGGGGGCCACTCCCCCACAGCCAACGGACACCGGCCTGACGCGGACAACAGTCCCTGACTTCTGGCGACGCCGGGCCCACTGCATTTGCTGCGGCCCCGCGCGGGAGTATCCGACCGCCAGAGGCCGCCAACGGTGGGCACGGCCGGTGGAATGGCGGTTTCACGAAATGTGACTTCGAGTGCTTTGGCTTTGGCGACGGCATCACTATAGTGAACACTGTTCAATTGAACGCCGTTCAAACATGCTGCGCGTAAGGAATCTCCCATGACCAATCCTTCTCCCCTCTCGATACGAGGCGGCACCCGGCAGCTTGACGCCACCGGCCTTGCGCGGGTCGCAGTCTTCGCCGCGGTGGTCGCCGTGCTGGGGCTGCCGGGCGGCTTCAGCGTCGCCGGCGGCGTCCCGATCACCGTCCAGACGCTCGGCGTGATGCTCGCCGGCGCCATTCTCGGACCGCGGCTCGGCGCCCTGTCGATGGCCGTGCTGATGGCGCTGGTCGCGATCGGCCTGCCCCTGCTGGCAGGCGGCCGCGGCGGCATCGGCGTGTTCTTCGGCCCATCGGCCGGCTACCTGCTGGGCTGGATCGTTGGTGCCTTCGTCATCGGCCTGGTCGTGCATGCGGGAGGACGCAAGCCCGTGGGCTGGCGCACGCTTGCCGGCATGCTCACCGGCGGCATCCTGGTGATCTATGCGATCGGGATTCCCGTGCAGAGCATGGTGACACGCCTGCCGCTGGGCGAGACGGTGATGATGAGCCTCGCCTTCATCCCGGGCGACCTGATCAAGGCAGTGACCGCCACCGTCATCGTCATGACGCTGGTCCGGGCCTACCCGCGTGCCTTTGCCCGCGTGTGGGCCTCGACGCCGGCCCCGGCCCCGGAGCGGGTCCGGTGATCATCCCGGTGGACGGCGCGGAAGCCGGCCTGCTCGGGCGGCTCGCACGGATCCGCGAGGCAGGGGATGTCCCCCTCGTCGGTGATCCCCGGTGGCCCTCGGCGCACCGCGACGCCGTCAACGCGGCCGCCGCGGCCGCGGC
The DNA here is from genome assembly GCF_059759235.1 of Paeniglutamicibacter sp. GQ140. Lineage (NCBI taxonomy): Bacteria > Bacillati > Actinomycetota > Actinomycetes > Micrococcales > Micrococcaceae > Paeniglutamicibacter > Paeniglutamicibacter sp. GQ140. Next base: position 166,739 of record NZ_JCAXDW010000009.1, read on the forward strand.
GGTTCCCGAGGGAACGGCCTGGGCAACACTCACCTCCGGCAGCAGCGGCGCCCCGCGGATCGTGCTGCGCAGCGCGGCGTCGTGGGAGGATTCGTTCGCCGCGGTCGGCGCGTTCCTGGGCGCCGGAAGCGGGGACGCCGTGGCGCTCCCGGCCCCGCCCGCTTCCTCCCTCACCCTGTTCTCCCTCGCCCACGCGCTGTCCGGCGGCCCGCGCCCGGTGCCGGGCAACGCCCCGGATGCCGATGCCCTGCACTGCACCCCGCAGGCGCTGCGGGCCGTGCTCGATGCCGGGGCGCCGCCGCGGTTGCGCGCGGCACTGGTCGGCGGGTCCCACCTGGACCCGGAACTGCGCCGCCGCGCCGAGGCAGCCGGCATCCGCGTGACCGCCTACTACGGAGCGGCCGAGCTGTCCTTCGTCGCCTGCGACGAGGGCGACGGGCTGCGCCCCTTCCCCGGGGTCGAGGTGGAAATCCGCCAGGGCGAAGTCTGGGTCCGCTCCCCCTTCACCGCGTCCGGCTACGCCGGCTCCCCCGGTCCGCTGCGCCGCGAGGGGGCGTGGGCGACGGTCGGCGACCGCGCCGAACTCATCGACGGGCGCCTGCGCCTGCTGGGCAGGGCCGACGATGCGATCCTGAGCGCCTCGGCGACAATCGTTCCCGAAGAGGTCGAGGCGGCGCTGCGCTCGATCCCGGGGGTGCGCGATGCGCTCGTCTTCGGGCTGCCGCGCGGACCCGTCGGCGCCCTGGTCTCGGCGCTGCTGGAACTGGAGGCCGGGGCGCCGGTGGATGTGCGGGCCCTGGCCGCTGACCGCCTGGCGCCTGCACACCGGCCGCGGCGCTGGTTCACCGGGCTGATCCCGCGGACCGCCTCGGGCAAGCCCGCACGCGCCGAGGCCCCGGGCCTGGTCATGGCCGGGGAGGTGCAGCCCCTTGCTGCCTGAACACGATCCGGTCATCATCGCCGCCCGGCGCAGCCCCGTCGGCACGCGGGGCCGCGCCCTGGCACGTTTGCGCGTCGAGGAGCTGGCGGCACCGGTGATCCGGGCGGCGCTGGCCGACGCCGCGGCGGTGACGGGTTCGGCCCCCGAGGTGGCCGACGTGATCCTGGGCAATTGCATGGGACCGGGCGGGAACTCCGGGCGCATCGCCGCGCTGGCGGCGGGGCTGGGGCACGCTGTGCCCGGGGCAACGGTTGACCGGCAGTGCGGCAGCGGGCTCGCCGCGGTGATGGACGCCGCGGCCGCGATCCGCGCCGGGGACCGGCGCTTGCGCGTGGCCGGCGGCGTGGAGAGCGCGTCGACTGCACCGGTGCGCTCGGTGGACGGCGTGGCCTACGGCCGCGCGCCCTTTGCCCCGGAAGGCTTCAGCGACCCGGAGATGACCCGGGCCGCCCAGGACCTCGCGGCACACGACGGCATGTCGCGCGCCCGCCAGGACGCCCACGCCGCACGCAGCCACGCCCACGCCCGCGCGGCACGGGACGCCGGCCGCTTCGATGCCGAACTGGTGCCGCTGGCCGGGCTGCGGCACGACGACGCCATCGGCACCGCGGAGCGCCTGCTCCCCCGGCTGCCGGCACTCTTCCCCGGCGGCACACTCACCGCCGGCACCGCCACGCGCATCGGGGACGGCGCCGCGGCCCTGGTGCTCGCACCGGCCGGGTCCGGCCCGGGGCTCGCGATCCGGGCCTCCGCCATAACCGGATGCGATCCGGCACTGCCGGGCATCGGCGCCGCCGGGGCCATCCGGGCCGCCCTGGACTCGGCGGGCCGGGGGCTGGCGGAGATCGCGGCGCTGGAAATCGTGGAGGCGTTCGCCGCGCAGAGCCTGGCCGTGCTGGACCGGATCGGGCTCGCGGAGGACGACCCGCGGCTGTGTGCCGACGGCGGCGCGCTGGCCCTGGGACACCCGTGGGGGGCCAGCGGGGCGATCGCCGTGGTGCGCCTCTTCAGCCGCCTGGTGCGCGCCGGGGCACCGGCCGGGACCCTCGGCGTCGCCGCGGCGTCGATAGGCGGCGGCATGGGCATCGCCGCTGTGCTGGAGGTCATCCGGTGAGCGCGCCCGGAATCCACCTCAAGGGCGTCGGGGTGCGCCTGGGCGCCACCGACGTGCTGCACGATGTTTCCCTGGCCCTTGGCGCGCGCACCGTGGCCGTGATCGGGGAGAACGGCTCGGGCAAGTCAACCTTCGCGCGGCTGCTCGGCGGCCTGGTCCCGCGGACCTCGGGCGAGCTGGGCGTGCTGGGGATCGACCCGGCGCGCCGGGCCGCCGAGCTGCGCCGCCGCATCGCCATCGTGTTCAGCAACCCGGACGCACAGATCATCATGCCCACGGTCGCCGAGGACGTCGCCTTCTCGCTGCGCGCCGACCGGCTCCGTCCGGCCGAGCTCGAGGAACGGGTGGCCGCGGCGCTGGAACGCTTCGGCCTCGCGGCCTTGGCCCCGAGGCCTTCCCACGACCTCTCCGGCGGGCAAAAGCAGCTGCTGGCGCTGTGCGGCGCGTTCGTGCGCCGCCCGGAGCTGGTGATCGCCGACGAGCCGACGGCCTACCTGGATGCGCGCAACGCCCGGCGGGTCGCCGACCACCTGTTCGAGGACGCCGGCCACCGCCTGGTGCTCGTCACCCACGACCTCGCCCTGGCCGCACGGTGCGAGCAGGCGGTGCTGTTCGCCGGCGGTTCCGCGGTGGCCGTCGGGGAACCGGACGAGGTCATCGCCCGGTACGAGGCGGTGCTGGCATGCTGACGCTCTACCGGCCCGGGTCCGGCTGGCTGCACCGGCTGCCCGCGGGCCCGAAGCTGCTGCTGGTGCTCTTCACCGTGCTCGCCGTCTCGCTGCTGCCATCGCACTGGTGGACGGCGGCGGCCGCGGCGGCCGCCGCCGCCCTGGGCTACGCGCTGGCCGGGCTCGGCCCGGGAATGGCAGGGATCCGGGAACTGGGCCGCCAGGTGCACGCGCTGCGCTGGGTCATCGGCATCACCCTGGCCAGCCAGCTGGTCTTCATGGGACCGGAGCCCGCGGTCGCCAACGCCGCCCGCGTCACCGCGGCGATAGCGCTCGCCTCGCTGCTGGCGCTCACCACGCGGGTGACAGAACTGCTTGACGCGATCGAGCGCGGACTGCGCCCCCTGCAGCGGCTGGGCCTGGACCCGCAGCGGATCGCGCTGTTGCTCACGGTGGCCATCGGCACCATCCCGGTGCTCGGCCGCCGGGCCAACGAGGTGCGCGAGGCGCAGCGGGCCCGCGGGGCGCGGAACAACCCGCGCACCTTCGTGGTCCCGTTCCTGATCGTGGCGCTCAAGCACGCCGACGAGCTCGGGGATGCACTGACCGCGCGGGGCGTGCGGTGAACCCCGGCCGGCCCAAGGTCCTGGGTCCCGTCGTCGACGGCCAGACGCGCTGCGTCCACTACCGGACCCCGCTGGACGTGATTGCGATCAGGTTCGTGTGCTGCGGCGAGTTCTACCCGTGCCACCTCTGCCACGCCGAGGCCGCGGGCCACGACGCGGCGCAGTGGCCCGCGGGCTCCGGCGACGAGCCGGCGGTGCTCTGCGGGGTCTGCGGCCGCGTCCTGGGAATCGCCGAGTACCTCGGCGTCGACTCGTGCCCGGGTTGCGCCGCGGCGTTCAATCCGGGATGCAAGCTGCACTCCGGGCTGTACTTCCGGGGGTGATGCGCTTGCGGGCCCGGCGGGGTTCCCTTCCCCGCGCCGGTCTGCGAACCTTGGTGCAACGGCAACCAGGCGACGGCAACGAGTCAAGGGAGCGCCCCCATGCGGCGGATCATCAACTCCACCTACGTCACGCTCGACGGCGTCATCACCAACCCGCAGCGCTGGCCGGTCCTGGAGGACCCCGGCGAGGAGCGGGCGGCGATCCAGCAGGAGCTCATTGAGCAGTGCGATGCCGTGCTGCTGGGCCGGGACACCTATCTTGCCTTTGCCGGGGTGTGGCAGGGCCGGGAGGGCGATCCCTACACCGACCGCATCAACTCGATGCGGAAATACGTGGTGTCCACGACCCTGCGCCAAGCCACCTGGAACAACAGCGTCCTCATCGGCGCCGACGCGGCGGCGGCCATCGCGCGCCTCAAGGACGAACCGGGGCGGGACATCGTGACCTACGGCTTCGGACGGCTCGCCGGCACGTTGCTGGAGCACGGGCTGCTCGATGAGATCCGGCTGTGGATCCACCCCTTCTTCCTGGGCAATGCGCCCGACGCCGGCCTCCTGGTCCACCACACGGCCGCCGCCCGGCTGCAGCTGGCAGGTTCGCTGCCCCTGGAAAACGGCACCGTGATACATACGTATGTTCTCGAGCACGGCCCGTAGCCCCCTGCGGCGCAGACGGCCCCGCGGGAATGTTGCCGCCGGGTGATCGCCGGGCCGAAGGGCGGAATCCCGCACATGCGCCTGTGAGATGCGCCATGTCCCGGCGTGCGCAACGGGCAAGCGTCCACGTGCGGCTGTTAGTCTCAAGGCCGTCAGAGCCATTTTGGGACCACCGGAAGATGACAGTGCACCACGACGCCCCGCAGGATCCGCATCCGCTGACCCGACGCGGGCTGCTCGCCCTCGCTGCCCTTGCCGCCGGCGGGGTGGCGCTCTCGCCCCCGGCATCCCCCGTCCGGGCCCCGGCAGGTCCCCCGCCGCCGGCACCGGGCCCCACCGCCGGGCCGACGCCCGCACCAACCCCCACCGCCAAGCCCGGGCCACCGCCGTGGCACCCGCGCGACCCGAGGCTGACCGCCCCGCTGAAGCGCGCCGCGAACACCCGCGGCGCCATCTCCCGCTTCGAGGGGGCATTCCCGGCACTGAACGTCAAGGCCGCGGTGCCGCTGCCCGGACTCACCTCCGCCCCCGCCCCCTGGCTCGCGGTCTCCATCGTCGGGCCGGTCAACCAGCTGCAGATCGTCAATCCGGAGGCCGGGGCGCCGGTGCATGTGGTCAGCATCGCCGGAAGCCACAACGGCGGCATCGAGTCCATGGCCTGGCACCGGGAAAGCAAGACGCTCTACCTCTGCACCGGCGGCGACCTGCTTAGCTGGAGCCCGGCCAGCCCCAAGCAGGCGCGCCGGATCGGCGCCGTCCCCGGCGCCACCACGCTGTACGAGCTGCAGCTGGATTCCTCCGGCAACCTCTGGGGCGGCACCTACCCGCTGGGAGCCACCTTCACCTACGCCGCCGCCACGAAGAAGATCCGCGTGCACAAACGGCTCGCCGCCGACAGCGACTACGTCAGGCGCCTGGCCATCGGCCCGGACGACACCGTCTGGGCCGGCACCGGATCGCGCAACCCGCGGATCTTCAGCTTCCCCGCCGACAACCCCGGGCGGCGCACCGAGATCCAGCTGCCGGACCCGATGCCCAACGGCTTCATCTCCTCCATCGACGTGATCGGGGACCGCGTCGCGGTCAGCGCCAGCGACATCCCCGCCCAGCTGCTGCTGGATCCCGCCACCGGCAAGTGGGCCGGGAAGGTCGAGCGCGTCTGGGCCGGACGCCGCACCTCCGGGGCAACCGGCGGCGCCCGCGCCTTCACCGTCTCAAAGGGCATCCTCTACGCCACCGACACCGCCACCTGGCGCGACGCGAAGCTGGGCGCCGTGGGCACCGATGCGCCCCTGGCGCTGGCATCCAACGGCAAACAGGTGCTCGTGGCCAGCCAGATCCCCACCGGCCTGCGCATCGAGTTCTTCACCCTGGCCACCGGCAAGGTCGAGAAGGTCCGCACCGTCTCACTGGCCGACGGCGAGTTCACCATCCAGTCGCTGCTGGGCCACTCCGACGGCAACGTCTACGTCGGCGGCTACATGGGCGACGGCCTGGCCGCGGTCAACCCCGACACCGGCGGCCGCTGGAACTCCCCCGACGACGAGCACCTGGTCAACCAGATCGAGGGCATGATCGAGTTCGACGCCACGCGCAGCTACATCGGCTCCTACGGATCGGCCGACATCATCAGCGTCGACAGCCGCAAGAAGGACGGGCCCGAGGGCTACGTGCGCCTGGAGCGGCTGAGCCGCAAGTACCACCAGTCCCGGCCCTTCGGCTGGGCAGCGAACTCGCGCAACGTGTTCTTCGGCACCGTCCCGGACTACGGGCGGGCCGGCGGCGTGCTGGGCATGATCGATCCGCGCACCAACAAGGTCGCCTGGGTGCTCGACGGCGGCGGCGCCGGTTTCGTCAAGGCCCACTCCGTCATCGGGCTGGCGGCCGACGACCGCTACGTCTACGGGACCTCCTCGGTGCGCAACGGCTACGGCATCCCGGACACCAAGGGACCTGCCAAGGTCTTCAAGCTGGAGATCGCCACGAGGAAGAAGGTCTGGGAAACCACCCCGGTGCGTTCCTCCGGCGCCCTCTACGCCCCCAAACTCATCGCCGGGTGGCTGGTGGTCGCCGACGTCGAGGGCATCAACATCATCGATCCGGCCAACGGCAAGCTCGTCCGGCGCCACCGCCTCACCGCCGCCCGCAACGCCGCCCACCGCCCCGGATGGGCCAATGCCGACATCGCCCAGGTGGGCGACGGCTCCAAGGTCGTGCACAGCGCGACGGGAACCACCACGGTCATCGACTTCCGCGCCGGCACCCAGGCCGTCATCGGCAGCCCGAAGGGCAGGCAGCGATTCGGCCCCCGGCTCGCCGCCACGCCCTCGGGGCGGGTCTTTGGCTACACCGACAAGACGGTGCTGGTGGAATTGGACCTGCTCCCCCGCCCTGCCGCGCCCAAGACCAAGACCCCGGTCCCCACGCCCGCGCCCACGCCCACGAAGGCAAGGCCACCCAAACCTGCACCGGCGCCCGCACCGACGCCATCCAAGTCCGCAGCTCCCACTCCGGCCAAGACCGGCGGTGC